>NZ_JBFTLH010000006.1:0-337936 GCF_056396345.1 Cupriavidus sp. 05T42
GTCCGGCTCCGGCCCCGCGCCAGCCGCGCCGCGCCGYCGCCCCGGCGGCCCCCGCATCGACCGACGGCGCTGCCGCCGGCGAGCCATACACGATCCAGCGCGGCGACACGCTGTCCAGCATTGCCGGCGATGCCGCGCAGGGCCAGGACGTGTCGCTCGAGCAGATGCTGCTCGCGCTGTATCGGAATAATCCGAATGCATTCATCGGCGGCAACATCAACCGGATCAAGTCCGGCGCGGTGTTGAAGGTGCCGAGCGCCCAGCAGGCGCAGTCCGTGAGCCCGCGCGAAGCTCGCCGCGAGGTCGTGGCGCGCACGCAGGGCTTCGACAGCTACCGCAGCCGTCTGGCCGCCGCCGCTGCCGCGAAGTCCGTGGAAGCGGGCTCGGGGCGTGAGCAGTCCGGCAACGTGACGGCGCGCGTGCAGGACACCACGGTGCCCGCCGCCGGTCCGCGCGACGAACTGAAGCTGAGCAAGGCAGACCGCGCCGCGCAGGCCAAGGCGCAAGCCCAGGCCGAAGCCGAAGTGGCCTCGCAGCGCAAGCTGAAGGACGCCGAGTCGAAGCTGGCCCAGCTCGAGAAGAACGTCACGGACATGCAGCGCCTGATGGAGCTGAAGAATGCCGAGATCGCCAAGCTGAACCAGGCCAAGGCGGCTCCGGCCCAGGCTGCTGCGCCGGCCACGCCGGCGGCCAGCACCGCGCCGACCGTGGTGCCCGCCGAGCCGGCCAAGCCCGCTGACACGGCGACTGCCGCGACGAGCACGGCCACGCCGACGCCGGCTCCGGCCGCCACGGCAGCTGCACCGGCCTCCGCAGCCGATGCCGCCGCGCCGGCCGCAGCCGCTGTGGCTGCAACGGCCGCCGCTTCGGCGCCGCAGGCAGACGCCGCCGCACCCGCCCCGGCCGCCGCCGCTTCCGCCCCTGTGGCCGTGAAGAAGCCCGCGCCGCGCGTGCAGCCCGCACCGGTACCGGAACCCTCGTTCMTGGACGAACTGCTGGGCAACCCGATGCTGCTGCCGGGCGCCGGCCTGCTGGTCGCGCTGCTGGGCGGCTATGCCGTCTATCGTCGCCGCCAGAAGCAGAAGACCGCTGACAAMGGCGGCTTCGGCGACAGCATCCTGTCGCAGGAAAGCACGGTGATGGCCGGTGGCCATTCGCTGTTCGGCACCGCCGGCGGCCAGAGCGTGGATACCTCGCAGCACAGCGTGTTCGGCGCCGATTTCCGGATCGGCAACAACTCGCCGGAAGCTACCGAGGTGGACCCGATCGCCGAGGCGGAGGTGTATATCGCCTACGGGCGCGACGTGCAGGCCGAAGAAATCCTGCGCGAAGCGCTGCAACAGAGCCCGGAGCGTCAGGCCATTCGCCTGAAGCTGCTGGAGATTTACAACACTCGCCAGGATGTGGAAGGTTTCCGAGTGATTGCAGAAGAAATGTTCGCCCAGACGGGCGGGCAAGGCGCGGACTGGCTGCAGGCCGCCGAAATGGGTCGCAAGCTGGACCCGAGCAATGCCTTGTATTTGTCGGTAGCGCCGGACGCCACGGCCGAAGTGGATACCACCACGCCGGTCGCGGACCAATGGCGCACGCAGGACCCCGCGCACAACCTCGAGCAACCGCCGCGCGAGCCCGCCATGGCGGATCTGGCGCTGCCGCTCGACGCCTTCCCGGCGCCCGCGCCGGGGGAGCCCATCGTGGCACCGGAGTCGGCCTCGCTGGTATTCGGTAACGAATTCCAAGCGGAACCGGTGGCACGTCTGGATGACGTACTCGACGAAAGCCACGACACCGGCCTCGACATGCCGGCTGACCTGGAAAGCCGCCACCTGGCCGAGGTGCCGGCGCTCGATACCCCGACGCGTTCGCGTCCGCTGGAGTTCGACATGTCGGGCATCTCGCTCGACCTGAACCCCGGCAGCGCCGGCAAGTCGGCGGGCAACGACCCGCTGGCCGACTCGGTGCCGCTCCCGGCGCCGACGATGCTGCAGAACGGCCGTCTGGCCGAGCCGATCGACCTGAGCCGCGTGACGTCCGAGGGCGGTGGTGACACCACCCACGGCGTGTCCGCCAGCACCCTGTCCGCCAACGGCATGGACGGCGGCCGCGACATGCAGATCAAGCTCGACCTGGCCCGTGCCTACATCGAGATCGGCGACAAGGAAGGGGCCCGCGAACTACTCCAGGAAGTGGTGGATCAGTCGCAAGACCCGCTCCAGGCCGAAGCGCGCACGCTGCTGCGCGAGGTGGCCTGACCGGTAGCGGTCACGCGTCGGAAAACGGCCTGCAAAGGCCGGTATGATGGAGGGCTTGCACGGCGCCACGCCGTTGCGGCCCGAAGCGATGCGCCGGAAGCGTCCCTTCCGGCGCATTTTCTTTTGGGATCCATGAATCGCATCGCCATCGGGCTTCAGTACGACGGGTCGGCCTTCTCGGGCTGGCAGGCGCAACCGCACCGCAATACCGTGCAGGACCACCTGGAAGACGCCATCGAGCGTTTTGCCGGGACTCGCCTGCTGACCACGGTGGCGGGGCGTACCGATGCCGGCGTGCATGCGCTCGGGCAGGTGATTCATCTCGATACCGAACTCTCGCGCGACAAGTTTTCCTGGGTGCGCGGCATCAATGCCTTCCTGCCGCCGTCGGTCGCCCTGCAATGGGCCGAGCCGGTGGACGAGGGCTTCCACGCGCGCTTCCTGGCGTTCGAGCGCAAGTATTACTACGCGCTCTACACCGGCCCGCACCGCGTGCCAATGCTGCATGGCCGCGCCGGCTACCTGATGCTCCCGCCGGGCCAGCAGCTCGACGTGGATGCCATGCGCGCCGCCGCGAGCTGCCTGCTGGGCGAGCACGATTTCTCGGCCTTCCGCGCCGCCGAATGCCAGGCCAAGTCGCCCATCAAGACGATGTACGACGTGACCCTGAAGGCCGACGGCAACTGGGTCTTCCTGCGCTTCCGCGCCAGCGCCTTCCTGCACCACATGGTGCGCAACCTGATGGGTTCCCTCGTAGCGGTAGGGCGGGGCCGCTATCCGGTGAGCTGGATGGCCGAAGTGCTGGCCGGCCGCGACCGCCGTCTGGCTGCGCCCACCTTCATGCCCGATGGCCTCTACCTGGCCGGCGTGAAGTATCCTGAGCCGTACCGGCTGCCCGCCGCGGACCCGTCCGCGAGCTTCTTCCACGGAGTCTTTACCGATGACGGCGCCTGATTTCAGCCAGATGCCCGGCCGCACCCGCGTCAAGATCTGCGGCCTGACCCGCGAGGACGACGTACGCGCCGCCGTGGATGCCGGCGCCGACGCCATCGGCCTGGTCTGCTACGCCGGCAGCCCGCGCTATGTGGACGTGGCGCGCGCGGCGGCACTGGCCGAGCGAGTCGCGCCGTTCGTCTCGGTGGTTGGCCTGTTCGTCAATGCCGATGCCGAGGAAGTGGCCCACGTGGCGGAGCGAGTGCCGTTGACGCTACTTCAGTTCCACGGTGACGAGACCCCCGAGCAGTGCGCGGAGATCGCCCGGCGCTGCCGGCTGCCCTTCATGCGTGCGGCCCGTGTTCGTCCGGGGCTCGATTTGGTAGAATTCGCCGATCAATACCGTGACGCCGCCGGCCTGTTGCTCGATGCCTTCGTGGAAGGCTATGGCGGTGGCGGCCACGTCTTCGACTGGACCCTGATTCCCGGCCAATGGCTTCCGACCGATCCGGCGCTGGTTTCCACCTCGCAGCCGGCACCCTCCGTGCCCCCCAAGGGCAGCCCGAACGCAAACGGCGCTCCTCGCATCGTTTTGAGTGGTGGGTTGAACGCGCAAAACGTCGCTGGCGCGATTGAGCGCGTGCGCCCCTATGCCGTGGATGTGAGCAGCGGCGTGGAGGCGTCGAAGGGCGTGAAGGACCACGCCCGCATTGCCGCGTTCGTGCGTGCCGTGCGCATGGCGGAAGCAGGGTGACCCGGGGCCTCCCGGACCCGTTCCCGCCGCCTGCCGGCCGCATCCCCGAATTTCAGCGCCCCTGCCCGAACCGGGCCGGTGCGCCATCCTGAGAGCCTGGACATGTACGACTTGCCCGATTCCCGTGGCCATTTCGGCCCCTATGGCGGCACCTTCGTTTCCGAAACGCTGGTTCACGCGCTGGACGAGCTGCGCGAAGCCTATGCGCAATCCCAGAACGATCCCGCGTTCGACGCCGAATACCGGCGCGAGCTGAAGCACTTCGTCGGCCGCCCGTCGCCGATCTACCATGCGCAGCGCTGGAGCGAGACGCTCGGCGGGGCCCAGATCTTCCTCAAGCGCGAAGACCTGAACCACACCGGCGCGCACAAGATCAACAATGTGATTGGTCAGGCGATTCTGGCCCGCAAGATGGGCAAGAAGCGCGTGATTGCCGAAACCGGCGCCGGCATGCACGGCGTGGCCACGGCGACGATCGCCGCGCGCTTCGGCATGGAATGCGTGGTCTACATGGGGGCCGAGGACGTGCAGCGTCAGGCCGCCAACGTCTACCGCATGAAGCTGCTCGGTGCCACCGTCGTGCCCGTGGAGTCCGGCTCGCGCACGCTCAAGGACGCGCTCAATGAAGCGATGCGCGACTGGGTGACCAACGTGGAATCCACGTTCTACATCATCGGTACCGTGGCGGGCCCGCACCCGTACCCGATGATGGTGCGTGACTTCCAGTGCGTGATCGGCGAGGAAGCCAAGGTGCAGATGCCCGAGCTGGCCGGCCGCCAGCCAGACGCGGTCATCGCGTGCGTGGGAGGTGGCTCCAATGCGATGGGCATCTTCTATCCGTATATCGACTATCCCGATGTGCAGCTGATCGGCGTGGAAGCCGCCGGCGACGGCCTGGAGACGGGCCGCCACGCGGCGTCGCTGACCGGCGGCTCGCCGGGCGTGCTGCACGGCAACCGCACCTACCTGCTGCAGGACGCCAACGGCCAGATCATCGAGACCCATTCGGTCTCGGCCGGCCTGGACTACCCGGGCGTGGGTCCCGAGCACGCGTGGCTCAAGGACATCGGCCGCGCGCAGTACGTGCCGATTACCGACGACGAGGCGCTCAAGGCCTTCCATGACTGCTGCCGCATCGAGGGCATCATCCCGGCGCTGGAGTCGAGCCATGCCATCGCCTACGCCTGCAAGCTGGCGCCGACGCTGCCGAAGGACAAGCTACTGCTGGTGAACCTCTCCGGACGGGGCGACAAGGACATGCACACCGTGGCCGAACGTGCGGGGCTGAAGCTCTGATGCAAGTGCTGCCTCCCGAATCCGACCTGCTGGACTCCTCCGCGTTGCGGCTCTATCAGGAAGACGTGCTGGAAGGGATCTCCAAGATCCCCGACGGCTCCATCGATCTCGTCGTGGCTGACCCGCCCTATGGGCTGGGCAAGGACTACGGCAACGATTCCGACCGCCTCTCGGGCCAAGCCTACCTGGAATGGTCCGAGCGGTGGATGGACGCCATCGTGCCGAAAATCGCGCCGCGCGGCTCGCTCTACCTGTTCTGCACGTGGCAGTACTCGCCCGAGCTGTTCGTGATGCTCAAGCAACGGTTGACCATGATCAACGAGATCATCTGGGACCGCCGCGTGCCGAGCATGGGAGGCACCACGCGCAAGTATTCGTCGGTGCATGACAACATCGGCTTCTTCGCCCGCCAGCGCGACTACTACTTCGACCTCGACCCGGTACGGATTCCGTACGACGCCGAGACCAAGAAGGCGCGCAGCCGGCCGCGCTTCGAGGGCAAGAAGTGGCTCGAGGTGGGATACAACCCGAAGGACCTGTGGAGCGTGTCCCGCATCCATCGCCAGGACCCCGAGCGCGCCGACCATCCGACCCAGAAGCCGCTCGAGATCGTGGAGCGGATGGTGCTGGCGAGCTGCCCGCCGGGCGGGCTCGTGCTCGATCCGTTCACGGGCAGCGGCACCACCGCCGTGGCCTGCGTGCGCCATGGCCGGCGCTTCGTCGGCTATGAGATGAATCCTGAGTACGCGCAACTGGTGCGCCAGCGGGTGGAGGCGGCGATCCCCCTGGTCACKCCCGCCGTGCCGGATCCGGTTCAACCCGCAGTACCCGCCGCCAATGACGATGCCGCGGAAGCCGATGCCGCCGTCCAACGCCTTATCTAATTCCTGACATGTCCCGCATCCAGAAGACTTTCGCGGCCTTGGCCGCGCAGCAGAAGAAGGGCCTGATTCCGTTCATCACCGCCGGGGATCCGGCGCCCGGCCTGACCGTGGACCTGATGCACGCGTTGGTGGCCGGTGGCGCCGATGTGATCGAACTCGGCGTGCCGTTCTCGGACCCGATGGCCGACGGCCCGGTGATCCAGCGCGCATCCGAGCGGGCGCTCGCGCAGGGCGTGACGCTGACGCAGGTGCTCGCCTGGGTCGCAGAATTCCGAAAAACCGACGCCAGCACGCCCGTCGTGCTGATGGGCTACGCCAACCCGATCGAGCGGATGGGCGACGAGGCCTTCGCCAAGGCCGCCCGCGCGGCTGGCGTGGACGGCGTGCTCGTGGTCGACTATCCGCCCGAGGAGTGCGAGGCGTTTGCCGCCCTGATGCGCGCCAATGAGATGGATCCCATCTTCCTGCTCGCCCCGACCTCCACCGATGCGCGCATCGAGGCGGTGGCGAAGGTCGCCAGCGGCTATCTTTATTACGTGTCGCTGAAGGGCGTGACCGGCTCGGCCACGATCGACCTGGAAAGCGTGGCGAGCCGCCTGCCACTGATCAAGCGCCACGCCAACCTGCCGGTGGGCGTGGGCTTCGGCATCCGCGATGCCCAGACCGCGCGCGCCATCGGCAGCGTGGCGGACGCCGTGGTGATCGGCAGCCGTCTGGTGCAACTGCTGGAAGACGCCCCGCGCGACCAGGCAGTGACCGCGCTGCGCGACTTCATCGCCGAAATCCGCCGGGCCCTGGACGCCTGAGCCACGGCAAAACGTGACGCCATGCCGACATCGACATGGCTTGATTGTGATCGATGTATCACAATCGATGCGATTTGCTTCGGCCAGACCGGCCCGGCATGGTAAATTCGCGGCCTGATTCCCTGTCGTCTCACCGTCAGCGCCTGCGCATGCAGGCTGGCGCGCGGACGGCGGCTATCCGTAAGGAGCTTTCATGAGCTGGTTGGATAAACTCCTGCCTCCCAAGATTCAACAGACCGACCCCTCCACCCGCAAGGGCATTCCGGAAGGGCTGTGGGTCAAGTGCCCGGCGTGCGAGTCCACGCTGTACCGGACCGACGTCGAGGCCAATCTGCACGTCTGCCCGAAGTGCGACCACCATATGCGCATCCGCTCGCGCGAGCGGCTGGACGCGCTGCTGGACGCCGAAGGCCGCTATGAAATCGGCCAGGAAATCGTGCCGGTGGACGCGCTGAAGTTCAAGGACACCAAGAAGTACCCGGACCGCATCAAGGCCGCCATGGAAGAGACTGGCGAGACCGATGCGATGGTCGTCATCGGCGGTGCCATCCACACCATTCCGGTGGTGGTGAGCTGCTTCGAGTTCGAGTTCATGGGCGGTTCGATGGGCTCCGTGGTGGGCGAGCGCTTCGCGCGCGGCGCGCAGGCGGCGCTCGAGCAGAAGGTGCCGTTTATCTGCATTACCGCCACGGGCGGCGCGCGCATGCAGGAAAGCCTGCTGTCGCTGATGCAGATGGCCAAGACCACGGCCATGCTGAACCAGCTGGCCAACGCCAAGCTGCCGTTCATCAGCGTGCTGACGGACCCGACCATGGGCGGCGTCTCGGCCAGCTTCGCCTTCCTGGGCGACGTGGTGATTGCCGAACCCAAGGCGCTGATCGGCTTTGCCGGCCCGCGCGTGATCGAGCAGACCGTGCGCGAGAAGCTGCCGGAAGGCTTCCAGCGTGCCGAGTTCCTGCTGCAGAAGGGCGCGATCGACATGATCGTCGACCGTCGCAAGCTGCGCGCCGAGCTGGCGCAACTGCTGGCGCTGCTGCAGAAGCAACCGGCGGACGCGGTAGCCTGACGCGATTCGTGTGAATGCAGGACAATGGCGCGGGTGCCCCCACCCGCGCCATTTTGTTTTTCCAGTTTTGAATCTGGTTTTCCCATGCCCATCTTCCACAATCTCCCCGACTGGCTGACCCATCTGGAAAGCGCCCACCCCGTGGGCATCGACATGGGCCTGACCCGCATCACGCGCGTCAAGGAAGCGCTGGGCCTGCGCATCGACGCGGTGGTCTTCACCGTGGGCGGCACCAACGGCAAGGGTTCGACGTGCGCGATGCTCGAGTGCATCCTGCTCGAGGCCGGCTACAAGGTCGGCATGCATACCTCGCCGCACCTGATCACGTTCAACGAGCGCGCGCGCATCAACGGGGAGATGGCCACGGACGCGCAGCTGCTGCCGCACTTCGAAGCCGTCGAGCGCGCCCGCACGAGCTTTGCCGATCCGGTCAGCCTGACCTATTTCGAATTCACCACGCTGGCCATCATCCACGCCTTCGCGGCGGCCGGGCTCGACGCCATCATCCTCGAAGTGGGCCTCGGCGGACGGCTGGACGCGGTGAATGTGATCGATACGGACTGCGCGGTCATCACCAGCGTGGACATCGACCATACCCAGTACCTCGGCGACACGCGCGAGAAAATCGGCTTCGAGAAGGCGGGCATCTTCCGCCCGAACGTGCCGGCGATCTGCGGCGACCCGATGCCGCCGAAATCGCTGATCGACCATGCGGAAGCCATCGGCGCGGAATTGTGGCTCGTGGGCCGCGATTTCCACCATCAGGCGGCCAAGGGGCAGGAACGGCAGCAATGGGACTGGATTGGTCCGGACCGCAAGCTGAACGGCCTGGGCTACCCGGCGCTGCGCGGCGCCAACCAACTGCTGAACGCCTCGGCGGCGCTCGCGGCGCTGCAGGCCATGCGTCCGCGCCTGCCGGTGAGCGCGCAGGAGGTGCGTAACGGGCTCGCCTTCGTCGAATTGCCGGGCCGGTTCCAGGTGATGCCGGGCCGTCCGGCGGTGATTCTCGATGTGGCGCACAATCCACATGCAGCCGCCACGCTGGGTCAGAACCTCGAGAACATGGGCTTCTTTCGCTACACCTACGCGGTGTTCGKGGCGATGGCAGACAAGGACATTGCCGGCGTACTAAGCCACGTGGCGGACAAGGTGGACCACTGGTGCTTCTGCGACCTGCCCACCGACCGCGCCGCCAGCGCGGCGGACCTGCGCGAGCAGCTTGAGGCAGGCGGCTTCCGCGAGGGCCCGGACAATACGGCCGCGTGCTTCTCCAGTCCGGAATTGGCGTATCGCGATGCCATCGAGAGAGCGACCGAGAATGATAGAATCCTGGTCTTCGGGTCGTTCTATACGGTGGCCGGCGTGCTCGCGTATCGCGCCACGCAGGCGAATTGATCGCCGCCGGAATGACATCGCACCGAATCACTCTCTAGGCATCGGCATCCATGGGCCTGCTTTCGCTGTTCTCGTCCCGCAAGGGCTCTGATCCGGCACCGGAGCGCGGTCGTCGTACGCGCGCGGATGTGGGCGCTGGCGTCGGCGCGTCGCGCCGGTTGAACGAGGAATACGCCGACGACACCCTCGACCCCGACTTCCCGCAGAAGCAACGCGCGCGGCGCCGCCTGATTGGCGCCGTGGTACTGCTCGTGGCGGCGGTCATCGTGCTGCCTATCGTCTTCGAACACAAGCCCCGTCCGGTATCGGAGGACGTGGCGGTCAAGGTAGCCAACGGGCAGGGCGCTACGCAGAAGCCGAAGGTGGAGGCGCGCAAGGCCGATCCGCTGCCACCCACGCCGTCCGCCACGCGCAATGACGCCGCGCTGGACGCCGGCGAGGAACTCGTCAGCGCGCCAGCCGCGGCCGACAAGCCGCGTGCCGATGCCAAGCCAGAAGCCAGGCCCGATACCAAGGTCGCCGAGACCAAGCCCGCCGACAAGCCGGCTGACAAGGCCACCGGCAGCGGCAAGTTCATGATCCTGATTGGCGCGTTCTCGTCCGAAGAGCGTGCGAAGAACTGGCTGGCCAAGCTCAAGGCGAGCAAGGTGCCGGCCTATGTGGAGAAAAAGACGCTTGCCGACGGCGAGCGGATCCTGCTGCGCGCCGGCCCGTTCACCGATCGTGACGCCGCCGATGCGGCCGACAAGAAGGTCAAGGCCGTGGGCCTGACCTCCAAGGTGGTGGAACTGTAAATCGCCCCCATCTGACGGGTCATCTGCCAGGAACAAGCGCCAGACGCATGGCTTTTACTTTTTTCGATTACGGCGTTGCCTTCATCCTCGTGGCCTCGGGCCTGATCGGCATCCTGCGCGGGCTGGTCCGCGAGGTGCTGGCCCTGGTGGGCTGGGTGGTGGCCTTCCTGCTGGCCTACCACTTCGGCGCGATGGCAGCCCAGTGGATGCCGGAAACGCTGCCCGGCGGGCAGCTCACGCGCAGTGCGCTGGGCTTCCTCGCAGTGTTTCTGGGTACCTGGATCGTGTCGGCACTGGCCGGCGCCATCCTCGGCCAGTTGCTGGAAACCACGGGCCTGAAGCCCGCGGATCGCGGCCTGGGGCTGGTATTCGGCCTCGCGCGCGGCGTGCTGATCGTGATGCTGGTCGTGGTGCTGGCCGGGCTCACCAAGCTGCCGGAAGAACAATTCTGGCGCGACGCGGTGTCGCGCCCCTATGTGATGCAGGCCATGGACGAGTTGCGGCAATGGCTGCCGCCGGACCTGGCCAAGTATGTAAAGACCTGAAGTCAACGCGGGTCCCGACGCCTCCTACCGGATTGCAGCCGGGACCGCGCCCCTGAATCAAAGTTGCCTTTCCTGGGAGTGCGGCATGTGCGGTATCGTCGGCGTGGTTTCCACCAGCCCTGTCAACCAATTGATCTATGACAGCCTGCTGCTGTTGCAACACCGCGGACAGGATGCAGCTGGCATCGCCACGGCCAACGGCAGCACCTTCCACATGCACAAGGCCAACGGCCTCGTGCGCGATGTGTTCCGCACCCGCAACATGCGCGGCCTGCCGGGCACGTCCGGCATCGGCCAGGTGCGCTACCCGACGGCCGGCTCCGCCTCGAGCGAGGAAGAAGCCCAGCCGTTCTACGTGAGCGCGCCGTACGGCATCATCCTGGCCCACAACGGCAACCTGACCAACTCGGAACAGCTGCGCGAGGAGATGTTCCGCCGCGACCGTCGCCACATCAACACGCATTCGGACACCGAAGTGCTGCTGAACGTGCTGGCCGACGAACTCCAGCGCGGCAGCGACGGCCTGTCCCTGGACCCCGAGGCGATCTTCAAGGCCGTCTCCGGCATGCATCGCCGCGTGAAGGGTGCCTATGCGATTACCGCCCAGATCGCCGGCTACGGCCTGCTGGCTGTGCGCGACCCGTTCGGCATCCGCCCGCTCTGCATCGGCAGCGTCGACACCCCGACGGGCAAGGAATACCTGATCGCGTCGGAATCCGTGGCGCTGGAAGGCATGGGTTATCGCATGGAGCGCGACGTGGCGCCCGGTGAGGCCATCTTCATCGACATGGACGGCAAGTTCTACAGCAAGCAGTGCGCCGAGAACCCGGTGCTGACGCCCTGTATCTTCGAGTACGTGTACCTGGCCCGCCCGGATTCGTGCATCGATGGCGTGCCCGTCTACGACGCGCGCCTGCGCATGGGTGACTACCTGGCCGAGAAGATCCGCCGCGAAGTGTCCTCCGGCGACATCGACGTGGTCATGCCGATTCCCGACTCGAGCCGCCCGGCCGCCATGCAGGTGGCCAACTCGCTCGGCGTGGATTACCGCGAGGGCTTCTTCAAGAACCGCTACGTGGGCCGCACCTTCATCATGCCGGGCCAGGCCGTGCGCAAGAAGTCGGTACGCCAGAAGCTCAACGCCATGGGCGTGGAGTTCAAGGGCAAGAACGTGCTGATCGTCGACGATTCCATCGTGCGCGGCACCACCTCGCTCGAAATCGTCCAGATGGCCCGCGACGCTGGCGCCAACAAGGTGATCTTCGCCTCGGCCGCGCCGCCGGTGAAGTACCCGAACGTGTACGGCATCGACATGCCCACGCGCAGCGAACTGGTGGCCCACGGCCGCACCGACGAGGAAGTGGCGCAGATGATCGGCGCCGACAAGCTCGTGTACCAGGACGTGGAAGCGATGAAGCAGGCCGTGCGCGACATCAATCCGGCGCTGCGCGACTTCGACGCCTCGTGCTTCGATGGCCGCTACATCACCGGCGATATCGACGAGGAATACCTGGTGCGCCTGGAGACGGCGCGCAGCCAGGCTGACCGCGACGGCACCAATGCCGACACGGAGCGCTCGCAACTGCATCTGCAGCGCTCGGGCAACCACGATTAATCCGATCAGAAGACAGCCAGCAGCATGAGTGAACCGTTCCAACCAGAGTCCCTCGGCATCGATACCCTCGGCGTGCGCGCCGGCACGCTGCGCAGCAGCGAGTTCATGGAGCACTCCGAGGCGATGTACCTGACCTCGAGCTTCTGCTTCCACAGCGCCGCAGAGGCGGCCGAGCGGTTTGCCAACTCGGAAGAGGGCTACACGTACTCGCGCTTCACCAACCCCACGGTGTCGATGTTCCAGTCGCGGCTGGCGGCGCTGGAGGGCGGCGAGGCGTGCATGGCCACGGCATCGGGCATGAGCGCGATCCTCTCCGTGGCGCTGGCGTCGCTGCAATCGGGTGACCATCTGGTCAGCTCGCGGTCGATCTTCGGCTCGACCATGACGCTGTTCAACACGATCCTGGCCAAGTTCGGCGTGGAGACGACCTACGTGGACACGGGCGACCTGTCCGCGTGGCGCGCCGCCGTGCGCCCGAATACGAAGCTGTTCTTCCTGGAAACGCCGTCGAATCCGCTGACCGAGGTCTCGGACATCGCGGCGATTGCCGACATCGCCCACAATGCGGGCGCGCTGTTCGTGGTAGACAACTGCTTCTGCTCGCCGGCGCTGCAGCAGCCGATCAAGTTCGGCGCGGACGTGGTGGTGCACTCGGCCACCAAGCACATCGACGGCCAGGGGCGGGTGCTGGGCGGCGCGGTGGTCGGCAAGCACGACTACATCATGGGCAAGCTTTTCCCGTTCGTGCGCACGGCCGGCCCGACGCTGTCCGCGTTCAATGCGTGGGTGATGCTCAAGGGCATGGAGACGCTGGCCATCCGCATGGAGCGGCATTCGCAGAGCGCGTTGGCGGTGGCCGAGTTCCTGGAGTCGCACCCGGCCGTGGCCAAGGTGTACCACCCGGCGCTGAAGTCCCACCCGCAGTACGACATCGCCATGCGCCAGCAGAGCGGCGGCGGGGCGATCGTCTCGTTCGAGCTGAAGGGCGCCACGCCCGAGCAGCAGCGCGCCAATGCCTGGCGAGTGATCGACAGCACGAAGGTGTGCTCGATCACGGGCAACCTCGGCGACACGCGCACGACCATCACGCATCCGTACACCACCACGCACGGCCGCGTGGCGCCGGAAGCGAAGGCGGCGGCGGGCATCACCGAAGGGCTGATCCGCTTGTCCGTGGGACTGGAATCGGTGGTCGACCTGAAGGCCGACCTGCTGCGCGGGCTCGGCCAGTAAGCCAGTAAGTCGTATCGTTTTAACCCCTCTCCCGGTGCCGGGAGAGGGCGTACCCCTCAGCGCAGCATCCTGCGCCGCAGCAGCACCAGCGCCACCAGCAGCGCGGCCACGGCGTACACCGCCAGCACGGCCAGGTGCAATCCCCCATGTTCCACCGGACGACCCAGCATCAGGGGGCGAATCAGCGCCACCGCGTGGGCCAGCGGCAAGACCTGCGTCGCGGCCTGGGCGCCGGTCGGCAATTGCTCCAACGGGAAGAACACGCCCGAGAGCAGCAGCATCGGCGTCATCACCAGCGTCTGGTAGAACATGAAGAAGTCGTAGCTCGGCGCCAGTGCCGTGACGATCATCGCCAGACTCGCGAAGGCGATGCCCGCCAGCACGATCACCGGCAGCGCCGCCAGCGCGCCCGGGAACTGCGCGTAGCCGAGCGCGCCCGCCACCAGCATGATCGCCACGCCGGACAGCACGGCCTTGCTGGCCGCCCAGAGGATCTCGCCCAGCACCACGTCGCCCAACGTCAGCGGGGCATGCATGATGGCCTCCCACGTGCGCTGCACGTGCATGCGGGAGAACGCGGAATACATCGACTCGAAGCTCGCCGACATCATCACGCTTGACGCCGTGGTGCCCGCCGCCAGGAAGGCGATATACGACACCCCGTGCACCTCCCCGACCAGCAGGCCCAGCCCCAGGCCGAGGCCGAACAGGTAGATCATCGGGTCGGCCAGGTTGCCGATCATCGACGGAATGGCGAGCTTCTTCCACACCATGTAGTTGCGATACCAGACCATCATCCAGTTGCGCGCATTGCGTGGCAGCAGCGGTTGGGGATAGTGCTGGCGGGGTGGCGGCGCGGGGCGTGGCACGGTGGCCGCCACGTCGGGCGTGCGGGGGTCCTGTTCGCTCATTTCAGTCTCTCATGTCGCGGCCGGTCAGCTTGAGGAACACGTCCTCAAGGTTGGCCGGCCGGTGCAGGTAGCGCAGGCTGCCATTCCCGTGCAGCGCGGCCAGCAGTGGGCCCGGTTCGCGCACGTAGCAGAACAGCGTCTCGCCCCGCATCTCCGTCCGTTCGGCTAGCGGCGTCACGCGTTGGCGCAGCGGCTCCAGTTCGTCGCCGTAGACCTCCACCACATCGCAGCCGATTTCCCGGTCGATCAGTTCGTGGGGCTTGCCTTCGGCAATCTTGCGGCCACCGTCGATCACGCAAAGGTGATTGCAAAGGCGCTCGGCCTCTTCCATGAAGTGCGTGGTCAGCAGGATGGTCTTGCCCGCCGCGATCAGCGACTTCAATCGCTCCCAGATCAGGTGGCGCGCCTGCGGGTCCAGGCCGGTGGTGGGCTCATCCATGACCAGCAGGTCCGGATCGTTGATCAGTGCCCGCGCCACGGTCAGGCGGCGGCGCATGCCGCCGGAGAGGTCGCGTACCTGCGCGTCGGCCCGGTTCTCCAGCCGCGCGAACTCCAGCAGCATCGGCACGCGCCGTGCAATCTCGGCGGATGACAGGCCGAAATAGCGCCCGAAGATGCGCAGGTTCTCGATCACGGAAAAATCCGGGTCGAGGTTGTCGAACTGCGGCACCACCCCCACGCGCATGCGCGCCTGTGGCGCCCGCTGCGGAATCGGCTCCCCGCACAGCATGAGCGTGCCGGAGGCCGGCGTGGTGAGGCCCAGCAGCATGCGCAGCGTGGTGGTCTTGCCGGCGCCATTGGGGCCGAGCAGGCCGAAACACTGGCCGCGCTGGACTTCGAGGTCGAGGTTGTCGACGACGACCGTGTCGCCATACAGCTTGCGCACGTTGCGCATCTGCAGGATGGGAGGGGTAGCAGCAGTCAAGGCGAAGGCCCGGTGAGTGCGATCCCGCCATTATGCCGGTTTGCGGGTATCGTTCCGGAGTGCGGGGCCAATCCTCCGCGATGACAGGGGAGACAAGATGAGTGTGGAAGAAGTGCTGGCCCAGTGGCAGGCCGACGAGGAGCGTGTTCGGGCACAACTGGCACCGGTGGGGCTGATTACGCGCGACCAGCTGCGCGCGCGCTCCGGGGCGGAGTTTTTCGACGATATCCTGTCTGGCAAGCTGCCGGGCATCCCCATCGGCAATCTGGTCGGCTTTGTGCCGGTGGCGTTCGAGGCGGGCCGCGTGGTGTTCCAGGGCACGCCGGGGCCGGAGCACTACAATCCGCTCGGCACCGTGCATGGCGGCTACGCGGCCACGCTGCTCGATTCCTGCGTGGGATGTGCCGTACACAGCATGTTGCCGGCCGGGAAGGGCTATACGACGCTGGAACTCAAGGTGAACTACGTGCGCCCGCTGACCAGCAGCACCGGCCCCGTGCGCGCGGAGGGCAACGTCGTGAGCCTGACCAACCAGATCGGCATTGCCGAAGGGCGGCTCACGGACGCGCAGGGCAAGCTCTACGCCTACGCCACCACCACGTGCCTGGTATTTCCGCTGCCGGTCTGAGCGGGGCGCGACGCAGATCCAACAACAAGGAGAACATCATGACGTTTGAACACTGGCTGGCGTTCGCGCTGACGAGCCTGGTGCTGCTGGTCATTCCGGGGCCGACGATCTTGCTTGTGATTGGCGATGCACTCGCCCACCGAGGCCGCAGCGCGTTTGCCACGGTGGCCGGGGTAGCGGCGGGGGATCTGACGGCTTTCACGCTGTCGATGGCCGGACTGGGCGCGGTGCTGGCGGCTTCGGCCACGCTGTTCACGGCGCTGAAGTGGGCCGGGGCGGCCTATCTGGTCTATCTGGGTGTGCAGGCGTTGCGCTCGGCCAGCCGTGCCAGCGCGCTCGACGTGCCGGCGCAGGCAGGCAGCGCGGGGCAGCGTTTCGCCAAGGCGTGGCTGGTGACKGCGCTGAACCCGAAGAGCATCGTGTTTTTCGTGGCATTCGTGCCGCAGTTCCTGGACGCGCATCAGGCGTTCTGGCCGCAGGCTGCGGTGCTGATCCCGACCTTCGTGGTGCTGGCCAGCGCCAACGCCATGGTCTACGCGCTGCTGGCGCGCTCCCTGGCCACCCGACTGACCACGCGCCGTGCGCAGGCCAATGTGCAACGTGCCGGCGGCATCACCCTGATCGGGGCCGGCGCGCTGATYGCCACGCGCACTTGATGGGTTGAATTGGGACGAAAAAAAACCGCCAGCATGCTGGCGGT
Source organism: Cupriavidus sp. 05T42 (assembly GCF_056396345.1). Lineage (NCBI taxonomy): Bacteria > Pseudomonadati > Pseudomonadota > Betaproteobacteria > Burkholderiales > Burkholderiaceae > Cupriavidus > Cupriavidus sp. 05T42. Next base: position 16,738 of record NZ_JBFTLH010000006.1, read on the forward strand.
TTTTTATGCAATGCGCGAATCAGTAGAGCTTCTTCGGCAGCATTTGCATGCGCAGACGCTTACGCAGACGCGACTCGGCAGCCTTCTTCTTGCGCTTGCGCTCGGTCGTCGGCTTTTCGTAGGCGGTACGGCTCTTCAGTTCCACGATCAGGCCAGTCTGCAGAATGGCGCGACGGAAACGACGCATTGCAACTTCAACGGGTTCACCCGGCTTCAGAACGATCTTAGTCAACTCAGTCCTTTGAGGGAATGCCGCGGGGCGGCGGGTTCATACGAGGGGGAAACGTCGTCGCTGTGGGGCTCCGGAGCCTTCTGCGACGGTGGTATTGCACGCTGCGGCGAATGCCGAGGTGCGCCCCCGTCGAACCTGCAAGCTTGGACCGGGGTCCGGACTGCCAGTGTCAGGGGTGAAGGGCCAAATTTTCCTACGTAGTAAAAAACTTGGCGAGATACCTGTTTCCTTGGATATTGCGCAAATGATACGCCGGTAAGCTTTTACAGGTATACGAGCCCGGAGTCAAGATCAAGGCGCGCACGGGCCGCATATCCGCGAAAAATGCGTGGAAAAGTGCCCGATAGGACGTGCGAAGGTGGGATGGATGGCGCCGATGGAGGGGCCCCGGCCACCTCCAGTCCACCCGCCGCGAGGGGGCAGGCGAAGGCTGCCGCTGTGCTTTCATGGATTCTCGCTAACCACAACAAGACGAGGAGAAGGGCCATGATTCGCAAGTTGCTGCGTCAGAGCGCATGCGCGCTGGGCATACTCGGGTGCCTGTTCACGGTGTCCAGCCCGGCACATGCCGGCTACACCACGACCAAGTATCCGATTGTCCTGATCCACGGCTGGGGCGGCTGGGACAGCCTCGCCGGCTTCTACAGCTACTTCTACGGCATTCCGCTGGCGCTGGAGGCCGATGGCGCCGACGTGTATGTCTTGCAGGTGTCGGCGGTCAACAGCACCGAGACGCGCGGCGAGCAGGCGCTCGAGCAGATCCAGCAGATCCTGGCCGCGACGGGCGCCGAGAAGGTCAACCTGATCKGCCACAGCCATGGCGGGCCGACCTCCCGCTATGTGGCCGGCGTGCGCCCCGATCTGGTGGCGTCGGTCACGGCGGTCGGCGCGCCGAACTGGGGGGTGCCGTTCGCCGACGCCGCCAATGGCCTCGGCAATTTCAGCCAGTCCGTGGTGAACAGCGTCACGACGGCTGTCGGCACCTTGATCGACCTGCTGTCGGGTGGCGGCCAGCCACAGAGTTCGGCAGCGGCGCTGGCCTCCCTGTCGACGCCCGGCATGAGCGCGCTCAACGCCCAGTTCCCGGGTGGGCTTCCCAGCACATACTGCGGCACCGGCGCGCCCGTCGCCAACGGGGTGCGCTACTACTCGTGGGGTGGGGACCGCGTGGTGACCAACGGCGCGGATGCCAGCGACGCCGCACTGATCGCCCTCAACGCGGCGAACACCGAGACGAGTGACGGCGCGATCCCGACCTGCAGCATGCACCTCGGCCAGTTCATCAAGGCCTATCACCTCAACCACCTCGACGAGATCAACCAGTTGGCAGGGCTGAGCAACGTGTTCGAGACCAATCCGATCACCATCTATCGCCAGCACGCCAACCGGCTGCAGCAAGCAGGGCTGTAATCGGTATGGGCATCCGTACGCGCGCTATGACTGGGGCCGTCGTTGCGGTGGTGGCCGTGGTGGCGATCCGGTCGCTGCCAGGCGACCCGGCATCGCCGCCCGCCACACCCGTTGCGACGACGGCTGCCGCCGTGCCCCAAGCGATGGGGCAGGTGGCATCGGACGATGACGCGACGGCTGCTTCCTTGCCGATTCCGTCCCACCTGCGGGGCGTGGCAGTCGACGGTGGGGTCGACCTCGATCGCAACGGCAGTCTGATCTTCAATCGCAAGCTCAAGAACCTGTTTCACCACATGATCGGCATGGCCGAGGGGGATCCCGCGCGGCTGTCTGGCGTGCGGGAGAGCCTCCGGACGTGGCTGCTGGAGCAGGCCACGCCAGCAACCGCGCGAGACGAAGTCATGGCGGCGTTCGATCGCTATATGACCTATCTCGAGGCGGCGTCCCACGTGCAACTACCGTCGCAATCGCCCGGCGATCTTGAACGCGTCTATCAGACCCTCGCCTTGTTGCGCCGTCAGCATCTGGGTCAAGTGATGGCCGAGGGCTTCTTCGCCGAGCAGGAATCGCTGGATCGCTATACCGTCKAGCAGCGCCGGGTCCTGGCGGATGACACGCTGAGCCCGGATGAGCGCAAGCAGCGCCTCGATGCGCTGGCGCAGCAGTTACCCGAGTCGCTGTCCCGGCCTTTGGCACAAACGCGCAAGATTTCGCAGCTGGCGCAGGACACCGAGTCACTGCGCGCAAGCGGTGCCAGCCAGGAGGCGATCGACCGCCTGCGAACCGAGCGCTTCGGCCCCGAGGCCGCCGAGCGATTCCGCGCGCTCGACCAGCAGCAGGCCCACTGGAAGCAACGTCTGGTGAGCTATCAGGCAGAGCGGGATGCGATACGCGCGGACAGCAGTCTCGCGCCGGAGGCCCAGGCGCGCGCGATCGATGAACTCGTCGCCAGGCGCTTCAGCGGCACCGAGGTCGTGCGGGTCCGGGGTTTGGGAAACTACTGAGAGGGGAGGGTGCTGCGAAGGGCAAGCAGAAAACAAAAAAGCCAGCAGGCGCTAACCTGCTGGCTTCTGTATTTCTTGGCTCCCCGACCTGKGCTCGAACCAGGGACCTACGGATTAACAGTCCGGCGCTCTACCAACTGAGCTATCGGGGAACAGCTGAGAAGGAAATTATAACCAGCCTCTCTTCGTTTCGTCAACAACTTTTCAACGTTTTATTATCCATCGAAAGCTGCTGCAAAAACTCTGGTTCGCCTCGAAACCGGCCTGCAGCGGGCGTTTCCGCCGATTGCTGCGTGTCGTGTTCGACAGCGAGGCCGCATTATAGCGAGCTTTTTGATTTGTGCAAACAAAAAAACCGCCCGAGGGCGGTCTTTCTGCATCGGCACTCGACAAGCTTAGTCGAACACCGGCGATTCCACGCCGAGGATCTTGTGCAGCTTCGGCGAAGTCGTCGTGTACTGCATGTGGATCTTCTTCTCGGGGAAGATGTACGGGGCGGCGCCGAACGCGGCCAGCGCGCACTCGTGGAAGCCCGACAGAATCAGCTTCTTCTTGCCCGGGTAAGTGTTGATGTCGCCCACGGCGAAGATGCCCGGGATGTTCGTCTGGAACTTCTCGGTATCCACCTTGATCTGCTTGCGCTCGAGCTCGAGGCCCCACTCGGCGATCGGGCCGAGCTTCGGCGACAGGCCGAAGAACACCAGCAGGTCGTCCAGCGGCAGGCGGCGGGTGACGCCATCGGCACCCGTGACCTTGATTTCGGTCATCAGGCCGTCGCGTTCCTCGTAGCCGCTGATCTGGCCCACCAGGAATTGCATCTCCATCTCTTCGCACAGTTCCTTCATCTTGGCGACCGATGCCGGCGCGGCGCGGAAGCCGTCGCGGCGGTGGATCATCACCACCGATTCAGCCTTGCCAACCAGGTCCAGCGTCCAGTCCAGCGCGGAATCGCCGCCGCCCACGATGACCAGGTTCCGGCCGTGGAAGCGGCTCGGATCCTTCACGCGGTAGAACAACTGCTTGCCGTCGAACTTGTCGATGCCTTCCACCTTCACGGTACGCGGCTGGAACGAACCCACGCCGGCGGCGATGAAGATGGTCTTGGTGATGAAGCGCGTGCCGGTCGAGGTCTCGACGAAGAAACGGCCGTCCTCGCGGCGCTCCACGACGGCGACTTCCTGGCCCAGGTGGAACGTGGGCTCGAACGGCTCGATCTGCTTGAGCAGGTTGTCGGTCAGCTCCTGGCCCGTGCAGATGGGCACGGCCGGGATGTCATAGATGGGCTTGTCCGGGTACAGCTCCACGCACTGGCCGCCCACTACCTTGAGCGAGTCGATCACGTGCGCCTTGATTTCGAGCAGACCCAGTTCGAAGACCTGGAACAGGCCAACGGGGCCGGCGCCAACGATCAGCGCGTCGATTTCCAGCGGCTGGCCGCCGGGATTGCCGCCGGCCTGCTGGGTCGCGTCGGCCACGGGATTTGGAATGCTCAAGTCCATATTCGTCCTGATACGTTTGTGGGCACGCTGTGCCCGGTATTGCGGAAAGCGCGTGGGGCGGCTTTCTTGTTGTGGTGTTGCCGGGCTCAGCGCTGCAGGTATTGCAGCTTGTCGGTGGCGTCCTTCCATTCCTCGGCCTCGGCTAGCGGGGCCTTGGTCTTGGTGATGGACGGCCACGAACGGGCCAGTTCGGCGTTCAGATCGATGAAATTCTGCTGATCGCCGGGGACGTCTTCCTCGGCATAGATCGCGTTGACCGGGCACTCGGCCACACACACGGCGCAGTCGATGCATTCGTCAGGGTCGATGGCCAGGAAGTTCGGGCCTTCGCGGAAACAATCGACCGGACACACATCAACGCAGTCGGTGTAGCGGCAACGGATGCAGGATTCGGTGACAACGTGAGTCATTTCGGTTCCAAAAAGCGGATCGGTCTTCGATGGGAAACAGTTCAGGCCACTTGTGATGCCGCCGCGCCCGGCCGCCGGACACGCGCGCACGCGCATGTCAATCGGTGGAAGTCGGGGCGCACGGGGGCCGTGGCCTTTCAAAGACCGATATTGTATCCGAGCCTTCCCGCAAGGATAGCGAGTCTATATAGCCGGGTCAGATAGTTTTCTTATTTCTTTATGTGCTTTTGGGCGCGAACCGGCCAAAAATGGCCCAGAATCGGCCTCGCAACCGCCTGTTGCGCCACGAAAGGCCCGCAACGGACTAGTATTCCCCTGTGTGGCCCGGGGGCTTTCGGGTCATTTTTTCGCCTTCTAGCTCGATTTTCGGGACGCGCCATGCCGATTTCGTACCGCCTGACCTGCCTGCTGATCGCCATTTCGCTGGCGCCGGCCGCCGGCGCGCAGCCGATGGGCGGAGGCGGCGGGAATATGGCCGACAGCGTTGTCTCGCGGCTCGTGGCATGGCGGGCGCGCACCGACCAGCCCGTGGCGCTGGCCGCGCTGACCGCCTTCGACTGGGACAGTTTCAGCGTGGTGCGGGCCCCGGCCGGCGACAGCATGGCCAACTGCAGCCGCGAGGGCCTGGTGCCGTGCGGGCCGGAATTGCATCCGCCGCCGGGCACGCAGGTGCAGGTGCTGCGGTTCGACCGGGCCGGCCAGCAGGTCTATCAGGAGCGGATCATGGTGCCATTGGGCAATTTTGCCGATCCGCTGCCCTCCGCGGTCACCCGCGCGCGGGCCACGCTGGTCACCTGCGCCGATGGCGGCGGCGCGCCGCTCTGGTGCCTGCAGTCGGGCGCGCAGCCGGGGGTGCCGACGGGCACGCAGCCGGGCCTGCGCTGGCTCGATGGCAGCTAGTCCATCCCGGGCCTTCCCTGGCCATTCGGCCAGTTTCGGTTAGCATGTGGACCTCGTCCCCGGCATGCCGTTTGCGCCACGCTATGATCATCCGCTCCCTGCTAGACACCGACCTGTACAAGTTCACGATGATGCAGGTGGTGCTGCACCGCTTCCCGCAGGCCCAGGTCGAGTACCGGTTCAAATGCCGCAACGCGGGCGTCGACCTGACCCCGTATATCGACGAAATTCGCGCCGAAGTGGCCAGCCTCTGCCAGCTCCGCTTCACCGAGGAAGAGCTCGACTACCTGCGCAGCATGCGCTTCATCAAGAGCGATTTCGTCGATTTCCTGGCCCTGTTCCACCTGAGCGAGAAGCACGTCGCGATCACGGCGTCCGAGAAGGGCGGCGGCGAAATCGAGATCACGATCCGCGGCCCGTGGCTGCACACGATCCTGTTCGAGGTGCCGTTGCTGGCCATCGTCAACGAGGTCTATTTCCGCCGTACCCAACCKGAGCCGGATCTGGCCGAGGGTCGTCGGCGCCTGGAGACCAAGCTCGCGCTGCTGAAGGCGGCACCGTACGCCGACTGCGTGATTGCGGACTACGGCACCCGCCGGCGTTTCTCGGGCGGCTGGCAGGAGGAGGTGCTGCTGACCTCGCGCGGCGTCCTTGGCGCGCAGCTCGCCGGTACCAGCAACGTCCACTTCGCGCGGCTGCACAATATGACCCCGCTCGGCACCATGGCCCACGAGTACCTGCAGGCCTGCCAGGCGCTCGGCCCGCGCCTGCGCGACTCGCAGGTCTACGCGCTCGACCACTGGGCGCAGGAGTATCGCGGCGACCTGGGCATCGCCTTGTCCGATACCTATGGATTCGATGCCTTCCTGCGCGATTTCGATCTCTTCTTCTGCAAACTGTTCGATGGCGTGCGGCACGATTCGGGCGATCCGCTCGAGTGGGGCGAGCGCATGCTCGCGCATTACGCCTCCCACCGCGTCGATCCGCGCAGCAAGACGCTGATCTTCAGCGATGCGCTGAACATCCCCAAGGTCATCGAGCTGTACGAGCGCTTCCGCGGCCGCTGCAAGCTGGCGTTCGGCGTGGGCACCAACCTGACCAACGACCTCGGCTACACGCCGCTCCAGATCGTCATCAAGATGGTGCGATGCAACGGCCAGCCCGTGGCGAAGCTCTCGGACACGCCCGAGAAGACCATGTGCGACGACCCCGGCTACCTGGCCTACCTGCGCCAGGTGTTCGCGATTCAGCCCCCGGCTTAACAACATTCACGCCCGGCGGCGCCCGCGTGCCGGCGCGGCCTTCTATAATCGGCCAGCCCCAGGAACCAACCCCTTACGCCATGGAAACCAACGCCGCCCGTGACCGCATCTTCGCCCGCATCCGCGCCGCCCAGGGCAGGGGGGCGAAGGTGACCACCGGCGAGCGCGAGGCCGTGGACGACTATCTCGCACGCCATCCGCAGGGCCCACAGCCGGACATCGCCGCCGATCGCATCGAGGCGTTCAGCCTGCAGGCGCAGAAGATGGCGTCCACCGTGGAGCGCGTGGCCACGCTGGCCGACGTGCCGGGCGCCGTCTCGCGCTATCTGGATGGCCTGGGCCTCGTGCGCCGCGCCGTGGCGTGGGACAGCCTGGGCGACCTGCCGTGGCAGGCGCAGGGGCTGGACGTGGCATGCCGGCCGCCGGCGCGCGATCCGCAGGTCGATCATGATCATGGCGACCTCGTCGGCATCACCGGCTGCTTCGTGGCGATTGCCGAGACCGGCTCGCTGATGCTGCTGTCGGGGCCGCAGACCTTCGCGTCGGCCGCGCTGCTGCCCGAGACCCATATCGCCGTAGTGCCGATTTCGCGCATCGTGGCGAACCTCGAGGAAGCCTTCGCGCGCATGCGTGCCGAGCATGGCCAGCTGCCGCGCGCCACCAATGTCATCAGCGGCCCGTCACGCACGGGCGACATCGAGCAGACCATCGTCCTCGGCGCCCATGGCCCGTACCGCGTGCACGTGATCCTCGTCGACCAGGACTGAGGGACAGCGCAGGTCCAATCCGAGGGCCGCCGGGCGTCACATTCCGGGTAATTCCAGCAGCATTTTCAGACCAGTCTCAAAGGGGTTTGCTTTACACTGGCCGCTTTCGAGACAAGGAGAACCTGCCCGATGATGCGACGCGCACGACGTGCCCTGGCACCGTGGCCCACCGCGATGCTTGCGGTCATCGCCCTGTTTCCGTCCATGGCCGGTGCCGCCGAGATCGATGGCGCCACGCTGTCGCCGCTCTGGGGCGTGCCGTTCGCCGGCGTTCTGCTGTCCATCGCGCTGTTCCCGCTGCTGGCCCCGCACTTCTGGCACCACCATTACGGCAAGGTGGCCGCGGCCTGGGGCGCGCTGTTCCTGGTGCCGTTCGCCATGCAGTTCGGCGTCCATGCCGCCGTGGCCAACACGGTGCACGCGCTGCTAGGCGAGTACATCCCGTTCATCGTGCTGCTGGGGTCGCTGTATGTGGTGGCCGGCGGCATCTGCGTGCGTGGCAACCTGCACGGCACGCCCCGGCTGAACACCGGCATCCTCGCGCTCGGGACCGTGCTKGCCAGCCTGATGGGCACCACCGGTGCGGCCATGCTGCTGATCCGGCCGCTGCTGCGCGCCAACGACAACCGCCGCCATGTGGCACACGTGGTGGTGTTCTTCATCTTCCTGGTGGCCAACGCGGGCGGTTCGCTGACGCCGCTCGGGGATCCGCCGCTGTTCCTGGGCTTCCTGAAGGGCGTCGAGTTCACATGGACGCTGCGCAACATCTTCCCCGAGACGGTGTTCCTGTGCGTGGCGCTGCTGGCGCTGTTCTATGTGGTCGACCGCCACTACTTCCTGAACAAGGAAGAGGAACTGCCGCGGGCGCAGGACCCCACGCCGGATTCCACGCGCCTTCAGATCGACGGCAAGATCAACTTCCTGCTGCTGGTGGGCGTGCTGGCACTGGTGCTGATGAGCGGGCTGTGGAAGCCGGGCATCGTGTTCGACGTGATGGGCACCGAGGTCACGCTGCCGGCGCTGATCCGTGATGTGCTGTTGGTGGGGATTACCATCGTGTCGCTGGTCGCCACGCCGCATAGCGCGCGCAGCGGCAACGAGTTCAACTGGGAGCCGATCCTCGAAGTCGGCAAGCTGTTCGCGGGCATCTTCCTGACGATCATCCCGGTCATCGCGATGCTCAAGGCCGGCACCGACGGCGCGTTCGCGGCGGTGATCCACGCGGTTAGCGATTCCTCCGGCCAGCCCATCGACAGCATGTACTTCTGGGCGACCGGTATCCTGTCCTCGTTCCTGGACAACGCGCCGACCTACCTGGTGTTCTTCAACACCGCCGGCGGCGACCCCGCCACCCTGATGACGCGCGACGCCTCGACGCTCGCCGCCATCTCGGCCGGCGCGGTGTTCATGGGCGCCAATACCTATATCGGCAATGCCCCCAACCTGATGGTGAAGGCCATTGCCGAAAGCCGCGGCGTGCGCATGCCGAGTTTCTTCGGCTACATGGCATGGTCCGGCGCCGTGCTGCTGCCGCTGTTCCTGGTGATGACGTTCCTCTTTTTCCACGTGTGACTGCCATGAAGCCCTCCGTCCTCGTTACCCGCGCGATCTACACCGACGTCATCGAACGTCTTTCGCAATATTTCGATGTCGACAGCAACCAGGAAGACCTGGTGCTGGACGCCGCCGCACTGAAGGCCCGCCTCGCGGGCAAGGCCGGCGTGCTGGCCAATGCGGCGGACAAGATCGACGGCGCGGTCGTTGCCGCGCTGCCGCAGCTGCGCGCGGTGTGCAACATGGCGGTCGGCTACAACAATCTCGACGTTCCGGCCCTCACCGCCGCCGGCGTGGTGGCGACCAACACGCCCGACGTGCTGACCGAAACCACGGCCGACTTCGGCTGGGCATTGCTGATGGCCACCGCCCGCCGCGTGACGGAGTCCGAGCATTACCTGCGGGCCGGCAAGTGGAAGCGCTGGAGCTACGACATGCTCGTGGGCATGGACGTCTACGGCAGCACGCTCGGCATCCTTGGCATGGGTCGTATCGGACAGGCGCTGGCCCGCCGCGCGGCCGGCTTCGGCATGAACGTGCTGTATCACAACCGCAGCCAGCTGCCGGCGGAGACCGAGCGCGCGCTCAATGCGCGCTACGTCAGCAAGGCGGAGCTGCTTGCTCAGACGGATCACCTCGTGCTGGTGCTGCCGTACAGCCCGGAGAGCCATCACGCGATTGGCGCGGCAGAGCTGGCGGCGATGAAGCCGACCGCCACCCTGATCAACCTCGCGCGCGGTGGCATCGTCGACGACGCCGCGCTGGCCGCCGCATTGCGCGATGGCCAGATCTTCGCGGCCGGCCTGGACGTGTTCGAGGGCGAGCCGAGCGTCCACCCAGACCTGCTGACCGTGCCAAACGTGGTGTTGACGCCGCATATCGCGAGCGCATCGGAAAAGACGCGTCGCGCGATGGCCAATCTGGCCGCCGACAACCTGATCGCGGCACTCGATGCCGGCCCCAAGGCAGGCAACCCGCCTTCGGTGATCAACCCAGAGGTCATGGCGCGCCGCCGCTGAATCGGATATTCCTGAATTGATGACGTTGATTTCCGTCCTGACGCTTGCCGCCACCCTCGTGGCGGTAATCCTGCTGGCGGTGCTGCTGTGGCGCGCGCGCGCCGGGGCGGCATCCGCGGAACTGCTTGATGGCCTCGACCGGCTCGAGCGCGTGTTGCGTGGCGAAGTGAGCGCGGCCGCCCGGGATGGCCGCGACGAGTCTGGTCGGCAGATGCTGCGCTTCCAGCAGACCTTGTCGGCGCACCTGACCAGTATTGCCACGGTGCAGAACCAGCAAATCGCGCAGATGTCCGAGTCCAACGATCGCAGGCTGGCCGAGGTGCGGGCCACGCTTGAGCAGAAGCTGCGCGACATCGAGGCAAATAACGCCGCGAAACTGGAGGAAATGCGACGCACCGTGGACGAGAAGCTCCATGCGACGCTCGAGCAGCGGCTCGGCGAGTCGTTCAAGCTGGTGTCGGACCGTCTGGAGCAGGTGCATCGTGGGCTGGGCGAGATGCAGGTGCTGGCGCAGGGCGTGGGCGATCTCAAGCGGGTGCTGACCAACGTGAAGTCGCGCGGCACGTGGGGTGAGGTGCAGCTTGAGATGCTGCTGGAACAGATCCTCACGGCAGACCAGTACGGCAAGAATGTCGAGACCGTGCGCAACTCGGGGGCGCGGGTCGAGTTCGCGATCCGGTTGCCGGGCCGTGACCCGTCCAGCGGACCGGTCTGGCTGCCGATCGATGCGAAATTTCCGAAGGAGCAGTACKAGCGCCTTGTCGATGCCCAGGAGCACGGTGACGTTGACGGCGTGGCCGTGGCCGGCCGTGAACTCGAGGTGGCGCTGCGCCGGGAGGCACAGTCGATTGCCGAGAAATATCTGGCGCCGCCGGCCACCACTGACTTCGCGATCCTGTTCCTGCCGACCGAGGGGCTTTACGCCGAGGTGCTGCGCCGCCCGGGCCTGACGGACCTGCTGCAACGCGATTTCCGCGTAACCGTGGCCGGGCCGACCACGCTGACCGCCTTGCTCAACAGCCTGCAGATGGGCTTCCGGACGTTGGCGCTGGAAAAGCGTTCCAGCGAGGTGTGGGAAGTGCTGGGTGCCGTCAAGACCGAATTCGGCAAGTTTGGCGAGGTGCTGGCCAAGACGCGCGATACGCTGGTGCGCGCGGCGCGCAATATCGAACAGGCCGAGGTGCGGACCCGTCAGATGGAGCGCAAGCTGCGCACGGTGGAGGCGCTGCCCGGGGAACTCGCCGAACAGCTTTTGGGAACCGCCGCAACGGCGGGATCACCGGAGGAAGTGCAAGCACCTCCGTCCCAGGAGGATGCCGGCGGGGCGCAAGCCGCCAACGGCGACGTTACTGGTGATCTTCGGGCGTGAGTTCGCGCACGTGCACTTCGATACCGCCGAAGCGGGCGGCCACCCAGTTGTAAGCCTTGCAGCCGAGCCACAACAGGCCGAAGCCAATCAGTGCATTCAGGATCAGCGCGGTGAAAACCGTAATCCCCGGCAGGTCGCCATAGCGGATAAAGGCCACGAACAGGCCCATCGCCACGATTGGCACCGAGAAGCACAAATAGACCAGGACCAGTGCGCGCGCGGTCTTGACGGGGTGGAGGTACGCGATCTCCTGATTCATGACGACAGACAAGATATTGGGGAGTTGATTTTTCGTGCTGCAAGTGTAGCGACTGGGGCTTGCGACGCATAGTCCGTCACTCGCGGGGGCGCACAAAAAACGACACCGCAACGTGCGCTGTCATACGACGACCGCCGATTCGGTCATTGATTCCGCTCATCAATGCGGCGCACCTATGCCTTGGGTGTTCCGCATGGCGGATTGCAACGAATTACATCAGCCCGTCGAACAGCATCACCTCGACCAGATCGCCAGCCGCGACGGCGTCCTGCTCGTGGCCCAGCACGATGAAGCAGTTGGCCTCGCTCATCGACCGCAGCACGCCCGAGCCTTGCTGGCCGGTGATACGGACTTCCCAGCCGCCATCGGCCGCCGGCGCCAGGATKCCGCGCTGGTATTCCGTGCGGCCGGGCTTCTTGCGGATGGCTGCCGCGCTGCGCACGCGCATCAGCGGCAGCGGCGGCACGTTGGCGCCCATCTGTCGGTGCAACGCGCCGCGCACGAAGTGGTAGAAGGTGACCATCACGGCCACGGGGTTGCCGGGCAGGCCGAAGAGCAGGGCCTCCCGACCGTTCGATGCAATGCGTCCGAATGCCATCGGGCGGCCCGGACGCATGGCGATCTTCCAGAAAGTGACATCGCCCAGCCGCGCCATGATCTGCTTGGTGTAGTCGGCTTCGCCCACGGACACGCCGCCAGACGTGATCACCGCATCGGCGTTTTCGCAGGCACTGCGGAATGCGGCTTCGAGCGCGGCGGGGTCGTCGCGGACCACGCCCATGTCGATCAACTCGACATTGAGCCGCCGCAGCATGCCGTGCAGCGTGTAGCGGTTGGAGTCGTAGACGCAGCCGGGGCCGAGTGGCTCGCCAATCGAGCGCAGTTCGTCGCCGGTGGAGAAAAACGCCACGCGCAGCCGGCGCCGGACCTTGATTTCGGCCACGCCGAGCGATGCCAGCAGGCCGAGGTCCGCCGGTTGGAGAATGCGGCCGGCGGCCAGTGCCGCCTGACCGCGGGCCAGGTCTTCGCCGCGCAGCCGGCGGTTGTCACCGGGGCGCACGGCATCGGCCGCAAAACGGATCTGGTTGCCGCCCGCCTGCACATCCACGAATTCCTGCGGCACCACAGTGTCGCAACCATCGGGCATGATCGCGCCGGTCATGATGCGCACCGCCTGGCCCGCCGTGGGCGCCGCGTCGAGCGCATTGCCGGCGTAGGCCGTGCCGATGACTTCCAGGACCACGTCGCCGCCGGATGCCAGCGCAGCGCTCTGGAAGGCGTATCCGTCCATCGCCGAGTTGTCGTGAGCGGGCACGTCGATGGAGGAGATCACGTCCTCGGCCAGCACGCGGTCGAGCGCGGTGCGAATCGCCAGTTGCTCGGTGCCGCGCACCGGCTCGATCACCTGGCCGATGATCGCGTTGGCCTGGGCCACGGGCAGGGCGGTCGGGTCGTAGTCAGAAAGGCAGGAGATGACGGATTGCAGGGATGGCATGAGCAGTCTGCGGCGAAAAGAAGCGAAAACAGCGAAAAATGGCGGAGAACGCGGGGGAAAACGCGGGTAAGGGCGGATGCCCGAGTCTAACCCGCGCGATGCGCTCAGCGGGCCTCGTGTGTGCGTAGTTCGTCCAGCGTATTGATGTTGGCGAACGCGTCGGCGTCGGGGAACGGCACCTCCGCGAGCCGGTGGCTGGCCGCCCAGGTTTCGATCTTGCGCCCGCCGCCATTGATGTAGGCGATCAGGCTATCGAGCGCAGTGACCGGCATCAGGCAGAACACCGGCTGGGTTTGCCGGTGCCCGTCGGCATCCACCGTGACCGGAATCGCCATCTCGGCACCTTCGGCCTCGATCGCCTGCGCCAGCCGCTCGACGAGGTCGGTGGGCAGGAACGGCGTATCGCACGGCGCCGTGACGAGCCAGCCGGTGCTGCACTGCTCGAGCCCGGCCATCATGCCGGCCAGCGGGCCCGCGAAATCGGGCACGGAGTCGGTGACCACGGGCACCCCGAACGACTCGTAGGCGGCGAGGTTGCGATTGGCGTTGATCAGCATCGCGCCGGTCTGCGGTGTCAGGCGCATCAGCGTGTGCATCGCCATCGGCACGCCGCGCAGCGGTTGGAGGCCTTTGTCGGTGCCACCCATGCGGCTACCCCGGCCGCCGGCCAGGATCAGGCCCGTGATGTCTTCGCGTGCGATCATGACTTTCGGAAAGTTGTGAGGCGGCGCCGGGGGCCGGGATGGCCCGGGTCAGCCGCCAATGTAGGACATCTCGATCTTGCGTTCGGCGCGCGCCAGGCGCACGGCCGGATCGCCCCGCTGCTCGGAATAGTTGTCGGTGCGGCCTTGCCAGACCTGGGCGATGGCATTGGCGATTTCCAGGTCGCTATGGCCGCCGCGCAGCAGCGCGCGCAGGTCGTAGCCCTCGGTGGCGAACAGGCACAGGTACAGGCGGCCCTCGGTGGACAGCCGGATGCGGCTGCAATCGCCACAGAACGCGTGCGTCACGCTAGAKATCACGCCGATTTCGCCGGCGCCGTCGCGATACCGCCAGCGCTCGGCCGTCTCGCCCGAGTAGTTGGCGGGAATCACCTCGAGCGGAAATACTTCGTCAATCCGCCGCACCACGTCGGCGGAGGGTAATACTTCGTCCATTTGCCAGTGGTTGCTGGCGCCAACGTCCATGAATTCGATGTAGCGGACTATGATGCCGCTGCCACGGAAATGGCGGGCCATCGGCACGATTTCGKCGTCGTTGGTGCCGCGCTTGACCACCATGTTGACCTTTATCGGCGCCAGGCCGACGGCTTGGGCGGTCTCGATGCCGTCCAGAACGTCGCGCACCGCGAAGTCAACGTCGTTCATCTTGCGGAACGTGGCGTCGTCGATGGCGTCCAGGCTCACGCTCACGCGCGACAGGCCGGCATCGCGCAACGACTGCGCCTTGCGCCCCAGCAGCGACGCATTGGTGGTCAGCGTCAGGTCCAGCGGCTTGCCCGAGACGGTCTCGATGCGCGCCAGCATTTCCACGAGTTTTTCGATGTTCTTGCGCAGCAGCGGCTCGCCGCCGGTMAGCCGGATCTTTTCCACGCCMTGCGACACGAACAGGCGCGCGGTGCGTTCGATCTCCTCGAAACTCAGCAACTCGGAATGCGGCAGGAAGGTGTAGTCCTTGTCGAACACCTCCTTGGGCATGCAATACACGCAGCGGAAGTTGCAGCGGTCCGTCACCGAGATACGCAGATCGTGCAGCGGCCGGCCGCGGGTGTCCGCCACGAGGCCCGAGGGTGTGTCGAGGCGGGACGGAATGCTTGGCACCATCGAGCGATAGCGATGGTCGCGCAGGTCGAGGATGGGAATGACGGTGTCGGTCATGGCCTGGGGGTGGCGACGCCGCTCTCCGGCGCGATGTGTGCATCCGGGGCGGTTCTGTCTGCCATTCTAGCCGAGGTGGCTGACGCGCCGGCGGCGACCGTGCACTTCGCAGGGGCACAGTGGGGCGGTGGCGGCGCCAGTACAGCGGTGTGATGCCCGCATCATATGTGGCGCCCCATGAAAAAAGGGACGGCTTCGGCCGTCCCTTTTCCCTTTTGGGCTGCCAGCTTGCGCTGGCCGACCTTACTGCTGTTGCTGCTGCTGGTCGCGCTGAGCGTCAGTTTCGACCATGACCATCGGACCTTCCGGCAGCGGGGGCAGCGGCTTGCGCTCGCGTTGCACACGCGGGGGCGGTGCTACGTTGGCGGCGGCGGCCTGGGCGGATTGCAGCTTGGCGGTGTCCGTGTGCACCCACTGGAGGCCGGCCGAAGCCAGCATCGGCTCGAGGGCATCGGCACGCAGCGGGGCGGCGGCCGGTGCTGCCACCGGGGTCGGCGCGACGGCAGGCGTCGCGATGACCGGCTCGGCAACCGGGGCGGCCACGATCGGGGCTGCCACGACCGGCGCAGCTTCGACCGGCGCCGGTGCCGGGGCTTCCACCGCCGGGGCGGTGTAGACCGGTGCGGGCGTCACGACCGGCGCGGCTTCGGGGGCGCTGACCGGTGCGAACACCGGTTCGGCCACCGGGGCCGGGCTCACGGGCTGGGCCGGTTGGCTCGGTTGGGCGTAGGCGGCCGGTTCCACACGGGCCACGGTTTCCACCGTCTCACGCGTTTCCACGGCTTCGGTGACTTCGGCGACTTCCGCCACGTGGGCCACGCGGGGGACTTCAGCCACTTGGGCCACGGCAACCGGTTCCGGCTGGGCCACGACTTGCGGTGCAGCCTGGGCGGCCACCGGGGCGAATTCCGTCTCGGTCACGCCTGCGGCCACTTCGGCCAGGTTGGACGTGTCGTTGGCGTCGCCATTCTCGCCGTTTTCGCCATCGGCGCCTTGCACACCATCTTCGCGCTCGCGGCGATAGCGGTTACGGCCACGACGGTTGCGGCGGCGGCGTTCTTCACCCTCAGCACCTTCCGTCGCCACGGCTTCCACGCCTTCCGGCAGTTCCGTCGCGGCGGCGGCTGCCACCACGGCCACGGCCGGAGCGGCTTGCGCCGCTTCGAATGCGGTCTGCGGCGCGCCTTCGGCGTTCAGGGCTTCCTCGGTCTCGCGGGTATCGCCACGCTCACGTTGACGTTCGCGTTGACGCTCGCGGCGTTCCTGGTTGCGCTCGCGGCGGTTGCCTTCCTGGCGGGCTTCGCCACCTTCGGGCTGACGGGCGATGGCCGGCGTGGCCTGCTGGCCGTCGCGCGGGGCGCGTGCCGGACGCTCACCACGTTCGGTGCGCTCGGTGCGCTCGGTGCGTTCACCACGCTCAGTCCGCTCGCCACGTTCTGCACGATCCCCGCGTTCCGCGCGCTCACCACGCTCGGCGCCACGTTGTTCACTGCGCTCGCCACGTTCACCGCGTTGGCCACGGCCCTGGCGTTCACCACGCTCGCCGCGTTCACCACGTTGTTCGCGATCACCGCGTTCGCCACGTTCACCGCGTTCGCCACGACCTTGGCCACGACCTTCGCCACGCTGGCCGCGTTCGCGACGACCGTCGCCGCGTGCCTGGGCGTCAGCGGCCGGCTTGGCCGGCTCGGCCACCGGGGCGGCGGCCGGACGTGCGCCGAACAGACCCTTCAGCCAGGCGATGAAACCGCCGGCTGCCACGGGCTGCGTAGCCGGTACCGGCCTTGCCGCAGCGGCTTCCGGGCGCGGAGCGCGCTCGGGGCGGGGCACCGACACCGGGGCCGGCGCGTCGGGCGTAATGCCCTTGACTGCGGCTTCCTGGCGCGGACGCGCATCTTCCTTCTTGCGGCTGCTGTAGCTCGTGTCCGCCTCGAGTTCCTTGGCGGCGGCCTCGGCCATGCGATAGCTGGCCGTGGATTCCTCCAGGCGCGGATCGTCGTGGCGCAGGCGCTCCAGCTTGTAGTGCGGCGTCTCCAGGTGCTTGTTCGGGATCAACAGCACGTTCACCTTGAAGCGCAGCTCGATCAGGTTGATTTCCTGACGCTTTTCGTTCAACAGGAAAGCGGCCACTTCCACCGGCACCTGGCAGTGGATGGCGGCCGTGTTTTCCTTCATCGCCTCTTCCTGGATGATGCGCAGCACCTGCAGGGCGGACGATTCGGTATCGCGGATGTGACCTGTTCCATTGCAACGCGGGCAGGTGATGTGCGAGCCTTCCGACAGCGAAGGACGCAGGCGCTGGCGCGACAGTTCCATCAGGCCGAAGCGGCTGATCTTGCCCATCTGCACGCGGGCGCGGTCGTGGCGCAGGGCGTCCTTCAGGCGCGTTTCCACGTCCTTCTGGGCCTTGCTGGACTCCATGTCGATGAAGTCGATCACGATCAGGCCGCCCAGGTCGCGCAGGCGCAGCTGGCGGGCGATCTCGTCGGCCGCTTCCACGTTCGTGCGCAGCGCCGTTTCCTCGATGTCCGCGCCCTTGGTGGCGCGGGCCGAGTTCACGTCAACGGAAACCAGGGCTTCGGTATGGTCGATCACGATGGCGCCGCCGGACGGCAGCATCACCATGCGGGAATAGGCAGACTCGATCTGGTGTTCGATCTGGAACCGCGAGAACAGGGGCACGTCGTCCCGGTACTTCTTCACGCGGTTCATGTTGTCAGGCATGACCACGCTCATGAAAGCGCGTGCCTGTTCATAGATCTCGTCGGTATCGATCAGGATCTCGCCGATATCGGGCTGGAAATAGTCGCGAATGGCGCGGATGACCAGGCTCGATTCCAGATAGATCAGCAGCGGGGCCTTGTTGTCGCCGGCGGCGCCGTCGATGGCCTTCCACAGCTGCAGCAGGTAGTTCAGGTCCCACTGCAGTTCCTCGGCCGCGCGGCCGATGCCGGCGGTGCGGGCGATGATGCTCATGCCGTCCGGTACGGTCAGCTGGCCCATCGTCTCGCGCAGTTCCTGGCGGTCCTCGCCCTCGATGCGGCGCGATACGCCACCGCCACGCGGGTTGTTTGGCATCAGCACCAGGTAGCGGCCGGCCAGCGAGATAAAGGTGGTCAGGGCGGCGCCCTTGTTGCCGCGCTCTTCCTTCTCGACCTGGACGATCAGTTCCTGGCCTTCGTGCAGGGCGTCCTGGATGCGCGCGTTGCGCACGTCCACGCCGTCCTTGAAGAACGCGCGGGCCACTTCCTTGAACGGCAGGAAGCCGTGGCGCTCTTCGCCGTAGTTGACGAAGCAGGCTTCCAGCGAGGGCTCGATGCGGGTGATGACGCCCTTGTAGATGTTGCCCTTGCGCTGCTCGCGCCCGGCGGTTTCGATGTCGATATCGATCAGTTTCTGACCATCGACGATCGCGACGCGCAATTCTTCCTGTTGCGTCGCGTTGAACAGCATGCGTTTCATCGCAATACCTCATTCCAGTGTCGCGGAAGTCACACGAAAGGTGTCCGCGACGATCCATGGAGCACGCGAGGAAATAGAGCGGGGGCGGGAGAATTGCCGGAGTCGCCGGCGCGCAATACAACGCGGCCGGGCGGGGCGCGGGTGAAAGAGAGAGGCTGTCGACGTCTAGGCAGGCGTCCGCTGGGTCGGGGAGAGCGCCATGGCACTGCTCCTGATACAGCGACTTGCGGCGGATGCCCGGAATGGCCGGGGGCGATGCGGCAACGCACAATGCAAACGGCACTGGCTTCGCGGCATCGCGGCCGGCCGGGAATGGCCAAGACGCGTCAAAGAGCAAGTTTTCCGGACGCGGCAAGCGGGGCCGAATGTCAACCTGACCTGTCTCCTGGCGGGCGCGCCGCTGCTTCTTGGAGTTCTGCGACCGGGCGCCGGTAATACGACTAGCCGATATTGCAGGTCGGTTGGCAGGCTCGCCTGCCGGCCGGCACCGAGTTCCCGGTGCGGGCGGTCTTCTCTCACCGATGTGGATGCCTGTCGGGCATCCACATTGAATTCTGTTCTACCTGGATCACTCTGTTTCCACGTGCCCGCCGTTTCTCGCCGAAGCTGCCTCTGGGCAACTTCCTGCGCGCCGGCGTGGCGCGTGCGTGCTGCTGATTTCCACCATTTGCCCATCTGGCGCCTGCGGGGTACGCAAAATGCGGGAGACGGGCCGGGTTGATGGCAACCCGAAGTGTAAAATGCGTGATCCTGCGCGGATATTGGTGGCAATCCCCATCGGTCTCGCCACCCGCCAGCCCAACGTGGGCCCGCGCCTATATTGCTCACAGAATCGCTTACACAGGTCGTGCGCTGCCGGTCTTTGGCCGGAACAGCCGGGAAATTATATTGAAAATGAATGAGTTACGCCATCAAATTGAAAAGGAGCCGCGCGTCGCGCCCGGCGCGCTCCAGGTGGTGTACGTCACGGTGGACGAAAGTGCCGAGGGCCAGCGCATCGACAACTTCCTGCTGAAGGTCTCCAAGGGTGTGCCCAAGAGCCATATCTACCGGGTATTGCGCTCGGGCGAGGTACGCGTGAACAAGGGCCGGATCGACGCCACTTACCGGCTGAAGCTGGGTGATGTGATCCGGATCCCGCCCATGCGGGTGGCGGAAAAGGCACAGGATGCCGATGCTTTCGTGCCGTCCTCGGAATTCCCAATCCTGTTCGAGGACGCCTGGCTGCTGATTATCGACAAGCCGGCCGGCGTGGCCGTCCATGGCGGCTCGGGCGTGGCGTTCGGGGTGATCGAGCAGTTGCGCCGCGCGCGGCCCGAGGCGAAGTTCCTGGAACTGGTACACCGGCTGGATCGGGAGACGTCCGGCATCCTGATCCTGGCGAAGAAGCGTTCGGCGCTGGTGCACCTTCACGAGCAGATGCGTGGCACGGGCATGGACAAGCGCTACTTCGCGTGCGTGGCCGGCGAATTTCAGAACACGCGGCAGCACGTCAAGCTCTCGCTATATAAATACAGCACGCCCGACGGCGAGCGGCGCGTGCGCGTGCAGGCCGATGGGCTGACCGCGCACACCATCTTCAACAAGGTGGAGGCCTTCCCGGGCTACACCCTGCTCGAGGCCGAACTGAAGACCGGCCGCACGCACCAGATCCGCGTGCACTTGCAGGCGTCCGGCTTCCCGATCGTCGGCGATGAGAAGTACGGCGATTTTGCGCTTAATAAGGCACTTTCGCGCAGCAATGCCAAGCCTGGCATCAAGCGGATGTTCCTGCACGCGCACCGAATGACGCTGGCGCACCCGTCCACGGGCGAGCCGCTGACCGTTTCGGCGCCGTTACCCGCCGAGTGTGTTGATTTTCTGCAACAATTGCGTCAACACCGCGCTGCGGACTGACGCGTCGCATCGCCGCCTCTGCAGCCGCCACACCACTTTCCGCATCGACCAAGGACCTCAATGGCCAGGCAGCGCTTCGACCTGATCGTCTTCGACTGGGATGGAACCCTTATGGATTCCACCCCGACCATCGCCAAATGCATCCAGCTGGCCAGCCGCGACCTGGGCCTGCCCGTGCCGGATGACAGCGCTGCGAGCCACGTGATCGGGCTTGGGCTGAAGGACGCGCTGTCCTATGCCGTGCCCACGCTCGACCCGGCCGACTATCCGCGCCTGGCCGAGCGCTACCGCTACCACTTCCTCACGCGCGATGCGGACCTCGTGCTGTTCGATGGCGTGCGCGAGATGCTCGAGGCCCTGCATGGCGAGCACTACTTCCTCGGCGTGGCCACGGGCAAGACGCGCGTGGGCCTGGAGCGGGCGCTGGCGGCCACCGGCCTCGGCAAGCTGTTCGATGGCACGCGTTGCGCCGACGAGACGTTCTCCAAGCCGCACCCGGCCATGCTGCAGGAACTGACGCGAGAGCTGGGCCAGGACGTGGCGCGCACGGTCATGGTGGGCGATACCACCCATGACCTGCAGATGGCGGTCAACGCCGGCGCGCACGGGCTGGGCGTCTGCTACGGCGCGCATCCGGCCGATTCGCTGCGCGCGATGGCGCCGGTGCACTGCGCCACGTCGATCGCCGATCTCCAGGAATGGCTGCTCACGCATGCCTGAGGCCAGCCTGCCGCCGCACCGCCTGTGCGCCAGCGACGAACTCGTCGATGGCGGCGCCGGCGTGCGGTTCTCGGTGCGCGTGGAAGCGCGCGAGATCGGCGCGTTCGTGGTCCGTTTCGACGGCGTTGCGCATGCCTACCTAAACCAGTGCGCGCACGTGCCGATGGAACTGGACTGGCAGGAGGGGCAGTTTTTCGATAGCGCGGGCCTATACTTGATGTGCGCGACACATGGCGCGGTTTATGCGCCAGACACCGGCCTTTGCGTGGGCGGCCCTTGCCGGGGCGCCGCGCTGGCCAAGCTCCGGACCGAGGAACGTGAGGGTGCTGTCTACTGGCTCCCCGAACCGCCTTTTTACCCGCCCGACGCCACCTGAATGATCCGCCGGGCCGCCGTCTGACCTTATCGAGTCCATCGCATGACAGAACAGCAAAAACCGCCGGTCGAACCGGGTCAAACGCAAGACGAACACGAACAACAGGCCGACGATAGCCAGCGCCTGGAAACGGCCCGGCAGGCCGATTTTCCACTCGAGCACGAGCTGCGCGCTGGGGACGACGCGGCGCGGCGCGAGGCCGACGAGCGCCGCGCGCGGCTGAGCGGGCAGGGCACTGCCGCCCCGGTGGGCGCTGGCAGCGCCACCGGCGGCTGGGAGCGCGACGTGCTGGAGAAGGTGCTGATGGCCACGCTGCGCGAGCAGCGCGCGGCGCGGCGCTGGAAGATCTTCTTCCGGCTGGTCGGGCTGGGCATCCTGGCGCTGATCCTGTACGCGGTGATCGACTTCAAGGGCGATGGTATCGCCAGCACCACGGGGCGCCATACCGCGATGGTGTCGCTGGAAGGCGAGATCGCGGCGGGCACGCCGGCCGGCGCGGAATCGATCAATGCCTCGCTGCAGGCCGCCTTCGCCGATACGAATGCGGCCGGCGTGATCCTCAAGATCAACTCGCCGGGCGGCTCGCCGGTGCAGGCGGGCATCATCAACGACGAGATCAAGCGCCTGCGCACCGTGTATCCGGGCAAGCCGTTCTACGTGGTGGTGGAGGAAATCTGCGCYTCGGGCGGTTACTACGTGGCGGCGGCGGCTGACAAGATCTATGTCGACAAGGCCAGCATCGTCGGCTCGATTGGCGTGCTGATGGATGGCTTCGGCTTCACCGGCCTGATGGAGAAGCTCGGCGTGGAGCGCCGGCTGTACACCGCGGGCGCCAACAAGGGCATGCTCGACCCCTTCTCGCCGCAGGTGCCGCGCCAGAAGGTCTATGCCGAGACCATGCTCAAGGAKATCCACCAGCAGTTCATCGACGTGGTGAAGGAAGGCCGCGGCGACCGGCTGAAGGACGATCCGGACCTGTTCTCGGGCCTGTTCTGGTCCGGCGAGCGCGCCGTGGCGCTGGGTCTGGCCGATGGCGTGGGCAGCACCGACTACGTGGCGCGTGACCTGTTCAAGGCCGAGGATATCGTCGACTACACGGTCAAGGAAAACATCGCCGAGCGCGTGGCCAAGCGGTTCGGCGCGGCCATGGGCAGCGCGGCGATGAAGACCATGATGATGTCGACCGGCGCGCAGTCGCTCCGGTAAGCACGACTAGGCGGCCAGCAGCGAGAAGATCGCCGGCCGCTTTTGCAGGGCAACCCGCTCCGGCCGCCAGGCCGACAGCGGCAGCGTGACGATGGTTTCGGTGGGCAGCGTCAGATCGACGGCCACCGATACCATCGTGGTGCCGGCGCAATGCTGGCGCAGCGCTTCCAGCAACGCGGCGTTGCGGTACGGGGTCTCGATAAAGACCTGCGTCTGGCGCGCCTTGCGCGAATGCGCTTCCAGTTCCCGCAGCTTGCGCGCGCGCTCGTCGGCGTCCACGGGCAGGTAGCCGTTGAACGCGAAGCTCTGGCCGTTCAGCCCGGAGCCCATCACCGCCAGCAGGATCGAACTCGGCCCCACCAGCGGCCGCACCGTCACGCCGCGCGCGTGGGCCAGCCGGACGAGGTCCGCGCCGGGGTCGGCCACGGCCGGCACGCCGGCTTCGGAGAGCAGGCCGCCATCGCGGCCCCCGACGATCGGGTCCAGCAGTGCGGCCAGCGCCTCGGCGCGCGTATTCACGTTCAGTTCGCGGATCTCGATCTGTTGGATCGGGTGCGCCAGCGGGCTGGTTTCGCCCAGCTTCTTCAGAAAGGCGCGCGCCGTCTTGGCGTTCTCGGCCACCAGGTAGTCGAGCCGCGCGGCGATCTGCTGCACGCCGGCGGGGATGACATCGGGCAGCGGATCGAATTCGTCGCGCTTGCCGAGCGTGTTGGGGATCAGGAACAGGGTACCGGCCATCGTTCAGGCTCCGAAGAACGGGTAGCCGGCGGCGCGCAGCATGCCGGTCAGCGCGATCAGCGGCAGGCCGATCAGCGCGGTGGGGTCGTCCGATTCCACGCGGGCGAGCAAGGCGATGCCCAGCCCCTCGGCCTTGGCGCTGCCGGCGCAGTCGTAGGGGGTCTCCAGGCGCAGGTAGGCGTCGAGTTCGGCATCGGGCAGGTCGCGGAAGGTCGCCCGGGTCTGCACATCGGCCAGTTGGGCTTCGCCGGTGCGGCTGTCGAGCAGGCATAGCGCCGAATGAAATGTGACGGTTCGTCCACGCATCTGCTGCAGCTGGGCCAGCGCCTTCTCGTGGCTGCCGGGTTTGCCGATCTGGGCGCCGTCGAGTGTGCAGACCTGGTCCGAGCCGATAACCAGCGCGCCGGGGTGGCGCGCGGCGATCGCCTCGGCCTTGCGGCGCGAGAGGCGCAGGGCCGTGGCTTCAGGCGCCTCGCCGGCCAGCGGGGTTTCGTCGATGTCCGGCACGGCCACGTCGAACGGAATGCGCAGCCGCGCGAGCAGTTCGCGCCGGTATGGAGAACTCGACCCGAGGATCAGGGGCGGGTGGATAGCGGAGGACGACATATATATAGAGGTAGCGTCGGAAGGAGAGGGGAATGGTCGGTTGTATACTTTGACCGGCTCCCGTTTTTCAGCTTATAATCGCGCGTTTAGCCACACAGGCACATTCGTGCCCGGCCGTGATCGGAAGCCATCGCGGCAGGCGTATCCGCCCTCGATGGCGTGGATCGTCCCAGGTGTGGCAAACAAGGCATTTTTCCAGCGATTCAGCGTACATGAGTCAGCCGACCCAGCCAGCGGCGTCCGCCGCGGCATTCGATCTGCGCGAAACCGATCTGTTCGCCTTCTGCCGCAAGGGTGGCAGCGTGGCGGGCGACGTGGCGACGCGCGATTTGCCGCGCATCTTAGCCGAGACGGCCGCGGATGCGCCAGCATCGGCACCGGACGAGACGTTTCACTACACGCTCACCGGCTTCATGCGCGAGGAAGCTGTGGAAGTTGGCGCAGCGGTGTCGCAGCGGCTGTTCGTCGACGTGACCGTGCAAGGCCGGGTCTGGCTCGATTGCCAGCGCTGCCTGCAGGTCTACCCGGAGCCGATCGACACGTCGATGCGCTTCGAGGTCATGGCCAGCGAAGAAGCGGCGGATTCGGCACCCATGGATGACGACGACGTCGACGTGATCGTCGGGTCGAAGAAGTTTTCGCCGCTGGAACTGATGGAAGACGAGGTGCTGCTGGCGTTGCCGTCGGCACCCAAGCATATGGTCTGTCCGGCCGTGCACGAGTCGCTCGTGACCGGCGCGGACGGTGAGGTGGAGCCTGAGGCTCCGCCCGAAGAGGAAAAGCGGCCATCGCCCTTTGCGGCGCTGGCCGGCCTGAAGACGAAGCACTGACGCCGCAACAGAGCGGCCGGCGCACCCGTCCTCGGGTAGCAGGTCAAGCATCCGGCCGGGCCCCGGCTACGCCTCGCGCAGGATGC
Organism: Cupriavidus sp. 05T42; assembly: GCF_056396345.1. Taxonomy (NCBI): domain Bacteria; kingdom Pseudomonadati; phylum Pseudomonadota; class Betaproteobacteria; order Burkholderiales; family Burkholderiaceae; genus Cupriavidus; species Cupriavidus sp. 05T42. The sequence goes on from NZ_JBFTLH010000006.1 coordinate 41,715, forward strand.
GTGTGTTAATATCGGAAAATTCTCGAAGGAGTCATCATGGCAGTTCAACAGAACAAGAAGTCGCCGTCCAAGCGCGGCATGCATCGTTCGCACGACCATCTGTCGGTCGCACCCCTGGCCGTTGAGCCGACCACGGGCGAGACCCACCTGCGTCACCACGTGAGCCCGAACGGCTACTACCGTGGCCGCAAGGTCATCAAGACCAAGAACGACTGACCAGGTCGTCTGGCGTGACCCTGTGTCTCGCTCGCGCACGTTGTCAGGTGTAAAACAGGAAAGCGGCAAGCTCGTTGCCGCTTTTTTGTTGGGCGCTCGGCGCCCACCCGGCAACGTATCCGCGCGTCCGGCTGGTTGCGTCCCCGCAAACCGAGGCGGCGGATGCCGGTGCGCATTCCGTATCTGGAAACAATGACGATCAAGCTCGCTATCGACTGCATGGGCGGCGATCACGGAGTGTCCGTGACCGTGCCGGCGGCGATCAGTTTTCTTTCCCGTCACGATGACGCCGAGATGATCCTCGTCGGCTTGCCCGACGCCATCGGCGCGCAGCTCAAGAAGCTGCATGCCACCGATCATCCGCGCGTCACCGTGGTGGCGGCAACCGAGGTCATCACGATGGATGACCCGGTGGAAGTGGCGCTGCGCAAGAAGAAGGACTCTTCGATGCGCGTGGCGGCCACGCAGGTCAAGGAAGGCCGCGCCGACGCGCTCATCTCCGCCGGCAACACCGGCGCGCTGATGGCCGTGTCGCGCTATGTGCTGAAGACGCTCGAGGGCATCGAGCGGCCAGCCATCGCTACGACCATTCCCAATGAGCAGGGCTGGGGCACCACGGTGCTCGACCTGGGCGCCAACGCCGACTGCGAGCCGGGGCACCTGCTCCAGTTCGCCCGCATGGCGGAGGCCATGGTGTCCGTGGTGGATCACAAGGATCACCCCACGGTGGGCCTGCTCAATATCGGCGAGGAAGTGATCAAGGGCAACGAGGTGGTCAAGGCCGCCGGCGAGTTGCTGCGCGCTTCCGAGCTGAATTTCTACGGCAACGTGGAAGGCAACGACATCTTCAAGGGCACGACGGACATCGTGGTCTGCGACGGCTTCGTCGGCAATGTGGCGCTCAAGAGCACCGAGGGCCTGGCCAAGATGATCGGCGGCATGATCAAGGAAGAGTTCACGCGCTCCTGGTTCACCAAGCTGCTGGCCGCCGTGGCCATGCCCGTGCTGTCGCGCCTGGCGCGCCGGCTGGACCCTGCGCGCTACAACGGCGCCTCGCTGCTGGGCCTGCGCGGGCTGGTGATCAAGAGTCACGGTTCCGCCGACGCCCACTCTTTTGAATGGGCGATCAAACGCGGGTATGATGCGGCCAGAAACGGCGTAATCGAACGTATAGCAAGGGTCTTCGCCAACAAGTCCGGCGCCGCGGCGCCCGCGACCGGCGGCCCGGAGACCGACGCACCGGACCCACATCCCGATACCCATGCCGCCTGAAGCTTCGTGCCCCCTGAGTGGCGGGGGCCGTGGCGGCTGTCCAAGGGCGGCCCGGGTGAGCATCACGATCCGACAGACATGACCAAGTTCGCAAAAATCATCGGTACCGGGAGCTACCTGCCCCCGCGGCGTGTCACCAATCAAGAGCTGGCAGCACAGCTGGCCGAGCGTGGCATCGAAACCAGCGACGAGTGGATCGTCTCGCGCAGCGGCATTTCGGCGCGGCACTGGGCCGAGCCGGACGTCACGGCCAGCGACCTGGCCGTGCAGGCGGCCGAGCAGGCGATCAAGGCGGCCGGCATCGAGCGCCAGGACATCGACCTGATCATCGTGGCCACCTCCACGCCCGACTTCGTGTTCCCGAGCACCGCCTGCCTGGTGCAGCAGAAGCTCGGCATTACGAACCATTGTGCGGCCTTCGACATGCAGGCCGTGTGCTCGGGCTTCGTCTACGCGCTCTCCACGGCGGACAAGTTCATCCGCAGCGGCTCCCACAAGAACGTGCTGGTGATCGGCACCGAAGTGTTCTCCCGCATCCTCGATTTCAACGACCGCACGACCTGCGTGCTGTTCGGCGACGGCGCCGGCGCCGTGGTGCTGACCGCCTCGGACGAGCCGGGCATCCTGTCGTCGGCCATGCATGCCGATGGCAGCCACGTGGACATCCTCTGTGTGCCGGGCAATGTCTCGGGCGGCGCCATCACCGGCAATGCCTTCCTGCACATGGACGGCCAGGCGGTGTTCAAGCTGGCCGTGAACGTGCTGGACAAAGTGGCGCGCGAGGCCATGGCTGCGGCCGAGATCCAGTCGGATGAAATCGACTGGCTGGTGCCGCACCAGGCCAATATCCGCATCATGCAGGGCACGGCGCGCAAGCTGGGCCTGCCGGCCGAGCGGATGATCGCCACGGTGCACGAGCATGGCAATACGTCGGCGGCGTCGATCCCGCTGGCACTCGACGTGGCCGTACGCGACGGCCGCATCCGCCCGGGCCAGACCGTGATGCTGGAAGGCGTTGGCGGCGGCTTCACCTGGGGCGCGGTGCTGCTGCGCATGTAAGATGCGGTCCGGCGCGGCGTGCCTGAGAGGGCGCGTGCGCCCCGACACGCTCGTCTGAATCGTTAAGACTGGATTCCCGATGAAATTCGCATTCGTTTTCCCTGGCCAGGGCTCGCAATCGGTCGGCATGCTCAACGCGTTCGCCGACAACCCGGTGGTCCGCGCCACGCTGGAGGAAGCCTCCACCGCGCTGGGCCAGGACATCGGCCGCCTGATCGCGGAAGGTCCGGCGGAAGAACTGAACCTGACGACCAACACCCAGCCGGTGATGCTGACCGCCGCCGTGGCCGTGTACCGCGCCTGGCTGGACGCCGGCGGCCCGGCCCCGGCCCTGGTGGCTGGCCACAGCCTGGGCGAGTACTCAGCGCTGGTGGCTGCAGGCGTGATCCCGTTCGCCGATGCGGTGCCGCTGGTGCGCTTCCGCGCACAGGCGATGCAGGAAGCCGTGCCGGTGGGCCAGGGCGGCATGGCCGCCATTCTCGGCCTGTCCGATGACGACGTGCGTGCGGCTTGTGCCGAGGCGTCCGTCGCCGGCGTGGTCGAGGCCGTCAACTTCAACGCCCCTTCGCAGGTGGTGATCGCCGGCCACAAGGCCGCCGTGGAAAAGGCCTGCGAGATTGCCAAGGCCAAGGGCGCCAAGCGCGCGCTGCCGCTGCCAGTCTCGGCGCCGTTCCATTCGTCGCTGCTGAAGCCCGCCTCGGACCGCCTCAAGGAGCGCATGGCAGGGCTGGCGTTCTCGGCGCCGTCGATCCCGGTCATCAATAACGTGGACGTGGCCATCGCCAACGACCCGGCCCAGATCAAGGACGCCCTGGTGCGCCAGGCCGCCGCCCCGGTACGCTGGGTAGAGTGCGTGCAGAAGATGGCCGCCGAAGGCGTGACCCATGTGATCGAATGCGGCCCCGGCAAGGTGCTGGCCGGCATGACCAAGCGCATCGACGGCAACCTCGTCGGCGGCGCGATCTTCGACCCCGCATCGCTGCAAGACACGCTGGCGCTGCTGAAGTAAGCCAAGGAACATCGCAACATGAGCAAGACTCTGGAAAATCAGGTCGCCCTGGTGACGGGTGCGTCGCGCGGCATTGGCCGGGCCATCGCCCTGGAACTGGCGCGTCAGGGCGCCACCGTGATCGGCACCGCCACGAGCGAGTCCGGCGCGGCCGCCATCGGCGAATACCTGACGGCCGAGGGCCTGCAGGGCCGTGGCGTGGTGCTGAATGTGAACGACGCCGCACGCTGCGAAGCCGTGATCGAAGAGATCGTGAAGGCCCACGGCGGCCTGGCCGTGCTGGTGAACAACGCCGGCATTACCCAGGACCAGCTGGCGATGCGCATGAAGGACGATGACTGGACGAGCGTCATCGACACGAATCTGACGGCGGTGTTCCGCCTGTCGCGCGCCGTGCTGCGCCCGATGATGAAGGCCCGTACCGGCCGCATCATCAACATCACCTCGGTGGTGGGCTCCACGGGCAACCCGGGCCAGATGAACTACGCGGCGGCCAAGGCCGGCGTGGAGGGTATGGCCCGCGCGCTGGCGCGCGAGATCGGCAGCCGCAACGTCACCGTGAACTGCGTGGCGCCGGGCTTCATCGACACCGACATGACCAAGGTCCTGTCGGACGAGCAGCATACGGCGCTCAAGACCCAGATCCCGCTGGGACGACTCGGCCAGCCGGAAGACATCGCGCATGCGGTGGCGTTCCTGGCCGGTCCGCAGGCCGCCTACATCACGGGCACCACGCTGCACGTGAACGGCGKCATGTACATGAATTGATTGCATTACCCGACGTACATTTCGGCGAAGAAGCCGAAAGATGGCGGGCGAAGCAGTTGTTTTTCAAACCGAACGGGCGCGATTCTTGCAATAGATGGCAGGCGGATTTTTTGTGGTCCAAACCTGCTAAAATGCGCCCACTTTTTGTCGAACTTCCCTGGAGGGTTACATGGACAATATCGAACAACGCGTCAAGAAAATCGTGGCTGAACAGCTTGGCGTGGCCGAGGCAGACATCAAGAACGAATCGTCGTTCGTGAACGATCTCGGCGCGGACTCGCTGGACACGGTTGAACTCGTGATGGCGTTGGAAGATGAATTCKGCATGGAAATTCCTGATGAGGAAGCCGAAAAGATCACGACCGTGCAACAGGCCATCGACTACGCCACCGCGCACGTCAAGGCCTAAGCCGTCGTCTTCGTATTCCGAGCCACAGAAGGCACAAGGGTGGGGCCGTCACGGTCCTGTCCGGTTGTTTTCTGTGGCTTTCGTCTGTTCGAAGAAGCAGAATCGGAATGATCTCAAACCGTATTGCGCGCCGCATGCAATGACTAACGGCCCGATCGGCGAGATCCTGAATCAATCCAATTCCGCTTCACGCACTCGTAGGAAATCATAGTGAGCCGTCGTCGCGTCGTCGTCACTGGGCTTGGCCTTGTGTCTCCGGTCGGAAACACGGTTGCCGAAGGCTGGGCCAACCTGGTTGCCGGCAAGTCCGGCATCGCCACCATTACCAAATTCGATCACTCCGCGCTCGCCGTGCATTTTGCTGGCGAAGTGAAGGGTTTCAACGTCGAGGAATATGTTCCGGCGAAGGAAGCCCCCCGTATGGATACGTTTATCCATTTCGGTATCGCGGCGGGTACCCAGGCGCTGAAGGATAGCGGCCTGGAAGTGACCGAGGAAAACGCCGAGCGCATCGGCGTGCTGGTTGGCTCCGGCATCGGCGGACTGCCGATGATCGAAGATACGCAGATGGAGCTGGCCAATCGCGGCCCGCGCCGGATTTCGCCGTTCTTCGTTCCGGGCTCGATCATCAACATGATCTCGGGCCATTTGTCGATCTACCACGGCCTGAAGGGCCCGAACCTCGCGGCCGTGACGGCCTGCACGACCGGCCTGCACAGCATCGGCCTGGCCGCCCGCCTGATCCAGGCTGGCGACGCCGACGCGATGCTGGCCGGCGGTGCGGAGTCGACGGTTTCGCCGCTGGGCATTGGCGGCTTTGCCGCGGCCCGCGCGCTGTCCACCCGCAACGACGACCCGGCTACGGCCTCKCGTCCGTGGGACAAGGACCGCGACGGTTTCGTGCTGGGCGAGGGTGCCGGCGTGATGATGCTCGAGGAGTACGAGTCGGCCAAGGCACGTGGCGCCAGAATCTATGCGGAGCTGATCGGCTTCGGCATGAGCGGCGACGCGTTCCACATGACCGCCCCGAACACCGACGGCCCGCGCCGTTGCATGGTGGCCGCGCTGAAGAACGCCGGCGTCAATGCCGACGAAGTGCAGTATCTGAACGCGCACGGCACGTCCACGCCGCTGGGCGACAAGAACGAGTCCGACGCCGTGAAGCTGGCCTTCGGCGAACACGCCTACAAGATGGTGGTCAATTCGACGAAGTCGATGACCGGTCACCTTTTGGGCGGTGCCGGTGGCCTCGAGTCGGTCTTCACCGTGCTGGCGATCCACAACCAGCTTTCGCCGCCGACGATCAACATCTTCAATCAGGATCCGGAATGCGATCTTGACTACGTGGCGAATACGGCACGTGAGATGAAGATCGACGTGGCCGTGAAGAACAACTTCGGTTTTGGCGGCACCAACGGTACGCTTGTTTTCCGCCGCGTCTGACCGCGACGGGTATCACGGGGCTCGCCACGGCGAGCCCCGCTTCATTTCGGCATKCGGAACCAAACATGCGGACGGGCGGTCACAGAATGCGCTTCGCGACACCCGGTGGGTCCCGATTCGTAGGTAAAATACAACGTTTGTCGTGACGACAAAACCAAGAGATACACTGCAGGTGAACCATTCGTGAGCGAACGCGAAGCCGATCAGCTTCTAGTTGAACGCGTCCAGCAGGGCGACAAACGAGCCTTTGAGTTGCTGGTGGCCAAATACCACCGCAAGATCATCCGGCTCATTTCGCGCCTTGTCCGCGATCCCGCTGAAGTGGAGGATGTGGCGCAGGATGCCTTTATCAAGGCATACCGCGCGCTTCCCCAGTTCCGGGGCGAATCCGCCTTCTACACGTGGCTGTACCGCATCGCCGTCAACACCGCCAAGAACTACCTGGCCACGCAGGGCCGCCGCCCGGAGGCGTCCAGCGATATTGACGCCGAAGAGGCTGAAACTTTTGCAGACGGCGAGCAACTAAGGGATATCAATACGCCGGAGTCCATGCTCCACACGCGTCAGGTGGCCGAGACGGTCAACCGCGCGATGGAGGCGCTGCCGGAGGAATTGCGTACCGCCATCACCCTGCGCGAAATCGAGGGCCTCAGCTATGAGGAAATCGCCGAAGCCATGGGTTGCCCGATCGGCACCGTGCGGTCACGGATCTTCCGCGCCCGCGAGGCGATTGCCGACAAGTTGCGCCCCCTGCTGGGAACAGCCGAGGGCAAGCGGTGGTAGAGGTAGCAAGTTGAAGAATGTCGTGCAGCCAGCTTTGCAGCCAATTCCTGCATCGATAAACGACAAGCAGCAGTACGGGATTTATCGGTGTTCAATGGAATTTCTTGKGGTGGGAAATGGGTCAGGCTCATAAGCAGTCGGTTCATGTAGTGGAAGCATCGGAGCAAATCTCCGTTTTGATGGATGGCGAGCTGGCGCCGAACGAAGTGGACGCCGTGCTGGGTCTCGCGAAGAGCGACACCGGCATGACGGACTGGACCGTCTACCAGCTGATCGGTGACACGCTGCGTTCGGAAGAGCTGACGCACGCTGGATCGACCGATGCGTTTCTTTCCCGATTCTCCGCACGCCTGGAAGCCGAGCCCCATGTGCTCGTGCCCGCCGTGGCTGCCGCTGGCCGTCAACGCCTGCTGGTGCGCCCGTCGTGGGTGCGCCGCGTGATGCCGGGCACGGCCATCGCCGCCGCTGTGGCGGCCGTGAGCTGGGTTGTGGTGCCGCAGATGCGTGGTCCGGGTGATATCGGTACGCCCGATGCCGTCGTGGCCCGCGTCGAGCAATCCGCCACGCCGGCCAAGGCCGGTTCGATCGTGACCGTGGCTGCTGACAGCGCCCAGATGATTCGCGATCCGCGCCTTGACGAATACCTGCGTGCCCATCGCACGTCGGTCGCGACCGAAGCCTTTGTGCCGACCATGCGCACAGTGGCGAATGGCGCAAACTTCTCACAGGAAAATTCGCAGGAATAATGCCGGACATGCATAAAGGAATGTCGCTCGCCGACGTAGCGGGCGTACACAGAAGGAAGGGCCTGCGCAGGTCCTTTTTTCTGGCCTTGTGTCTGACCGCTGCCGCCGCAACGGCGCAGCCGTCTGACAATACGCTGAACCGACGCGACGCCACGGCGTGGCTCAACAAGATCCACCGTGCCGCCCAGCGCGAGAATTATGTCGGCACGCTGATCTATCAGCGGGGCAGCGTCATGCATGCGTCGCGAATCCAGCATTACAGCGATCTCGTCCACAACGAGTACGAACGCCTGGAAACGCTCGACGGCAAACCGCGCGAGGTGCTGCGCCAGAACGACGTCGTGCACAGCCTGATTCCGGAAGCCAAGCTCGTGGTCGTGGAGAAACAGGAGGCGAAGGACCGCTTCCCGGCGCTGCTCGCCACCAACAAGAGCGATGTGCTCGAGCTGTACGACATGCGCAAGCTGCCCGGCGAGCGCGTGGCGGGCGTCGAGTGCGAGGTGTTCTCGCTCGAACCGCACGACGCCGCGCGCTACGCGGTGCGCCTGTGGGCCGACAAGGGCTCGGGTCTGCTGATGCGCGCCCAGACCATCGGCGAGGGCGGCAAGGTGCTCGAGCAGGTGGCGTTCTCGCAGGTCGATATCGGCGTGCCGTCGGACAAGCAACGCATCCTGTCCGCCATCAAGAGTTCGCAGTCGTGGAACCGCTACGAAGTCACCTACCAGCCGGCCAATGTGGCCGACGAGGGGTGGATCATCGGTTCGCCGCTCAAGGGTTTCCAGAAGATCCGCGAAGTGCGCCGCCCGCTGGGCGATTTGCGCCCGCCCGCCCAGGGCAGCAAGCCGGGGCAGGTCTTCGAGGTGCTTCAGATCGTCTACAGCGACGGTCTGACCGGGTTGTCGATCTTTATCGAACCCGTATCGGAACAACGCGCACGCCGAGAAGGCGTGGCTTCGCTCGGCGCCACGCAGGTCGTGGTGCGCCGCGTGGCTGACTACTGGATCACGGTGGTGGGCGAGGTGCCGGCCGCCACGGTCAGGCAGTTCGCCGCCGGCGTGGAGTACCGCCCGCCCAAGACGGTACACTGAGCGCATGAGCGCGCTGGCGCCGGGGCAGCGAACCCCGGGCCGGCCGCTTGGTGCAGGCCAGTAGCGCTTGAAGTTCCGCCTTGCGGGGTCGATCGGCTCCGACGTCCGGCAAGGCATCCGTTTCTCGCTGATCTCCCGGGAGTTGTCGATGATTTCCAAATCCCCAGCCCTGGTGCGAACCATGGTCATGGCTGCCATGCTCGTGCTGGGTCCGGCTGTTGCCCAGGTGGGGCATGCCCAGGCGGCTGCCTCGAATTACAACCTGCCCGATTTCACCGACCTGGTGGAGAAGGCCAGCCCGGCCGTCGTCAACATCCGGACCACCGAGCGCATCCGCTCGCGTGGTGGCAATTCGCCCGAAGACGACGAGATGGCCGAGTTCTTCCGTCGCTTCTTCGGCGTGCCGATGCCGGGCGCACCGGGTGGGCCGACCCCGCCGCGCCGTGGCCAGCCGCCGCAGGGCGAGGAACAGAGCCGTGGCGTAGGGTCCGGCTTCATCATCAGCCAGGATGGCTACGTGATGACCAACGCCCACGTGGTGGCGGACGCCGAGACCATCTATGTGACGCTCCCCGACAAGCGCGAATTCAAGGCCAAGCTGATCGGCTCCGACCGCCGCACCGACGTGGCCCTGATCAAGGTGGAAGCGAACAACCTGCCGCGGCTGCCGCTTGGCGATTCGGACAAGATCCGCCCGGGTGAGTGGGTGCTCGCCATCGGCTCGCCGTTCGGGCTCGACAACAGCGTGACCGCCGGTATCGTTTCGGCCAAGGGCCGCGACACGGGCGACTACCTGCCGTTCATCCAGACCGACGTGGCCGTGAACCCCGGTAATTCGGGCGGGCCGCTGATCAATCTGCGCGGCGAAGTGATCGGCATCAATTCGCAGATCTATAGCCGTAGCGGCGGCTACATGGGCATTTCGTTCGCGATTCCGATCGACGAAGCGATGCGCGTGTCAGAGCAGCTTAAGTCGTCCGGCAAGGTGACCCGTGGCCGGATCGCCGTAGCCATCGGCGATGTGACCAAGGAAGTGGCGGACTCGCTGGGCCTGGGCCGTGCGCGTGGCGCACTGGTCGGCAGCGTGGAGCCGGGCGGACCGGCCGAGAAGGCTGGCATTGAGGCGGGCGACATCATCCTGAAGTTCAACGGCCGCGACATCGAAAAGGCGTCGGACCTGCCGCGCATGGTCGGCGACACCAAGCCGGGCACCCGTGTGCCGCTGCAGGTGTGGCGCAAGGGGCAGACGCGTGACGTTTCCGTGACGGTGACCGAACTCGAGCCGGACAATGCCCGTGCCGTGGCGCGCCGGGGCGACAAGCGGGGCGGTAGCGCGGACGAAGCCGCGCCGGCCGCCAAGCCGAACGCGCTGGGGATGATCGTCACCGACATAGCCGAGACCAAGCTCAAGGAGCTGAAGATCAAGTCCGGCGTGGAAGTGGAGGCGGCAGACGGCCCGGCGGCACGTGCCGGCATCCGTCCGGGCGATATCATCCTGCGCCTGGGCGACGCCGACGTGACCAACGCGCGCCAGTTCAACGACATGGTGAAGGCGCTGGACAAGAACAAGATGGCGGCCGTGTTCGTGCGCCGTGGCGACGCTACCCAGGTGCTGACGCTGCGCCCGAGTCAGGCGCGGTAAGACGGTCCGGGGGAGTCCCCGGGCCAGAACCACCCATCGCGCCGGACTCGATGTCCGGCGCGATGTGTTTTCAGGTGCGCGATACGCCATTTTCGGGCGCCTGCACGGAAAGTGCCGATCACGGTTCCGACACCATTTACCGCGCCGGAAGTCCTTGAAAATCCGGTAAAATCGCGGATTGGCGCACGCATTGCGCCCCACCTTATTTATGCTCCCGCGCCCCCGTCCCACCTGGCGCGCCGGCGCTCCCCAGAACGCTAGATGGACCACATTCGTAATTTCTCGATCATTGCCCACATCGACCATGGGAAATCGACCCTGGCCGACCGAATCATTCAACGGTGTGGCGGGCTGTCCGATCGCGAGATGGAAGCGCAGGTGCTCGACTCGATGGACATCGAGAAGGAGCGCGGCATCACCATCAAGGCCCAGACCGCGGCGCTTAGCTACAAGGCGCGCGATGGCCAGGTCTACAACCTCAACCTGATCGACACCCCGGGGCACGTGGACTTCAGCTACGAAGTCAGCCGCTCGCTGTCCGCCTGCGAAGGCGCGCTGCTGGTGGTGGATGCCTCGCAGGGCGTGGAAGCCCAGACCGTGGCCAACTGCTACACGGCCATCGAACTGGGCGTGGAAGTGGTGCCCGTGCTCAACAAGATCGACCTGCCGCAGGCGGACCCCGCCAATGCGATCCAGGAAATCGAGGACGTGATCGGCATTGACGCCCACGACGCCACGCCGTGCTCGGCCAAGACCGGCCAGGGCGTGGAAGACGTGATCGAGGCGATGATTGCCAAGGTGCCGCCGCCCAAGGGCGACCCCGCGGCCCCGCTGCAGGCGCTGATCATCGACTCCTGGTTCGACAATTACGTCGGCGTGGTCATGCTGGTGCGCGTGGTCAATGGGACGCTGCGCCCGAAGGACAAGGTCCTGCTGATGGCCACGGGCGCGCAGCATCTGGTGGAGCAGGTGGGCGTGTTCTCGCCGAAGTCGATGCCGCGCGAGTCGCTCTCTGCGGGGCAGGTGGGCTTCGTGATCGCGGGCATCAAGGAACTGAAGGCGGCCAAGGTGGGCGATACCATTACCACCATGGCGCGCAAGGCGACCGAGCCGCTGCCGGGCTTCAAGGAAGTCAAGCCACAGGTGTTCGCCGGCCTGTATCCGGTGGAATCGAACCAGTACGAGGCGTTGCGCGAATCGCTCGAGAAGCTGCGCCTGAACGACGCCTCGCTGCAATACGAGCCGGAAGTGTCCCAGGCGCTGGGCTTCGGCTTCCGCTGCGGCTTCCTGGGCCTGCTGCACATGGAAATCGTGCAGGAACGCCTCGAGCGCGAGTTCGACATGGACCTGATCACCACCGCGCCGACGGTGGTCTACCAGGTGCAGATGCGCGACGGCACGGTGCTGACCGTGGAAAATCCGGCCAAGATGCCCGATCCGAGTCGGATCGAGGYGATCCTGGAACCGATCGTCACGGTCAACCTGTACATGCCGCAGGACTACGTTGGCTCCGTGATCACGCTCTGCACGCAGAAGCGCGGCTCGCAGATCAACATGAGCTACCACGGCAAGCAGGTGCAGCTGACCTACGAGATCCCGATGGCCGAGATCGTGATGGACTTCTTCGATCGGCTGAAGTCGGTGTCGCGCGGCTATGCGTCGATGGATTACGAGTTCAAGGAATATCGCCCATCGGACGTGGTGAAGGTGGACATCCTGATCAACAGCGACAAGGTCGACGCGCTGTCCGTGATCGTGCACCGCTCGAACTCGCAATATCGCGGGCGCGAGGTGGCTGCCAAGATGCGCGAAATCATCCCGCGCCAGATGTACGACGTGGCTATCCAGGCGGCGATCGGGGCGAACATCATCGCCCGCGAGAACGTGAAGGCGCTGCGCAAGAACGTGCTGGCCAAGTGCTACGGCGGCGACATCTCGCGGAAGAAGAAGCTGCTGGAGAAGCAGAAGGCGGGCAAGAAGCGCATGAAGCAGGTGGGCACCGTGGAGATCCCGCAGGAGGCTTTCCTGGCGATCCTGCAGGTGGATGACAAGTAAGCCGCAGGCCAGCGCCAAGTCCGCTGGCTGGGTGACAAGACGATCTTCTAAAAAATCAACGCCAAGCCGTCATGAATTTTGCACTGATCCTTTTTGTGCTGGTGGTCATTACAGGCATTGCCTGGGTTGCCGACAAGCTGGTCTTCGAGCGCCAGCGCCGTAGCGTGGCGCATCTGGCCCTGGCCGAGTTCGACGCGCGCCGCGGCGACATGCAGGCGGTGCACGGTAGCACCGAGCTGGACGCCTCGCGCGCCCGGCTGGCCGAGGAAAAGCTGCGCCAGCCGTGGTGGCTCGAGTACTCGGCGAGCTTCTTCCCGGTCATCCTCGCGGTGTTCGTGCTTCGCTCCTTCGTGGTGGAGCCCTTCAAGATCCCGTCCGGCTCGATGATCCCGACGCTGCTGATCGGCGACTTCATCCTCGTCAACAAGTACGACTACGGCATCCGCCTGCCGGTGGTGAACAAGAAGGTCCTCGACGTTGGCACGCCGCAGCGCGGTGACGTKATGGTGTTCCGCTACCCGAAGGACGAGTCGCTCGACTACATCAAGCGCGTGGTAGGCGTGCCCGGCGACATGGTGCGCTACGAGAACAAGAAGCTGACCGTGAACGGCAAGCCGGCCGAGTACAGCGCCTTGCCCGACTACCTCGACGAGGAGCGGCTGTCCTATTCGAAGCATTTCACCGAGACGCTGCCGGGCGGCGTGGCGCATGGCATCCTGAACGATGCCGACCGTCCGGCGTTCGTGGCGGGCGCGGATCCCGATTTCCCGTTCCGCGAGAACTGCACTTACAATCAGCAGGGGCTGACGTGTAAAGTGCCGGAAGGGCACTATTTCGTCATGGGCGACAACMGTGACAACAGCCTGGATTCACGTTACTGGGGCTTCGTCCCGGACAAGAACGTCGTAGGCAAGGCGTTCGTGATCTGGATGAACCTCGGCAATTTTGGGCGCGTGGGGTCGTTCAAGTAACGGTCGGACGCCTCGCGCAGCGCAAATACACTCAAAAAACGAGGGAAGCGCAAAATGGGTCAGAAGTTGGGTTTTTCGGGGAAGAGGGGAAATATCCGCGTGGGTGTGCTTGAAAGATCACGTGGATTTTCGTTGGGGTCGTTGCTGATCGTCATCATTATCGTGATTGCGGTGGTGCTGCCGGCGGTAAAGGCGATTCCCAGCATGCTCGAATACTTCTCGGTCAAGCGGGCAGTGAATTACGCGAAGGATCGGTCGGTCAACCGCAAGGATGTGGCGGCCAACTTCGACAAGCAGGCCCAGATCGATCGCATCGAGGCGCTCAAGGGCGACGATCTCGACGTGATCGAGGACGAAGCCGGCAGGATACGCAGCATTGGTTTTTCGTACCGGACCGAGATTCCCGTCTATGGTCCGATGAGTCTATTGATTACCTATTCGGGAACGCAGTAACGACATGATCCTCGACGCCTTGCAGCAACGTCTCGGCTACCGATTCAGCAAGCCCGAATTGCTGCAGCAKGCGCTCACCCATCGCAGTCATAGCGCCCATCACAACGAGCGCCTGGAATTTCTGGGCGACTCGGTGCTGAACTGCGCCGTGGCCGACATGCTCTACGGCATGTTCGGCAAGCTCGATGAGGGCGATCTTTCCCGCGTGCGCGCCAACCTGGTCAAGCAGCAGGCGCTGTACGAGATCGCCCAGATGCTCCAGCTCTCCGACGCCCTGCGCCTGGGCGAGGGCGAGTTGAAGAGCGGCGGCTTCCGCCGTCCGTCGATTCTGGCGGATGCGCTGGAGGCCATTGTCGGCGCAGTGTTCCTCGATGCCGGCTTTGACGCCGCGCGGGCGCTGATCCGCAAGCTGTATATCCCCATTCTGGAGCAGGTGGACCCCCGTACGCTGGGGAAGGACGCCAAGACCCTGCTCCAGGAGTATCTGCAGGGCCACAAGATCGCCCTGCCGCAGTACAACGTCATCGCCACACACGGTGCCGCACACAGCCAGCAGTTTGAAGTCGAATGCACCGTGCCTAAACTGGAGGTGCGCGTGTTCGGCACCGGCGCCTCGCGCCGTGCGGCCGAGCAGGCGGCGGCCAAGCTCGCGCTGGATGAGGTGCAGAAGCTCGTGCCCCAGCTGCTCAAGCGCAGCCGGGCCGAGCGCACGGGCAAGACCCGCAAGCAGCCGGTGCCACCGGATCCCCAGTTGTCTCTCAGGTTGAAGGAATGACCGAATCTACCCCTCCGCAGCAGGACGCCCAGGCACCCTCGGATGCCAAGGCGTTCCGCTGCGGCACGGTGGCCATTGTTGGCCGCCCCAACGTGGGCAAGTCCACGTTGATGAATGCACTTGTCGGCCAGAAGGTCAGCATCACGTCCCGCAAGGCGCAAACCACGCGCCATCGCATCGTCGGTATCCAGACCACCGATGACGCGCAGTTCGTTTTCGTCGATACGCCAGGCTTCCAGACCCGCCACGCCAGCGCGCTGAACCGCTCGCTGAACCGCGCAGTCACGTCCACGCTGTCTACGGTGGATCTGGTGCTGTTCGTCGTGGAAGCCGGCTATTTCAGCGCCGATGACGAGAAGGTGCTGTCGTTGCTGCCGAAGAACGTGCCGGTGCTGCTGGTCACCAACAAGCTCGATCGCCTGGGCGAGAACCGCGCCGAGGTGATGATGCCGTTCCTGGAAAAGATGGGACAGCTGTTCCCGTTCCGGGAAGTGGTGCCGATGTCGGCGAAGACGCACGATCACATCACGCGGCTGCTGGCCATCATCCGTCCGTACCTGCTCGAAGGCGAGCCGATGTACGACGCCGATGCGATGACCGACCGCAGCGAGCGCTTCCTGGCCTCGGAAATCATCCGCGAGAAGGTCTTCCGCTGGACTGGCGATGAGCTGCCGTACACGAGCACCGTGATCATCGACAAGTTCGAGACCGAAGGCCGGCTGCGCCGCGTGTTTGCGACGATCCTGGTCGAGCGCGACGCGCACAAGGCCATGATCATCGGCAACAAGGGGGCCAAGCTCAAGCAGATCTCCACCGAGGCGCGCCTCGACATGGAGAAGCTGTTCGACGGCAAGGTCTACCTGGAGATGTGGATCAAGGTMAAGAGCGGCTGGGCCGACAACGAAGCCGGACTGCGGGCCTACGGCTACGAGTGAGCAAGATGCCTGACGCGCCCCGAGCCGCGCCCAGGCGCGCGCGGAGCGCCGATCCCATCGCCGAGGAGGCCGCCGAACTGCTGGAGGTGCAGGGCGGTACCGGGCTGTCCCCGGCCGTGGCCGCCGGCCGCGAAATGATGGACCGGGCCATGCGGATCGTGCCCGCGCGCACCGAGCTGCGCGTGACCAACGAGTCCGGCTTCGTGCTCCACGCCTATCCCTATCGTGAGACCAGTCTCATTCTGGACGTCTTCACGCGCGACCACGGCCGCATGGCCATGGTGGCGAAGGGCGCCAAGCGGCCGCATTCGGCGCTGCGCTCGGTGCTTCAGCACTTCCATCCGATTTCGCTCTCCTGGACCGGCCGCGGCGAGGTCAAGACGCTGACTAAGGCCGAATACATGGGCGGCATGCTGCCGCTGGCCGGCGATGCGCTGCTATCGGGCTTCTATCTCAACGAATTGCTATTGCGCTTCTGCCCGCGCGAGGATGCACATCCGGCGCTGTTCAAGCACTACATGATCACGCTGACGCGGCTCGCGCATGGTGAGCCGGCCAGTCTGGTGCTACGCAGCTTCGAGCGCGTGTTGCTGCAGGAGACCGGGTTCGCGGTGGCGTTCGACCAGTGCGTGAGCACCGGGGAGCCGGTGCAACCGGGCCTCGACTACGTGTATCACCCCGAACGCGGCGTGCGCCGCGCGCAGCCGAGCGATCCGTCGAGTTGGCCCGTGGTGTCCGGCCAGACCTTGCTGGACATGGGGCGGGACGACTACGGCCGCGCCCAGACCGCCACACAAAGCCGCGCCCTGATGCGTTTCCTGCTGCATTATTATCTGCAGGGTGCGCCGCTGAAAACGCGGCAAATCCTTATCGACCTGCAATTTCTGTAAAGCCATGATTTTTCACGCGAATCCCGGCGTCATCGACCTTGGCGTCAACATCGACCACGTGGCCACGCTGCGGAATGCGCGCGGCACCGCCTACCCTGACCCGATCGAGGCCGCCCTCCAGGCGGAAATCGCCGGCGCAGACGTGATTACGCTGCACCTGCGCGAGGATCGCCGCCATATCCGCGACGCGGACGTGCGCGCACTGCGCCCGAAGCTCGCCACCCGGATGAACCTGGAGTGCGCAATCACACGCGAAATGCTCGATATCGCCTGCGAAATCCGTCCGCAGGACGTCTGCCTCGTACCTGAGAAGCGCGAGGAAGTGACTACCGAAGGCGGTCTCGACGTCGCCGGCCATTTCGAGCAGGTCAGCGCTGCCTGCCGGCAACTGGCGGATGCGGGCATCCGCGTCTCGCTGTTTATCGATCCTGATCCGGACCAGATCGCGGCCGCGGCCGCGTGCAAGGCGCCGGTCATCGAGATCCACACCGGCCGCTACGCCGACGCCCATACGCCCGAGGAGCAGGCGGCGGAATTTCGTCGTGTGTCCGAAGGCGTGGACGCAGGCATCCGCCAGGGCCTCGTCGTCAATGCCGGCCACGGCCTGCATTACACCAATGTGCAACAGATCGCGGCACTGCCCGGCATCAAGGAGCTGAATATCGGTCATGCGATCGTCGCGCATGCGGTGTTCGTCGGTTGGCAGAACGCGGTGCGCGAGATGAAGGCCATCATGGTGGCCGCGCGCCTGGGCACCCGTTATCCCGTGCCGGGACAGGCGGCGTGATCTACGGCATCGGCACCGACATCATCCAGATCGATCGCGTGCAGGGCGTGATGGAGCGCACGCGCGGCCGTTTCGCGGAGAAGGTGCTCGGCCCGCGTGAGCTGAAGGTCTATCACGCGCGCAAGGCGCGCTCGGAGAAGCGCGGGCTGGCCTTCCTGGCCACGCGCTTCGCGGCCAAGGAGGCGTTCTCGAAGGCCATCGGCCTGGGGATGCGCTGGCCGATGACGTGGCGCGCCATGGAACTGCTGAACCTGCCGTCGGGCGAGCCCACGCCGCAATGCACCGGTGAGCTGGCCGACTGGGTGCAGGAACGCGGGCTGACCATCCGGGTCAGTGTCAGTGACGAACACGAGTACGCGGTGGCGTTCGCCATCGCGGAGCGGGGCGGCCAGCCGGCCGACACCGCATCCTGAACCTACGCAGCCTGAATTCAAGATATTCCTATGATCAAGAAAGTTTCCGGCAAGCATCCGGGCCCGGTGGTGCTCGACGTGGTTGGCAAGCAGCTYGACGCCGAGGACATGCGTCGCATCGCCCATCCGCTGACGGGCGGCGTGATCCTGTTCGCACGGAATTTCGAGTCGCGCGCCCAGTTGACCGCGTTGACGCGGGCGATTCGCGCGGTGCGCGAGGACGTGCTGATCTGCATCGATCATGAAGGCGGCCGCGTGCAGCGCGCCAAGACCGATGGCTTCACGCACCTGCCGGCGATGGCAAAACTCGGCGAATTGTGGGATCGCGATGTGATGACGGCCACCAAGGTCGCCATCGCGTGCGGCTACGTGCTGGCCGCCGAACTGCGCGCGTGCGACATCGACCTGAGCTTCACGCCGGTGCTCGATCTCGACCATGGCCGCAGCGCCGTGATCGGCGACCGCGCGTTCCACGCCGATCCACGCGTGGTGACGATGCTGGCCAACCATCTCACGCACGGCCTGCTGCTGGCTGGCATGAGCAACTGCGGCAAGCATTTCCCGGGTCATGGCTTCGTCGAGGCTGATTCGCACGTGGCCGTGCCGGTCGACGAGCGTGACGTCGAAGAGATTCTGGCCCTCGACGCGCGTCCGTATGACTGGATGGGCAATGCGCTGGCGTCCGTGATGCCCGCGCACGTGATCTATCCGAAGGTCGACCCGAACCCGGCCGGCTTCTCGCCGTTCTGGCTTCAGGATGTACTGCGTACGCGACTCGGCTTCGAGGGCGTGATCTTCAGCGACGACCTGAGCATGGAAGGCGCCAGCGTGGCCGGCACGGTGACCCAGGGCGCGCGAGCCGCGCTCGATGCGGGCTGCGACATGGTGCTGATCTGCAACCATCCGGAGCGCGCCGACCAGTTGCTGAAGGAACTGGACGATCTGAAGGGCGACAAGGTGTCGCAACGCCGCATCCGCAAGCTGTTCGGTCGCAAGCGTCCGCTGGACTGGAACAAACTGCAACAGGATGCCGACTATCGTGCCGCACTGCGCCTGCTGCGCGAGCATGACCTGATCGCCTGACACGTCGACGTCGGCGGGCAAAAACAAAAAGGGCAGCCGAAGCTGCCCTTTTTGCTGTCTCGCGGCGACGCCTTAGTTGGCGCGGCTGCGGTATTCGCCGGTACGCGTGTCGATTTCGATCTTGTCACCGATGTTGCAGAACAGCGGCACTTGCAGCTCGAACCCGGTGTTGATCTTGGCGCCCTTGAGCACCTTGCCCGACGACGTGTCGCCCTTGACGGCCGGTTCCGTGTAGATGATCTCGCGGACCAGCGTGGTCGGCATGTCCACCGAGATGGCCTTCTCGTTGTAGAACACCACTTCCACGTTCATGCCGTCTTCGAGGTAGTTCAGCGCGTCGCCCATGCTGTCCTGCTCGACTTCGAACTGGTTGTAGTCCGTGTCCATGAACACGTACATCGGGTCGGCGAAGTACGAGTAGGTGCATTCGCGGCGATCCAGCATCACCACTTCGAACTTGTCGTCAGCCTTGAACACCGACTCGCCCGGGGCGTCCGTCAGCAGGTTCTTGTACTTCATCTTGACGACGGCGGCGTTACGGCCCGACTTGTTGTACTCGGCCTTCTGCACGACCATCGGGTCGGAACCGATCATGAACACGTTGCCGACGCGGAGTTCTTGTGCGATCTTCATCTGAACTATCTTCCTGAAAAAAGTAATCCGGGGCGCTCATGACCCCGATTCGCGATATGCGGTATGGCGAAGGCGCGCGGCCGGCAGTTGCTCTTTTTGGCTCGCCATCATCAAAATCAACCCGTTATTTTACCCGATTTTCGCAAAAGACCACCAGATTTGCCGCGAGGTCGCCCAAGTGCTGCAATTGCCGCTGCCAGCGGTCCATGGCCGTAGCGAGAGCAGGCAATTGTGCGTGGAACTGCGCCCAGTCGGGCGCGTGCGGGGTGGCGCCATGGCCGTTCCAGGCATGGCAAAAGGCGGTCATGGCCTGGGCAGCCTCCGGCGAAACGCCGCACCGGCTGAATCGCTCGAGCCACGCATCGAGCTTCACATGGTGCGCCACGTCGTCCTGCGGGTAGATGTGCCAGACCATGGGCCGCGCGGCCCAGTGCGCGCGCACGCAGGAATCCTCGCCACGCACGAAGTTCACGTCGCAGGCCCAGAGCAGTTCGTCGTAGTTTTCCTGCCTCACGAACGGAATCACCTGGAGGGTCAGGTTGCCTTGCGTCAGCGAGGTGCCGGGGGCCACCTGCTCCGCCGGGGCGCCGAACCACGCGGCCGCCTGCTGCGCTGCCGGGCCTTGCGGCACCAGGCACTGCACGGGCGTGGCGCCGTCGCGCCATTGGGCCAGCAAGGCGGGTAGGGCGGGATTCGTATAGGCGAACAGGCTTACGCGCAACGCATCTGGCAGGGGGTGCGTGCCGAGCCGGTACCAGAGTGTCGATTGCGCGGCGCGGCTGGATAGGAAGGCATCGCGCTGCG
This sequence comes from Cupriavidus sp. 05T42, assembly GCF_056396345.1. Taxonomy (NCBI): domain Bacteria; kingdom Pseudomonadati; phylum Pseudomonadota; class Betaproteobacteria; order Burkholderiales; family Burkholderiaceae; genus Cupriavidus; species Cupriavidus sp. 05T42. The sequence continues at coordinate 61,949 of NZ_JBFTLH010000006.1, forward strand.
CGCCCAGCATTGACTCCCGCAGCAGCCCGCCCGTGCCGTGCGCAAAGCCGGGGAAGAAGAAGTACTTCACGAGCGGCAGCTTCGGATGGGGCGAGGACAGCGCATGGTGCTCGCTGACCCATGCCTCGGCGCTCAGGTATTCCAGGTTGATCCATACCGGCGGGCGCGGCGCGGCGGCCATCGCGGCCAGGAAGGGCTCGGGCAGGTGGCAGGCGAACGCCTCGATKACGAGGTCGTGCGGCGGCAGCGGCTCGAACGGGGCACCGGGAGAGGCATCCCAGCGACGCACCTCCACGCCGCCCAGGTGCTGGCAGGCGCGTGCCGGGTCGATCTCCGGCGCCAGCCGCGCGAAGCTGCCCAGGTCATCCACCCAGAGTCGCACCGCGTGGCCGTGCTCCTGTGAGAGTTGGCGCGCCAGGCGCCAGCAAACGCCGATATCGCCGAAGTTATCGACGACCGTGCAGAAGATGTCGCAGGATTGAATGGGCATGGCGGCGTCCCGTTCCGCGAGGGCACGCGGAAGATTTGCTMTAAACTTGCGATTCTAGAGCGAGGCCAGCCCCTGCGCGCCTTGCCGCCCAAACTTTCTTGTCCCCCGATGCCCGAGCAGGAACCGGTTTCCCCGAACGACGCTTCGAACGATGCACCCGCCGAGGTCCGCGTGGATCTCCCGGCCGAGGCCCCCGCCGACATCCCGGCATTCGACCCCCGGCAGATCCTGGCGCGGCTGCCCGGCCTGCCGGGCGTGTACCGCTATTTCGACGCCGACGGCAACGTGCTCTACGTGGGTAAGGCGCGCGACCTGAAAAAGCGTGTCTCGAGCTACTTCAACAAGACCCAGCTGTCGCCGCGCATCGCGATGATGGTGGGGAAAATCGCTCGCATCGATACCACGGTGGTCCGGACGGAGGCCGAGGCGCTGCTGCTTGAGAACAATCTCATCAAGGCACTCGCCCCGCGCTACAACATCCTGTTCCGCGACGACAAGTCTTATCCATTCCTCAAGCTGACCGGCCACAAGTTCCCGCGCATGGCCTACTACCGGGGGGCGACGGACCGCAAGCACCAGTACTTCGGCCCGTTCCCGAGTGCCTACGCGGTGCGCGAAAGCATGCAGATCCTGCAGAAGGTGTTCCAGCTGCGCACCTGCGAGGACACGGTGTTCAACAACCGCACCCGGCCTTGCCTGCTGCATCAGATTCATCGCTGCACGGCGCCGTGCGTGCAGGCGATCAGCGAGGAAGATTACGCGCGCGACGTGCATAACGCCGCGCGCTTCCTCCAGGGCCGCGAGACCGAKGTGCTCGATGGCCTCCAGGTCAAGATGGAAGAGCACGCGGTGCAACTGCGCTTCGAGCAGGCCGCCGCTGTGCGCGACCAGATCGCCGCGCTCTCCACGGTGCTCAAGCGGCAGGCTGTGGAGGAGGTGGGGCAGGCGCGCGACATCGACATTCTGTCCGTGGCCGTGCAGGGTGGGCGTGCGTGCGTGAATCTGGCGATGGTGCGCGGGGGCCGCCATCTTGGCGACAAAGCCTATTTCCCCGCGCATGCCGACGAAGCGGCGATGATCGTCGAAGATAGCGACGATGCCGGGGAGGGCGAAGGCGAGCAGGTGGTGCCGGAAGCCGGGCCGCTGTCCGTGGACCGCATCGCGGCCCGCGTGCTGTCGGCCTTCATGGTCCAGCACTATCTCGATCAGGCGCCGCCGCCGATCATCGTGGTGAGCCATCTGCCAGCCGATGCCGCGCTGGTGGAGGCCCTGTCGATGCAGGCAGGCCGCAAGATCGCGCTGGTGCGGCAGCCGCAGGGCCAGCGCAAGATCTGGCTCGAGATGGCGACGCAAGGCGCGGCGCTGGCGTTGGCGCGCCGGCTGGCGGAGCAGGGCAGCCAGGAGGCGCGCACGCGTGCGCTTGCCGAGACCATCGCCCTGGATATGGAAGACCTGACGATGCTCCGCATTGAGTGCTTCGACATCAGCCACACGGCGGGTGAGGCCACCCAGGCATCCTGCGTGGTGTTCCACCACCATGAGATGCAGAACAGCGAATATCGGCGCTACAACATCCAGGACATCACGCCCGGCGACGACTATGCGGCCATGCGTCAGGTGCTCACGCGCCGGTACCAGAAGCTGGTGGAGCAGATCCAGGAAGATGGCGGCGAGTTGGGCGGAGAAGGCGCCCCGGACGGCGTGCCGCGCATGCCGCGCGTAGTGCTGATCGACGGCGGCAAGGGGCAGGTCGAGGTGGCGCGCCAGGTGTTCGAGGAGCTTGGGCTCGACATCGGCCTGCTGGTCGGCGTGGCGAAGGGCGAAGGCCGCAAGGTGGGGCTGGAGACACTGGTCTTCGCCGATGGCCGCCCGTCGCTGGAACTGGGGCAGGGCAGCGCAGCGCTGATGCTCGTCGCCCAGATCCGCGACGAGGCCCACCGCTTTGCCATCACCGGCATGCGGGCGCGGCGCGCCAAGGCGCGCAACACGTCGCGGCTGGAGGAAATCGAGGGTGTGGGCGCGCGCCGGCGGCAAAAGCTGCYGACGCGTTTCGGCGGCCTGCGCGGCGTCATGGCTGCCAGCATCGACGAACTTGCCAGCGTGGAAGGCATCTCGCGCACCCTGGCCGAGGAGATCTACCGCCAGTTGCATTGACCGGCCCGCCCGGCCGGTTGCCAGCCATTTCAGCCCGAAACTGGCGGGTTCGGCTGGAAATCGGCGACAATCGCGGCATTCGCCTTCCAGACCATCGCCGGATCGGCCCGTTCCTTTTCCAACGCTCCGCCCATGCCCCTGAATATTCCCATCCTGCTGACCTGGCTTCGCGTGGCCATGATCCCTCTCGTGGTCGGGGTCTATTACCTGCCTGAAACATGGTTGCCGATGCATACCAAGAACGTGACCGCGGCCGCGTTCTTCGTCATCGCCGCGGCGACGGACTGGCTGGATGGCTTCCTGGCGCGACGCTGGAACCAGACCTCGTCGTTCGGCGCGTTCCTGGACCCGGTGGCCRACAAGCTCATGGTGACCGCGGCGCTGCTGTCCCTGCTGGCGCTGGGCCGCGTGGCGGACCTGATCGCGCTGGTCATCATCGGACGTGAAATCACGATTTCCGCGCTGCGTGAATGGATGGCGCAGATCGGCKCGTCCAAGAGCGTCGCCGTGAATTTCCTCGGCAAGCTGAAGACCACGGTGCAGATGATTGCGATTCCATTGCTGTTGTTCAACGACTCGCTGTTCGGCATCGATGCCTCGTTGCTCGGCGGCTGGATGATCTATCTGGCGGCGGTGCTCACGCTGTGGTCGATGTTCTATTACATGAAGCTGGCGTGGCCGCAGATCCGCGAGCGCAGCAATGTCACGGGTAGTGCGGGCGCGCAGAAGTAAAAGTGAAGCGTTGCGCGAAAAAGTCCTTGACGCCCCGGCCCCCTCTTTGCAATAATCTCGTTCTCGCTGCTGACGACGAAAGACGAAAGCAGCAAGATAAGCGGTACTTAGCGCGAAATACCAGCACAAAGCTGCGTGTTTAAAAGAAGTTGCGCGATAGTCTGCTTTTCTGTAAGATGCAGGGCCCTGCGGGAGTAGCTCAGTTGGTAGAGCGCAACCTTGCCAAGGTTGAGGTCGCGAGTTCGAGACTCGTCTCCCGCTCCAGGTTTAGTAAAGTTCGACAGCGTTATCGTCGGGCTGGTAGTGAAGTAGTAGAAAGTTTGTACGCGGGAGTAGCTCAGTTGGTAGAGCGCAACCTTGCCAAGGTTGAGGTCGCGAGTTCGAGACTCGTCTCCCGCTCCAATCCCAAAGGGAAGCGTGGCTTCCCTTTTTGTTTGACAGGATTGTCGTACAATCCTGCATCGTCACCTGGCGGGGTGGCAGAGTGGTTATGCAGCGGCCTGCAAAGCCGTGTACGCCGGTTCGATTCCGACCTCCGCCTCCAAGTTTTACCGACGTTTCAAGCCTACGGCGCCCATTGTGGCGCCGTTTTGCGTTCTAGCCGTTCAGTTGTTCTAACGCCGGTATCGCAGCTCAGGCACACAGCACGGGTGCCGCGCCGCGCAGGTATTCGGTAAAGGCGAGCAGCCCCTGAGTCGGGAATTTGTCCTGATGCACGACCAGTTGCAGCGGCCGGATCACGCGCGGCAGGCCGGCGCGCAGCGGTACTAACTCACCGCGCGCGATTTCATCGCCGACGACATGCAGTGACAGGCAACTGACGCCAAATCCGCTCATGACGGCGCGCTTGATGGCTTCGGTGTTGCCTAGCTCCAGCGCAAAGCGCAGCGCGCCCAGGGCGGGCACGAGGCGCGATTCGATGATCTCGCGCGTGCCGGAGCCCGGCTCGCGCACGATCCAGTCGGCCTCGCGCAGCATGTCGTGCAGCAACTCGGGCTGCTCGGCCACCATCGCCAGCGGATGCGCCGGCCCCACGATCACCACCATCTCGTCATCGCACCAGTGCATGCTGCGTAAGTCCCGCTCATGGCTGGTCCCTTCGATCAGGCCGATATCGGCCTCGAACTTGAGGAGGGCGTGCAGCACGTCCTGCGTATTGCCGATGCGCATGTCCAGTTCGCACGGCCCGGTCTGCGCATTGCGGAACCCCGCCAGCAGGGCAGGGAGGATGTAGCTGCCGATGGTGTTACTGGCCGCGATGCGCAGCTGCACGCCGCCTTCCGAGGCAAATCGCTCGAGTTCGTGCGCCTGGTCGAGCAGGGACAGCGCGCGCGGAAAGAATTGGCGCCCGGTTTCGTTGATGCTCAGGCGGCGCGCTACGCGGTCGAACAAGGGGCCGTTCAGCGCACGTTCCAGTTCGGCCAGCGACGCGCTGACGGCCGACTGGGACATCGCGAGCGACTCGGCCGCGGCCGTGGTGCTGCCGTGCTGGGCCACGGCCACGAAGACCTGCAACTGGCGCAAGGTAAGGCGAAGCGGGCGTTGCTCCATGGCTTTATCGATAATAACGGTAAGTCATAACGATATTACCCGTTTTACTGGTCAAGGCGGCATGCGTACCCTTCAGGCAATCCCTAGAAGAACTGCTATGTCCACGACCCCTGCCACCCCGCTCACGCTCGCCCCCACCGGTTTCAACCTGTGGCGTATCCGTCTCGTCACTTTGCTGCCGCTKGGTGCCATTGCGGGCTTGGCGCTGGTGCTGGCCGATCATCCCGCCGTGTCCCAATACGGGCTGTCCGCGTTGACGCTGGCGATGTGCGCCGGCATGGTCGCGGCCAATACGATGCCGAAGCACTGGCTGACGCCCCTGGCACCGGGGATGCAGTTCGCGCGCCATCATCTGCTGCGGCTTGGCGTGGCGCTGTATGGCCTGCGCCTCACGTTCGGGGCGATCGCGGCATTGGGCCTGGGCGGCGTCGTGGTGCCGCTCGTGATGCTGGTGGCCACGCTGCTCTTCGGTACGTGGGTGGGATCGGCGTTTTTCGGCCTGAGCCGGCGCGAGGCCATCCTGGTGAGCGCGGGCAGCGCGGTATGCGGCGCGGCGGCGGCCATCGCGGTCTCGTCCGTGGTGCGTACCGATGACAAGCAGACGGCGGTGGCCGTGGCCACCGTGGTGCTGTTCGGCACGGTCGGCATGCTGCTCTATCCGTGGCTCTACGAGCTGGCGACGCAACACTGGCATCTCCCCGTGACGGAACGCGCGTTTGGCATTTTTACGGGTGCCACGCTGCATGAGGTGGCGCAGGTGATCGCCTCCGGCAAGATGGTGAGCGATGCCACCGCTGACGCCGCCGTGGTGGCCAAGATGGTCCGCGTGCTGGCGCTGGGTCCGTTGCTGTTGATCATGGCGCTGTGGCCGCGTGCAAGCGGTGGCGACGCGGGCGGCAACGGCCGTCGCAACTGGCGCGCGCTGCTGAAGTCCGTGCCGTGGTTCGCGCTCGGTTTCGTCGCGGTGATGGCGGTGAACTCTGCCGGCATGGTGCCGGGCGAGTGGAAGCCTGGCCTGGTCGCCCTGGACAACTGGCTGCTGGCCTGCGCGATGCTGGCCATCGGACTCCATACCCGAATCGGTGATCTGCTACGTGCAGGACGCAAGCCGCTGGCGCTCGCCGCGGTGCTGTTTGTCTTCCTGATGGTGGTCGGCGCGCTGCTGTGCGCGTGGCTCGTCTGAGCGCTGCGCTGCGCGGTGTAGCGCGATGGGTAGCGATATGGAGCGCGCTGGTGCGGCCGACGGGACTCGAACCCGTAAGCCCGTAAGAGCGGCAGATTTTAAGTCTGCTGAGTCTACCAATTTCTCCACGGCCGCACGGCAAGCCCGGTATTGTGGTGGCTTCGTCCGCAGGACGCAAGCCAACACGCGCCACTTCGCCATGTGACGTTGCTGTTACCGCCGGTAACAATGTAGAACCCGCCGTTTCACCTCGAAAATCGCGAACCCCTACAATACGAGTTATCAGCTTGACCTAACTCAAAGAGGCACGATCATGAAACGTTGGTTGTTCGCAGCATTCGGTGTAGCCGCCGCGCTGGCGTCTGGCGCTGCAATGGCACGCGTGAACGTGGACGTGGCAATTGGCGTTCCGGGTGTGGTGGTGGGTGGTCCCGCCTACTATGCGCCGCCGCCGCCGGTGTACTACGCGCCGCCGGCTCCGGTTTATTATGGCCCGCCGCCTGTCGTGGTGCGTCCGGCGCCGGTCTACTACGGTCCCCGCTATTACCCGGGTCCGCGCTACTACTACGGCCCGCCGGGATATCGCGGCGACCATTACCATGGTCACGGCCACGGTCGGGGCCATGGCCGCTGGCGCGACTAAGACGCGAATCGCGACCGGACGCAGTGGTGTAATCGTTCAGTAAGGTCGTTGAAAGGCCATCGTCGGAAAAAGCCCCTTCGTGGGGCTTTTTCTATTTCTGCGTGACGCTCTCTTGGCGGCTCGCCGGCGTTTTCTGACATTCGATGGTGGAAGATTGCGCCGGGGAGTTCCCGAAGATTTTTATTGCTCAAAGAATTTGATGCGTCCGCTCAATGCGGCTGGACTTCGGCCTCAGGGTTTCCCCCTAAACTCCTTGGGTGACGCCGCTCCCACAAGCATCCGCCTGATGGCGCGACGCCCGCGACTAACATCAATAAGGGGATTCTCATGAAGATCAAGCAACGCATCGCTGCCGTCGCCGCCCTCGGCGCGCTTTCCGTGCTGTCGGTATCGGCCTTTGCCGCACCGGCCAAGTTCGACGTCTACAGCGGTGGCCAGCGCGTGACCGATCAACGCGATGCCTACACCGATGGTGCCCGCGCCAACGACAAGCGCGATGTCTACACCGACGGCGCACGCGTGACCGATCCCCGTAGTTTCTTCAGCGACGGCGCCTGACCGGCTCGTCTCAACCGGATCCAGAAAAGCCCGCCGCCTGCGGGCTTTATCTTTTGGCGGCCGCTCGACAAGGGCTGCGGGATAACCGTCAAGTCAAAAGTCCTTGTACCGGTCATGTCACCATTGTTGCCCCGGACGGCGCGATATACTGCGGCCTCACACTGATGAACAGACTGGAGAGAGGTATGCAGCAAAAAACCGTACTGACGGCCGATGACGTGAAGAAGTTGCTGGCGGCTGCCGAGGTCGAAGCCAAGGCCAACAACTGGGCTGTCACGATTGTGGTCGTCGACGACGGTGGCCACCCGCTCGGCTCGCTGCGCCTGGACGGCGTGGCCCCGATCTCGGCCTACATCGCCACGGAAAAGGCCCGCACGGCTGCGATGGGCCGTCGTGAGTCGAAGATCTACGAAGACATGATCAACAACGGCCGCTACTCGTTCATGACCGCTCCGCACCTGCAGGGCATGCTCGAAGGTGGCGTGCCCATCGTCGTGAACAGCCAGGTCGTGGGCGCCGTAGGCGTGTCCGGCGTGAAGTCTACCGAAGACGCGCAGATCGCACGCGCTGGTATCGCTGCGCTCGGCGTCTGATTGCACGGCGGGATCGCATTGCGAACCCGCCAATGCAAAAGCCCCGCAGGCGCAACGCCTGCGGGGCGGTATAAAAAGGCGGCATGGCTGGCATCGGCCTGACAGGCAAGGGGTTTGGAAATCTTCCCTGTCAGCGTGTTCCGATCGTCTGGCTACTGCCCAACACCCCGCGAAGGGGTGGTCCCCACAAAAGACTGTCGATTATTTGGTCAGGATCAGCTTGCCGTAGCGCGTCACGCGCAGCGTGTACACGTCGCCGTTATGCAGGATCGGCAGCGTCGTGGCGCCGCGCATGATGGCGTCCAGCGGCACGGCTTGCGCGGTGTTGCCTTCGGCCGGTGCATCGGCGCGCATCAGCGCTTCCAGGCGGGCGGGCAGGCCGGCTACCGCCGACTTCACGGTCTCGATAGCCGACGATGCCGTCGACGGTTCGCGGCGCGCCTGCGAGGCAACCTCGACGCGGCGCAGGGACAGGCGGCGGCGCGTGACTTCACGCGGTTGCGACATCGGCAGGCTGATTGTGCTCATGGTCTTCTCCGTGGAAGCGCTTCACGTAGGGGAAGCGATGCGTGTTGGTTACGATGAAGAAGATCATAAATGAGAATTGTTATCATTACAAGTGATCTTCACTAACCGTTACACCTGTGCCAAGGCCGTCACGGATCGACAGGAAATCGCAACCTGGCTCGCTGCCGGGCGCCAACAAAAAGGGCACCCGGTGAGGGGTGCCCTTCATGTTCGAGGCGGGGGAGATCAGTGCTTCGGTTCCGTGATGAAGCCGATCTTGCCGAGCCCGCCGTGCTGCGCGGCGGCCATGACTTCAGCCACGCGCTCGTAGCGGACCTCGCGGTCCGCGCGCAGGTGCAACTCGGGTTGCGGCTCCTGTTGCGCGGCTTCCGCGATGCGTTGTTCCAGCGCAGCCTCGTCAACTTCCTGCTGGTTCCAGAACACCTTGCCCTGCGCGTCGACCGAGACGTTGATGTTCTGCGGCTTGGTGTCGTTCGGTTGGTTCGTCGCGCGCGGCAGATCAATCTTCACCGCGTGGTTGATGACGGGAATCGTGATGATGAAGATGATCAGCAGCACCAGCATGACGTCGACCAGCGGCGTCATGTTGATCTCGCTCATCACCTCGTCATCGTCACCGTCGAGCGTGCCGAATGCCATGATGCGTTCCTTCTGGCGCGAGTGTCGCGCTTAGTTCTTGACAGCCAGCCGCACCGAGCCGTCGTCGGCCGTGCGGGCGGAGGAGCCCGGGCGCACGCGGGCGCCGGTCACGAAGTAGGCGTGCAGGTCGTGCGCAAAGCGGTTCAGCTTGTTGATGACGCCCTTGTTGCCACGGCTCAGTGCGTTGTAGCCGAGCACCGCCGGGATCGCCACGGCCAGGCCGAAGGCGGTCATGATCAGGGCTTCGCCCACGGGGCCGGCCACCTTGTCGATGGTCGGCACGCCCGAGGCGCCAATGCCGATCAGCGCGTGGTAGATGCCCCACACCGTGCCGAACAGGCCGACGAACGGCGCGGTGGAGCCCACCGAGGCCAGCACCGCCAGGCCCGACTGCATGCGCGACACCGCCTCGTCGATCGAGCTCTTCAGCGAGCGGGTCAGCCAGTCGGAGATGTCGAGCTGGTCGTGCAGTTGCGGCTGGCTGGCGCGGTGGTGCTGCGCCGCTTCCTTGCCGGTCATGGCCAGCGTGCGGAACGGATTGGCATCGCTCGCGCCGAGTGTTTCCAGCGCGTGGTCGAAGTCATCCGAGTGCCAGAAGCGCTTTTCCGCGCCATTTGCCATCTTCTTGAGGCGAACCAGATCCCACGCCTTGGTGAGAATCACGATCCACGACAACAGCGACATGATGAGCAGAATGATGGCGGTCGCTCGCATGACGAAGTCGCCTTGCGACCAGAGGTGGGAGAGTCCGAGGTCCTGCATGGTGGTTCCTGGTGTCAGTGTTTGGGAAAGATCGGAAAATTCCGGGAAATCAGTTCAGCTCGAAGTTGATCGGCTGCTGGGCGGTCACGGCCACGGCGCGGCCATTGTCCAAATAGGGCTTGCAACGCATGCGCTGCACGGCATCCACTGCAGCCTGGTCCAGTCGGCTCGAGCCGCTCGACGTGACCACCGCGGTCTTGACCACGCGGCCAGACTCATCGGTCGTCAGACGAACAACAGCCTTGCCGGTTTCACCCATTCGGCGCGATTGCGACGGATAGGCCACTTGCGGCGGCGAACAGGCGATCTCGCCGATGCCGACAGCGCGCGGCGCGGCATTGGCCGATACGGGCGGCGAAGGCGGTTCGGCAGGCGCCGGCGGGGCAGGGGGGGGCGGCGGGGCTTCGATGGCCGTCGGCGAGGGCGGCAGCGAGGCCACGGGTTCCGGGGTCGGCTGCGGCTTCGGCGGCGTCGGGCGCGGTGTTACCACCTTCACCTGCTTCGGGGGCGTCTGCGGTTGCGGCTTGGGCGGCTCCGGCGCCGGAGGCTGCTTGGGCGGCTCCATCGGGATGATACGGGCGATGATCTCGGGCGCGATGACCGCTTCGGTCAGTTTGCGCGCCAGGCCGCTCTGGATCAGGTAAAGCAGCCCGACGTGGAACAACAGGACAGCAACAGTGATCTTGAGGAAACGTTGATCGAACATGAGAGATACGACAGGTATTCGAAATGGGCAGGCGGCGCGCGTCTGTACTCGCTCACTTGCGATAGAACAGGATCAGCGAGATGCCACATCCGACCAGCAGGCTCAATAGCAATTCCATGATAACGCTCCTGATGTACAGCCACGTGAACCGGAGAAAACCGTGAAACGGGGTTGCTGGGGAGCGCCACTCTTGGGCAGCGTAGCGGCACAGTATAAACGATAATGATTCTTATTTGTTGCGCATTGTGCAATGCAATCGTCGAATTACGATATCCGATTGCGTGAGGTGGGTGCGTGGGCGCCCGCGCGTCGGTGGGTGTCTGCAATGCCCCATCGGCGGCAAACCGCGCTAGGATGGAAGAAAGCAGCGTGATAACAGCGTGACAAACATCGGCAGCCTGGTACTGGTGGCGCCCCCGCGGTCCGGACGCCCGCCAGCCCAAGCGAAGGGAATGGCCATGGACTTCACCCGTTTTGCTGAAGACGACCGCTCGACGCTCCTGCGTGCCGCGCCCGGCGTGGCGGGGACCTCGGCCCTTGACTGGATGTGCGCCCAGTTCGCGCTGCGCGTGGTCTGCGCGCTGGGGCCGCGCTTCAATCTGCGCAGCAATATCAACGACGTGCTGACGGTCAGCGCCCAGGAAATGGTCTGGCCCTATGGCGTGGTGCTGCGCGTCCAGCGCTTCCTGTCCGCGCGCTGCGCGGACATGCCCGCGTGGAAGGGCGCCTCGCGGCTGACCCCAGAAGAGTTCCTCGAGCGGCATGGCCAATGGAATAGCGCCTTCGACGAAAGTGCGCTGTTTTACTATCTCGATGAGTACGTGAAGCACCATGCCAAGGACATGTTCGCCGTGTTCGATGCGTCGGCTGCCGCGATTGCCTCGCGCCTCCACGGCGAGCGGGTGCTGCTGGTGCGCAACATCGACATGCTCAGCCATGTGCTGAACCTGCCCGAGCATGAACGCAAGCTGCTGCTGTATGCCGCGCTGGCCAAGTACAAGCGCGATCTGCGCGCGGTGATGGTCGATTGCAAGGTCGCGCACAGTCAGGAGGCGTTCCAGATCCTGGCCGGCCTGACCGGCGCCAGCCCCGCCGATATCGCTGTTTCACTACGTCCCGGCTCGCGGCTCGAGACGCTGAACCTGATCGAGCAGCCGCTGCCCGAGAACAGCGTCACGGACCTCGGCGACCTGATGCGCCTGTCCGATCGTCTGCTGCACGTGCTGCTCGGCAACTACGCCAGCGACGCGGAGATGATGGCCGTGTTCACGCGGCCCGCTGCGCCGCCGACGCTGGGCACGAGCGACTATCCGCATGTGGAGACCGACGCGCGCTACCTGTCCGCGCTGCTGGGCAACGCCACGCGCCAGAACGCCGCAGGGGTGAACGTGCTGATCTACGGCCCGCCGGGCACCGGCAAGACCGAGTTCGCGCGGCTGCTGGCGCGCGAGGCGGACTGCGAACTCTACGAGGTGGATTGCTTCGACCGCGACGGCAACTCGCTCTCCGGCAAGGACCGCTATCGCTCCCTGCAGGTGTCGCAGGCCTTCCTGCGCGGCCGGCCGCGTACGGCCTTGTTGTTCGATGAGGTGGAAGACGTATTCCCAGGCAGTGCGCGCGAGCTGATGAGCCTGTTCGGGCAGGAGGACACGCGCGGCTCGGTCAACGGCAAGGCGTGGGTCAACCAGACGCTGGAGCAGAATCCGGTGCCGGTGATCTGGATCTCGAATTCGATCCGTCAGATCGATCCCGCGTACCTGCGGCGCTTCCAGTTCCATCTGGAATTAAAGATTCCGCCACCTCTGGTGCGCGAGAACATCATCCGCAAGCATCTGGGCGGACTCGATGTCAGCGACGCGTTCATCGCCACGCTGGCCGCGCGCAAGACGCTGACGCCGGCGCAGGTGCAATCGGCGGCGCGGTTCGTGGAACTGGCGCGCAGCGACGTCGATGAACCCGTGGAGGCGCTGATCCTGCGCCAGCTCGAACACGCCGACCGCGCGATGGGGCTGCGCCCCGAGGCCGAGGCGCGGCCCGTGGTKACGCGCTACCGGCTCGACAACCTCAATATCGAATCGCGCTACGCGGTGGAAAAGATCGTCCAGGCGCTCGGCGCGCGCCAGCGCGGCACGCTGTGTTTCTATGGGCCGCCGGGCACTGGCAAGACGGCGCTGGCCGAGCACATCGCGGCGGAACTGGACCTGCCGCTGATGATCCGCCGCGCTTCTGACCTGATGAGCAAGTACGTCGGTGAGACGGAGCAGCAGATCGCGGCGATGTTCGCGCGTGCAGAAGAGGACGGTGCGGTGCTGTTGCTCGACGAGGCCGACAGTTTCATGCAGAGCCGGCAGCAGGCGGTGCGCAACTACGAGGTGTCGGAAGTCAACGAAATGCTCCAGGGCATGGAGCGCTTCAATGGCATCTTCCTCTGTACGACCAATCTGTTCGACCGGATTGACGAAGCGGCGCTGCGGCGGTTCTCGTTCAAGATCCGCTTCCTGTCGCTCAAGCCGCAGCAACGCGTGACGATGTTCGTGGATGAGGCGCTCGAAGGCGATCCCGCGCGCATGACCGAGACGATCCAGCGCGAACTCGATTCGATGGATTGCCTGACGCCGGGCGACTTCGCCACGGTCAAGCGGCAGTCGGTGGTGCTCGGCGAAGCGCTGACCCCGGACGAGTTTCTGGCGCAATTACGACAGGAACACGCGATCAAGCCCGAGGTGCGGCATCACAAGCCGCTGGGGTTCATCCAATAGCCGGCAAGGCGTCGCCGGGATCAGAGCGGCGGCGCTGGCTCGATGACTACGGTTTCTGCGAGGGTATCCACGTTCAGCAGCGTCGCCGCCATCGCACGCAGGTGCGCGGCGTCGCGTGTGGACGCATAGCGGTCTTGCGGCACCGCATCGGGTGCGGCGGCGAGGTCGTGTTCAACGAGCTTGCGCGCAAGTTGCCGGGCGATGGCACTGCCGGTGTCCACTAGGGCGAGACGATTGCCGACCATCGCGCGGATGGTGTCGKAGAGAAACGGATAGTGGGTGCAGCCGAGTACGAGCGTGTCGGCGCCGGCGTCCAGCATCGGGGTCAGCAGGCCTTCGAGCCGCGCGCGCACCGCAGGGCCAGAGACATCGCCCTGTTCGATACGGGCGACGAGGTCGAGACCGGCCGCGCACAGATAACGGCTTTCGCCTTCCAGCGACGTCAGCAATCGATTGAACTTGGCGCTGCGCAGCGTGTTGGCCGTGGCGAGCACGCCCACCACCTTGCTGCGGCTGGCCGCCGCGGCCGGCTTCAGGCCGGGTTCGACGCCGATGATCGGCAGCGGCAATGTCTCGCGCAGGGTTTGAACGGCATGCATCGTGGCCGTATTGCAGGCAATGACGAGCGCCTTGCAGCCCTGTGCCACCAGCCATTCGCAGACTTGCAGCGTGCGCGCCTCGACGAAGCGTTCGGGTTTTTCGCCATACGGCGCGTAGCGCGAGTCGGCCACGTAGAGCAGGGACTCATGCGGCAGCAGCGCGCGGATTTCGCGCAGCACCGAGAGGCCGCCGAGGCCGGAATCGAAAACGCCGATGGGAGAGGGATTCACGGAAGGGAGGAGAGTGGCGTTCCCCTTCCATATCTATATATGGAAGGGGAACGCCGGCAGGGCCGCAGGGCCCTGGCCGGTTATGCCGCAGCGACCGGAATCTTGCCGATCTTGGCTTGCCACTCGGCGGGGCCGGTCTTGTGCACCGACGTACCCGAGCTGTCCACGGCCACCGTCACGGGCATGTCCTTGACGTCGAACTCGTAGATGGCTTCCATGCCGAGATCTTCGAAGGCCAGCACCTTGGCGCCGCGAATCGCCTTCGACACCAGGTAGGCCGCGCCACCCACGGCCATCAGGTAGGCCGACTTGTGCTTCTGGATCGATTCGATCGCCACCGGGCCGCGCTCGGCCTTGCCGATCATCGCGATCAGGCCGGTCTGGGCCAGCATGGTCTCGGTGAACTTGTCCATGCGGGTCGCCGTGGTGGGGCCGGCCGGGCCGACCACCTCGTCACGCACCGGATCGACCGGGCCGACGTAGTAGATCACGCGGTTGGTGAAGTCGATCGGCAGCGATTCGCCCTTGGCCAGCATGTCGGCGATGCGCTTGTGCGCGGCGTCGCGGCCGGTCAGCATCTTGCCGTTCAGCAGTAGCGTCTGGCCGGGCTTCCACGAAGCGACTTCCTCGGGCGTCAGCGTGTTCAGGTCCACACTCTTCGACGTCTCGGTGTTCGGCGCCCATTCCACCTGCGGCCAGGCCGACAGGTCCGGGGCTTCCAGCTTGGCCGGGCCGCTGCCGTCCAGCGTGAAGTGCACGTGGCGCGTGGCCGCGCAGTTCGGGATCATCGCCACGGGCTTGGAAGCCGCGTGGGTCGGGGTAGCCATGATCTTGACGTCGAGCACGGTGGCCAGGCCGCCCAGGCCCTGCGCGCCAATGCCGAGCGCGTTGACCTTTTCGTACAGTTCCACGCGCATTTCCTCGACCCAGTCCTGCGGGCCGCGGGCGATGATGTCCTGGATATCGATGGACTCCATCAGCGATTCCTTGGCCATCAGCATGGCCTTCTCGGCCGTGCCGCCGATGCCGATGCCCAGCATGCCGGGCGGGCACCAGCCGGCGCCCATGGTCGGCACGGTCTTCAGGACCCAGTCGACGATGGAATCGGACGGGTTCAGCATCACGAACTTCGACTTGTTCTCGGAGCCGCCGCCCTTGGCCGCGACCTGGATGTCCACGGTGTTGCCCGGCACCACCTCGTAGTGGATCACGGCCGGCGTGTTGTCCTTGGTGTTCTTGCGGGCGCCTTCGGGCGGGCTCACGATCGACGCGCGCAGCACGTTGTCCGGGTGCGTGTAACCGCGACGCACGCCTTCGTTGATCATGTCCGACAGGCCCATCGTGGCGCCATCCCAGCGCACGTCCATCCCCACCTTGACGAAGATCGTGACGATGCCGGTGTCCTGGCACAGCGGACGCTTGCCTTCGGCGCACATGCGGCTGTTGGTCAGGATCTGCGCAATCGCGTCCTTGGCGGCCGGACTCTGCTCCAACTCATAGGCACGGCCCAGGCTGGTGATGTAGTCCATCGGGTGGTAATAGCTGATGTACTGCAGCGAGTCGGCGACGCTCTGGATGAGGTCTTCTTGCTTGATGACGGTCATTTTTGTGGGGGAGGGCAGCGGTGAAACACAGCCCGGGATGATACACCGTGGCGGCGCCGGCTGCGGGAATGCATACAGCCGTCGACACCCGGAAAGCGGCACCGAAAGTGGCGAATACGCCATCTGGTGCGAGGGGGAGCGTTAGTGCGCCTGCTGCGGCACGTGCGGTTGGGACACCATGCGGTCCACCCATGCCATGGCCAGTGCCGAAGCCAGGAAGGCCACGTGGATGATCACCTGCCACATGATGGTGTGGTGAGAGCGTTGTTCGGCGTCGATGAAGGTCTTCAGCAGGTGGATCGACGAAATGCCGATCAGCGCCATCGACAGCTTCACCTTCAGCACGCCGGCATTGACGTGGTCAAGCCACTCGGGCTCGTCGGGGTGATTGTCGATGCCCAGGCGCGAGACAAAGGTCTCGTAGCCGCCCACGATCACCATGATCAGCAGGTTGGAGATCATCACCACGTCGATCAGGCCGAGCACCACCAGCATGATCTTGGTCTCGTCGAACGTGGTGACATGGGACAGCAGGTGCCAGACTTCGACCAGGAAGTGATAGACGTAGACGCCCTGCGCGACGATCAAGCCGAGGTAGAGCGGCAGCTGGAGCCAGCGGGAGGCGAAGATGATACGGGGGATGGGGCGGAGCGGGGTGTATGACATGGGGTGCGCAAACGTGAAGTAAATGTCATCAGACAATCAAAGGCGGGTCTGATTGTACCTTGTGCGTCCCATCGTCCAGATGACAGGTTTGCGCTGCGGCACGTGCCGGTGCTAGCCTAGTAGAGCCGGCTGCACTTGTGGCCAGGTTGCGCCCCCGCCTCCCTCCGATCTGATTTGCTGCATCGCAGCACTGCATGCGCCGTCGCGCATGGCGACTCCGTCAGGTTTAAGTAAGCCGCCGGGCGTACCTTCCAGCCAAAAGCAAGCAGTCCTAAGCCAAACAGGAGACAAGCCATGTCGGCCATCGAATCGGTGATGCAGGAGCATCGCGTTTTCCCACCCCCTGAGTCGTTCGCCAAGACGGCGGCTATTCCCAGCATGGCGGCCTATCAGGCCCTGTGCGACGAAGCCGAGCGCGACTACGAGGGGTTCTGGGCGCGCCACGCCCGCGAGCTGCTGCACTGGGACAAGCCGTTCACCAAGGTGCTCGACGAAAGCAACGCGCCGTTCTACAAGTGGTTCGAGGACGGCCAGCTCAATGCCTCGTACAACTGCCTGGAACGCAATATCGAGCAGGGACTTGGCGAGAAAATCGCCATCGTCTTCGAGGCGGATGACGGCACCGTGAGCCGTGTCAGCTACAAGGAACTGCTGGCCAAGGTCAGCCGTTTTGCGAATGGTCTCAAGGCGCTCGGCGTCAAGAAGGGCGACCGCGTGGTCATCTACATGCCGATGTCCGTGGAAGGCGTGGTCGCCATGCAGGCCTGCGCCCGCATCGGCGCCACCCATTCGGTGGTGTTCGGCGGATTTTCGGCCAAATCGCTGCAGGAGCGGCTGGTTGACGTGGGCGCCGTGGCGCTGATCACCGCCGACGAACAGATGCGCGGCGGCAAGGCGCTGCCGCTCAAGGCCATCGCCGACGAAGCCCTGGCGCTGGGCGGCTGCGAGGCCGTCAAGCACGTAGTGGTCTATCGCCGCACCGGCGGCAAGGTGGCCTGGACCGAAGGCCGCGACCGCTGGATGGAAGACGTCTCMGCCGGCCAGCCCGACGCCTGCGCCGCCGAGCCGGTGGATGCCGAGCATCCGTTGTTCGTGCTCTACACCTCCGGATCGACGGGCAAGCCGAAGGGCGTGCAGCACAGCACGGGCGGCTACCTGCTCTGGTCGCTGATGACGATGCGCTGGACCTTCGACATCAAGCCGGACGACCTGTTCTGGTGTACCGCCGACATCGGTTGGGTCACCGGCCACACCTATATTGCCTACGGCCCGCTGGCGGCCGGCGCCACGCAGGTGGTGTTCGAGGGCGTGCCGACCTTCCCGAACGCCGGCCGCTTCTGGGACATGATCCAGCGCCACAAGGTCAGCATCTTCTACACCGCGCCGACGGCCATCCGTTCGCTGATCAAGGCCGCCGAGGCCGACGAGAAGATCCATCCGAAGCAGTACGATCTCTCCAGCCTGCGCCTGCTGGGCACGGTGGGCGAGCCGATCAACCCGGAAGCGTGGATGTGGTACTACAAGAACATCGGCGGCGAGCGTTGCCCGGTGGTCGACACCTTCTGGCAGACCGAGACCGGCGGCCACATGATCACGCCGCTGCCGGGCGCCACGCCGCTGGTGCCGGGCTCGTGCACGCTGCCGCTGCCGGGCATCATGGCGGCCATCGTCGATGAAACCGGGCAGGACGTGCCGAATGGCAGTGGCGGCATCCTGGTCGTCAAGCGTCCGTGGCCGTCGATGATCCGCACGATCTGGGGCGACCCGGAGCGCTTCAAGAAGAGCTATTTCCCCGAGGAACTGGGCGGCACGCTGTATCTGGCTGGCGATGGCTCCATCCGCGACAAGGAAACTGGCTACTTCACGATCATGGGCCGGATCGACGACGTGCTGAACGTGTCGGGCCACCGCATGGGCACGATGGAGATCGAATCGGCGCTGGTGTCGAACCCGCTGGTGGCCGAGGCCGCCGTGGTCGGTCGCCCGGATGACATGACCGGCGAGGCGATCTGCGCCTTCGTCGTGCTCAAGCGCACGCGCCCGACCGGCGACGAGGCGGTGAAGATCGCCACGGAGCTGCGCAACTGGGTCGGCAAGGAAATTGGACCGATTGCGAAGCCGAAGGACATCCGCTTTGGCGATAACCTGCCGAAGACCCGTTCGGGCAAGATCATGCGCCGGCTGTTGCGCTCGCTGGCCAAGAACGAGGAAATCACGCAGGATACGTCCACGCTCGAGAATCCGGCCATCCTCGATCAACTGAAGCAAGCGCAATAAGCGCCCCCGCCCGTGCGGGTTTCCTCCCATCCGATGCCGGCCGCGTGCCGGCATTTTCTTGAGTTCGCCCATGGCTGATGCCCAGTCGCGCTTCCGGCGCCGGCTGTTGCTCTACTACGGTCTGTTCACGCTCGGGCTGTTCGGCTTCATCGGCATGATGGGGCTGCTCGAGCATTCCAACGCCGACGCGCTGTGGCTCGGCTATGTCTTCCTGTTCGTCACAATTGCGATCTACGCCTGCATCGGCCTGATCTGCCGCACCTCGGACCTCAACGAGTATTACGTGGCGGGGCGACGGGTGCCGGCGCTGTTCAACGGCATGGCCATCGCCGCGGACTGGATGAGCGCGGCGTCGTTCATCGGCCTGGCCGGCATCCTGTTCGCCTCCGGCTACGAGGGGCTGGCCTACGTGATGGGCTGGACCGGCGGCTACTGCCTGGTGGCGTTCCTGTTGGCGCCGTATCTGCGCAAATATGGCGGCTATACGATCCCGGACTTCCTCGCGGCGCGCTACGGCAACGGCAAGCCCGGCGGCAACCTGCCGGTGCGGGCGATTGCGGTGCTGGCGGCCTCGCTGTGCTCCTTCGTCTATCTGGTGGCGCAGATCCAGGGCGTGGGGCTGATCGTCACGCGCTTTATCGGCGTGGAGTTCGCCGTGGGGGTGTTCTTCGGGCTTGCCGGCATCCTGGTCTGCTCGTTCCTGGGCGGCATGCGGGCGGTCACGTGGACCCAGGTGGCGCAGTACATCATGCTGATTGTGGCGTTTTTGCTAACCGTGTCGATGATTGCGTGGAAGCATCATCGCGAGGCGCTGCCGCAGGTCAGCTATGGCTCGCTGCTGGGCCAGATCGAACAGGCCGAGAAGCGGCTGGAGCACGATCCCGCGGAGCGGCAGGTGCGGGAGTTGTTTCGCCAGCAGGCGGTGATGCTGCAGGAGCGCATCGCGCGGCTGCCGCAGTCATTCGACGAAGAACGGCGCGTGCTGGACGATCGGCTCCAGGAACTGCGCACGCGCAACGCGCCGCTGCGCGAGATCAAGAGCGTGGAGCGCGAGCGGCTGGCGTTTCCCGTGGATGTCGCCGACGCCCAGCAGCAGTGGAGCCAGATGCGGGAGGAGGCGCTGGCGCGCAGCCATGCCGCCACGCCATCGACCGAGCCTTACCCGGCGGCGTCCGAGGCGGAGCGGAAGACCAAGCGGCTCAACTTCGTCCTGCTGGTGTTCTGCCTGATGCTCGGCACGGCCAGCCTGCCGCACATCCTGACGCGGCTGTACACCACGCCGTCGGTCCGGGAAACGCGCAATTCGGTGGCCTGGGCCGTGTTTTTCATCGCGCTACTCTATGTGTCGGCACCCACGCTGGCGGCGCTGGTCAAGGCCGAGTTCTTCCAGCACCTGGTCGGCACGCCGTTCGCGGAGCTGCCGCAGTGGGTGGTGCAATGGCGCAAGGTCGACCCGCCCGTGTTCGGCATCCGCGATGTGAATGGCGACGGCATCGTCCAGTGGGCGGAAATCCTGATCCAGCCGGACATGATTGTGCTGGCGGCGCCCGAGATCGCCGGGCTGCCGTACGTGATCTCGGGGCTGGTGGCGGCCGGCGCGCTGGCGGCGGCGCTGTCCACGGCGGACGGGTTGTTACTGACGATTGCCAACGCGCTGTCGCACGACGTCTACTACCACATGATCGACCGCCAGGCGAGCCACCAGCGCCGCGTGACGACCGCCAAGATCGTGCTGCTGGCGGTGGCGCTGTTCGCCTCCTACGTGACCTCGCTGCGGCCTGGCAACATCCTGTTCCTGGTGGGGGCGGCCTTCTCGCTGGCGGCGTCGAGCTTCTTCCCGGTGCTGGTCCTGGCCATCTTCTGGCGCCGAACCACGGCGGCCGGGGCGGTGGCGGGCATGGCCACCGGGCTGGGCGTGGCGATGTACTACATCTTCGTCAACTACCCGTTCTTCACGAAGATGACCGGAATCTTCGGCAACCGCTGGTTCGGCGTGGACCCGATCGCCTCCGGCGCCTTCGGCGTGCCGGCCGGGTTTGCCGTGGCCATCCTCGTGAGCCTGGTCACGCCGAGGAACGCACCGGTCATCGACCGGCTCGTCAATTACCTGCGAAAAGGGTAGGGCAGGTCACAACCACATCCCCGAGGGGGCTGGACAGCCCGAACGGCTCTGCTATAATCGCCGACTTCCCGGAGAGATGGATGAGTGGTTTAAGTCGCACGCCTGGAAAGCGTGTATAGGTTAATAGCCTATCCGGGGTTCGAATCCCCGTCTCTCCGCCAGAACAGCCAGTAGCAAAAAGCCGCCCATCGAGGCGGCTTTTTGCATTTCCAGGCGGGATTCCAACATAACGGTGTTGGAGCGCCTGATGGACCAGGCCGCGGCGCACCCTCGGCGACGTCGGGTCAGCAGCCGGCGCCAGGCCGGGCTACCATACCGTGACCATTCGTCCGAGGAGTCCCGCATGTCMAAGGAAAAATCCGGCGTCGCCTTTCCCACGCTGATCGCCTTTGCCGTGGCCGGCATGGCGTTCACCGCGTCAGTCATCCTCGCGTACTACGCGACCCATCCCCAGCGCATCACGAAGTCATAGCCCGCGCGGGCTCAGGTTCGCTGGGCCTTCCGTTTCTGCACCTTGGCCGCCACCGGCATGACCGGGGCGCGCCGCGTGACGACTTCCACCAGCAGGAAGCCGTCCATCTCGGTTTCGTAGACGGTGCGCCCGCAGATGGGGCAGGGTGCGTGTTCCTTGCGTGGGGTCCTCACAAGGCCCAGCCGGTATTCGCGGATGTGGAGCGTCGCGCCGCAGACGCATTCCACTGGCTCGATGTGGTGCATGCCTCTCCTTGTCCTGGCCGGCGAGGTGACCTGCGCCGTCCTGATGTCAGGGATCACTCTGGATAGTAGTCAAGGCTTGCCGTATCGGAAACGTTTGGCTTCGCGAGGGCAAACCACCGTATTCCAGATGACAGTGTCCGACCAGTCAATGGATCAGCAAAACAGGGTCATGCGGCGGCTTGCATCACGCGGTTGCGGCCGTTGCGCTTGGCGTCGTAGAGCGCCTCGTCGGCGCGGCCATATGCGTGCTCGAAGGTGCGGCCCTGGGCGGACCAGCTCACGCCGAAGCTCGCCGTGACCGGGCAGTCCACGGGGGAGGGGAAGCGATGCGTGGCGATGGCATGGCGCATGTCCTCGGCCAGCGCCAGCGCGTCTTCGAGCGGCACGCCTGGCAGCAGCGCGGTGAACTCCTCGCCACCCACGCGCCCGATGGCGCCCTCGGCATCCACGGTGTCCTTGAGGCAGGCGGTCACGCCGCAGATCACCGCGTCGCCCACGGGGTGCCCATAGGCATCGTTGAGCCGCTTGAAATGGTCGATGTCGAGCACGATCATCGACAGGCTCCCGCGCGCCAGCGCCGCCGTGGCGCGGTCGATCACGGCGCCACGGTTGAGCGCGCCGGTCAGCGTGTCGTGCGTGGCGCGGTATTCGAGTTCCTGAGCCAGTTCCTGGAGCCGGTGGTTAAGCCGGTTCATCTCCAGTTCCTCACGGTCGCTGCGGCGGATCAGCCGGCGCGTCTCGCGCATCAGCCGCTCGTAGTAGCTGATGAGCTGCCCCAGCGTATGCCGATACGATTCCTCGCCGGCATCGACATCGCAGAACACGGCCTTGGCATGCGCCAGGACGCTGTTCTCCGATTCGAACAGGTCGGGCTCGGACATGATGGCGGCGGGCGGGTTCAACTGCCGGTGGTCGCTACGTCGTGGAACGCAATCGCAGGGAAGTCGTCGTGCAGTTCCTGGCCGAATTCGAGGATGGTGTCGTCGTCCTCGTCATGGAACCAGTGCAGTTCGATGCGGTTGCCGCGCTCGGCGGCGTCGTTCAGCGCGTCGAAGATGCTGAACAGCATCTTGGTGCTCGAGCTGTTGAAATAAGTCAGCGCCACGTTGACCGTGACCGAGACCCCGTCGCACGCCGCCAGGTACTTGCGCAGGCGGGCGATGGCCTCGCCGTAGAACACGGCAGCGTTCTCGGGGTAGGACTCGCCCTTGAGCGAGAGGATGTGCCGCTCGAAGTCGAAGCTCACCTCGGGCGAGGAGGGCGTGGCGGCGATAAACAGGTTTTCCATGGCAGAGGCTCTTCCCGATAGGTCAGATCGTGGCGACGAGCTGGAACATCGTCGATCCCGGATCCGTGTCGATCGGTTGAAAGTTGTATTCGAGGGGCGCGCTGGCATCGCGCGCCATCGTCAGGAAGCCGAGCCCGGCGCCCTTGCTGCCCTCCGGCGCCTCCGCGCGCAGGGTCTGCTTGTAGGCTTGCTTGATCTGGTCCAGCGTCATCGTGCGCAGCGGCTCCAGCGTGGCGCGCAGCTGGTGCACACGCACCGTCGCCACCGGATTGGAACACATCAGGCGGTAGTGCTCGTCCACMATGCTGATGCACACCGAGCCATGGCGCAACTGGCCGCGCTGCTGCTCGCTCTCCGGCGTGGGTGCGGTCAGGGCGTCCGAGGAGTAGTGGACGATGTTCTGCGCCATTTCCACGAAGGACGAGAACAGCTTGCGCCGCGTGGTGCCATCGACCCCGCTTACGGCGAGCTGCAGGCGCACCGCGTCGGACATGGCGGCGATGATGTTCTGCGAAAAGTAGCCGACGTAGTAGAAGATCACGTTGCGTTCCCGAGCCATCGCGAAAAACGGCTCATATTCCTTGTCAATCGATTGTGCGGCGTTCATGTGTCGTGCGGCCGGTGGGGCGCTGTAAGAGTCTGGCGCGGTGTTATCGGGCGCGGAAGCAGAAGAAGGTCAGGTCGTCGCGGCGCCGGTGCTGGCCCTGCCAGGCGCGATGCACCTCGAGCACCGCCTGGCTGATCTGCGCCGCCGATGCCGCGCGGCTGGCGCAGATGGCTTCGCGCATGCGGCGCTTGCCGAACGAGATCTCGCGCGGGCCGCCGATCTGGTCGATCAGCCCGTCCGTGGTCACGAAGGCCACCGTGTCGGGCGGCATCGGCACGGCCGCGTTCTGCCACGCGTAGTCCATGCCGGTGTCGACGTAGCCGACGCCCATGCGGGCGCCGTTGATCATCTGGCCCTCGGTGTCACCGGGCTGCAGCACGAACAGCGCGCACTTGGCGCCCGCGAAGGTCAGCGTGCGCGTGGCGTTGTCGAACCAGAAGAAGGCAGCGTCCATGCCGTCGTCGGATTCGGCGATGCCGCGCTCGCCCCGCTGGCCGTCCTGCCCGTCGAGCGGTCCGTCGATCTGCCCGAGCATCTGCTTGATGCCGCGATTGACGGCCGCCAGCAGCGCGCCGGGGTCGCGCGGGCCCTGCTGCTCGATGGCCTGCGTCAGCAGCGACGAGGCAATCAGCGTCATGAACGCGCCCGGCACGCCATGGCCGGTGCAATCGGCCAGCGCGGCGAACCAGCCGTCGTCGAATGCTGCGAAATGATAGAAGTCGCCGCCCACCACGTCGCGCGGCTCCCAGACCAGTGCGGCGTCCGGCAGCGTGGCGGCCAGCGTCTGGCGTGAGGTGCGCAGCATCGCCCGCTGGATCGTGCTGGCGTAGTCGATGCTCTGCATGATCTGCCGATTGCGCTCGGCCTGCATGTCGGCCACCACGCGCATCAGCTGCAGGCCGTGTCCCAGACCGATGAACTTGCCGTCGCGGGCGATGATGAAGCCTTCCGCCAGCGCCTTCTCGCCATACTCGACCGCGCGGAACGTCAGCGCGTCGATGCTCATGGCGGCGTCCACGATCAGCGGCTCCTTGTCCATGAACGCGATGCAGCTTTTGCGGTTGTAGAGTTCCTGGTGGTACGGCTTGCTCATCTGCGACAGGAAGATCGACCGGTTGATCAGGCCGATGGGCTTGTCGCGCTCGGTCACGGGCAGGCAGTTGAGGTCGCGGTGTAGCGCAAAGACCTCGAGCACGTCCTGATTCGTGTGGTCGGTCGTCACGGAAGGCGTGATGACGGCCAGATCCTCGGCACAGGGCTGCCGGAAGCGCAGGCGGGCAGCGGAGGGATCAACCAGGACGCCAGACATGACCGAAGGAACCAGGGTGGGGAAAGTGGCCCAGAGTCTACGGCGGATGCATGTCGGCTATGTGACGGTTTTCCTTGTAAATCAATGGTTAAAGCCCCACTCGAGTGGGGTGGCGGCATTAGCGCTCGGCGCTGGTCGACGGGCCGTCCGCGTCGGTCGCCGCGTGCCCAAGCGTGTGCCCCAATGTGTGCCCCAGCGCGCGCCCCAGCAGCGGCCAGCGCTGCGCCGCCGCCCGGGTCTGCACCGCGTCCTGCTGGTCGAAGTATTGCCGCGCGTCGAAGCCCTCGACATGCCGGTCCAGGGCGTCGATGTCGCTGTAGGCGCCAGGGGTGCCGCGCGGCACCGGCGGGGTTTTCTGGGGTTTTGGGGACTTCGGGGGCTGGCTCATTTCTGCTCCACCCAGACGCCATCTGGCGTATGAATCACATAACCCTTGCTCAGCTTCATGGTCACGGTGCCTTCGTTCTCGCCGACCATCATCGTCTGCGGCAAGTTCTCGCTGTAGCTGGCGGTGGGCGGCGCGCCCTGGCGGAACGGGCTGTCTGCCACGAGGTTGAACAGCAGCTGCGACAGCGCCAGGAAGCTGGACGGCGCGTCGATCGTCACCATGCCGCCCGTGGCTGTGGTCGGCAGGCCCACCAGCTTCACGCCCACCGGCACGTGGACGATGCGCGGCGTGGGAATCTCGCGCAGCCCGGAGATCTGGTTTTCGTCGCCCCGCAGCGCCGCGCCATGCTCGGGCACGAACACCACCACCGCCTTGCGGCCGGACTTGCTGATGGTCTCGATGATCCGGTCGACGTCCTCGAGCAGCTTGGCCAGCCGCAGCGGATAGGACTCCAGGCTGGTCAGCCGCTTGCCCGGCAGCCGGTTGCCGTCGTGCAGCGTCACCGTGTTGTAGTAGAGCGCCACGGGGCCGCTGTTCTGCTGGAGGCGGCGCTTGTACCAGTGGTCGAAGGTGTCGTAGTCGCCCAGCACCGGGGAGTCGTCGAAGGCGCGCATCGCCACGGGCACGCCTTCGTTGGACTCGGGCTGGATGCCCGCCACGCCCACTTCCTTGTCGACAAAGCTCCGGAAATTGTCGAAGCGGCCATCGTGGTTCAGCAGCACGTGGGGGCCGAAGCCGGCCTGGGCGAGTGCCTCGAACAGATGGCATTCGGCCGGCGCCGGCGAGTACAGGCTGGCGTGGGGTTCCTGGCCGCACGAGGCGCGCAGCAGCCGGATGGCCGCCGGCCCGCTGTAGCTCGCGGCGGAGCTGAAATTCTTGAACAGGTAGTCGAAGCGCGTGAACAGCGGGTGGTTGCTGGCCTTGGCGGCGTCCATGTCGTCCCAGGACAGCGAGCAGATGTGCAGCACGATGATGTCGAACTGCGCGTCGGGCGTGGCCGTTAGCGGCTGGGCGGTGGCCGAGCGGGTCGATTCCTGCTCGCGGAAGGCGGCCAGCTGGGCATCGTAGCCGCCGCGCACCGCGAAGTCGGCGCGTGGGGTGTCTGCCGCGCGCGCGGTCATCTGGTTGAGCCGCGTCGGCGGGTTGCCGTCGCCGGTGCCGTGCCAGAACGGGATGGCGATCAGCGCCAGCAGCACGAAGGTGGTCACCCGCACCCAGCGGTTGATGATCAGGTAGAGCAGCACCGCCAGCGCGATCGCCACCACCATCTGCAGGGAGACGATGCGCTGCGCCAGTTCGAGCAGGTACTCGGGCGTGAACGCGCTCACGTTCGAGAACTGCGACACCACGCGCGCGAACGGCGGCAGCGTCGATTCCCGGTAGGCCAGCATCGCCCCGACCACGATGGCGATGAGCTGGCGCAGCACCCGCAGCGGCCGCGACTCCATCGGCACCGCCAGGAACAGCGCGAACACCAGGTTCGTCAGCCAGTGCGGCTGGAGGTGGCCCGTGTGAAACAGCCAGAGCTTGGCGAGGAAGTAGAGGTTCCAGATTCCCATGGCGATGTGTGGTTCGGCTCCTGCGGCGTGATGGCCGGCGTGATGAATTAAGGCTGGCGGGGGCGGCGGCGCCCGATCAGCAGGTCGACCGCTTCCGCGCAGGCGTCGTAGAGGCGCAGCAGGCCCTGGTAGCCCATCTCGATCACCTCCTTGAGGCTGCGCAGCGGGGCGTCGGCGTGTTCGTCGTCCAGCCAGTCGATCCAGGCGTCGGCGCGGCCGAAGGTGCACTGGATCAGTTCGATCTCGCGCTCGGCCGTCAGCCCCTCCATGCGCACGCCGAGGTGGCGGTTGACGTTGCGCGTGACCAGGCCGGGGAAGTGGTAGGTGCGCGTGCCGCGCGCCAGGCAGACGCCCACGCGCGCGCCTTCGTCCAGCATCACCTCCACCGGCAGCAGCAGGCCGAGGCCGCCCATCGAGTAGTTCTCGGTGCGGCAGGCGAGCGTGGCGCCGTCCGGCAGCAGCAGCGTGGCCGGCACGCGCATCGGAATGCGGTGGGAGACCCGCACCTGCCGCGCCTCCCGCGCCACGCCCACGGCGGCGCCAAGCATGATCAGGTTGGCCAGCGCCCAGCCCATGTTCATCAGCACCGTGGCCGGCTCGTCGGTGCTGCCGAACAGCAGGTGGCCGACGCCAACCGCCAGCCCGATCACGTTGAGCGCCAGCAGCACCAGGTAGGGCTTGGAGATGGTCCAGTCGAGGTAGTCGTCGGCAATCTGCCCGCCCTTGGCGGTGACGTTGAACTTGCCCAGGCGCGGGTTGATGAAGGCCACCGTGGTCGGCAGCACGATGTACCAGGCCAGCACCGATTCGTAGACTTCGGCCCAGAACGAATGGCGGTAGCGGCCCTGGAGCCGCGAGTTGGTCACGTTGGCCACGAACAGGTAGGGCAGCACGTAGGCCATGATCAGCAGCGCCGAGGTGTTGATCACGTGCAGGCCGAAGTACAGGTAGGCGATCGGCATGGTCAGGAAGATCAGCCGGGGAATGCCGTAGAAGAAGTGCAGCATCGCGTTGCTGTAGCAGATGCGCTGGAACAGGTGCAGCCCGCGCCCGAGCAGCGGGTTGTCGATGCGGAAGATCTGCGCCATGCCGCGCGCCCAGCGGATGCGCTGCCCGATATGGCCGGACAGGCTCTCGGTGGCCAGCCCGGCCGCCTGCACCGTGCGCAGGTAGGCGCTGTTGTAGCCGAGCCGGTGCAGCTTGAGCGCCGTGTGGGCGTCCTCGGTGACGGTCTCCACGGCAATCCCGCCGATCTCCAGCAGCGGCGCGCGCTTGATGACCGCGCAGGAGCCGCAGAAGAAGGTGGCGTTCCAGAAGTCGTTGCCGTCCTGGATCAGGCCGTAGAACAGGCTGCCCTCGTTCGGCACGCGCCGGAAGGTGTCGAAGTTGCGCTCGAACGGGTCTGGCGAGAAGAAGTGGTGCGGCGTCTGCACCAGCGCGCACTTCGGGTCGGCCAGGAACTCGCCCATGGTCATCTGCAGGAAGGAGCGCGTGGGGATGTGGTCGCAGTCGAAGATGGCGATGTACTCGCCGTCCGTCTTCGCCAGCGCCTTGTTGATGTTGCCGGCCTTGGCGTGGAAATTGTCTTCCCGCGTGAGGTAGCCCACCCCGGCCGCCGCCGCGAACTCCCGCATCGCGGGCCGCCGGCCATCGTCGAGGATGAACACGCGCAGCTTGTGCGCCGGCCAGTCCATGCTCAGCGCCGCGTACACGGTGGGTTGCAGCACAGCCAGCGACTCGTTGTAGGTGGGGATGTAGACGTCCACCGTCGGCCATGCCTCCGGGTCGGCCGGCAGCGCCTTGGGCTGGCGGTTCAGCGGCCACGCCGTTTGCAGGTAGCCCAGCCCCAGCACGATCCAGGTGTAGACCTCGGCCGCATAGAGGAGGTAGCCCACGGCGGCCTCGGTGGCCGTGGCGAACTGCAGCGTCTGCGTGGAGCGCCACCAGATATAGCGGCCCGCCATCAGCGCGGAGAGCACCATCATCGCCAGCGTCGGCAGCCGGCCGGGAATGCGCCGCAGCACCATCAACCCGATCCAGACGATGGCGAACAGCAGTAGCTGGCTCGAGAACGTCAGTGGCGTGGTGCTGATGACCGCGCAGGCCAGGCAGGCGAGCACCAACGAGGTGGGCACCGCGAACGGGATGCGGCCCACGCGCGTGGCGACGGCCTCCACGCCATCGCCCACGCGCGCCCAGTCCACGCGGGGCAGCCGCGCGGCAATGCGGCGCCGCATGCGCGTCACCGCGTAGTAGATCGGCCCGAGCAGGCGCTCCAGCCAGCGCCGGAACGGTGTGACCCCCGGCGGCGCGGCAACCTGGCGACGCTTGCGGAGGTCGGCGGCCAGCCGGTAGCGCGGACGAGGCGGGCGGATGAACAGCCGCCACAGCCACGCGGCGGGGTCGCGGCGGCGGCCCATGCCGAGCCGGGCCAGCGCGCGCCGGTACAGCAGCGCGGCCCATTCCGCAGGAATATCGGGCTTGCCGGGGCGGGGCGGCTGGAACACGGCGCGCAGCACCCAGATGCCGCCGTGCGCCGGCGCGGTGACGCCAAGGTGGCGCGCCAGCCGGTCGCGCGCGACGGCCAGCCAGCGGTGGAGTCGGGCGGGCTTGTCGCTCATCGTTCGCGCTCCTGTGGCGGGGCGCCGATCCAGTGGGACACCCACGACGCCAGCCCTTGCAGGTCGTGCGCCGCCTGCGAGTGTGGCGCGCTGCGGCAGAAGTTCTCGCTGCGCGCGAAGGCTTCCGGAATGCCGCTGTCCTCGTGGACGGGGCAGGCCAGCATCGCATTGCCGAGCGTGGCGCGCAGCAGCGTGACGATATCGGCATGCAGCCGCCGTGCCGGCTGGAGTCGCGTGGCCACGTAGCAGGCGGTGTGGCCGCGCCGCGCCAGCGCATCGGTCAGCCGGCCCAGCCCGACGCAGACTTCGGGCTGCGGCGGCAGCAGCACCAGCACGAGGTCGGCCGCGGCGATGGCCTGGCCCGCGTGCGGCGAGGGCCAGGGCGGCGTGTCGATCAGCACCGCGCCGTGCGCCGGCATGGCCACCTGGGCGATCAGCCCGCGCAGCCAGTGCGGCCCCGCGCGCAGCAGCTTGCCGGCCTGGATGTCATCGTCGTCGCTGTCCTGCTCGCCCCAGGGCACGAACAGCACGCCATCGTCGCTGCGCAGCCCGGCCTGCGCCCACGCGGTGGGCGATCCGTCGGCCAGGCAGCCGGACAGCCCCGCGCGCGCCGCGTCGCGCAGGCCGAAGTGGTAGCCCAGCAGATTGCGCGGATCGCATTCGAGCGCCAGCACCGGGTGCCCGCGCCCGGCCAGCAGCGAGGCCAGCGAGGCCGTCACCATGGTGCGTCCGGCGCCGCCGGCGGGGGAGACGATGGCGATGGTCTTCATCGCGGCGGCTCGCGGTCCGGGCGGCGCTTGCCGCGAATCACCATGCCGTGCAGTTGCGGCGGCAGGCGTACGGTGCGGCGTGGGCGCGGCGTGGTCCATTGCGGGAACCAGCGCAGCAGGTCGAAGCGCCAGATCACGAACGCCAGCGGCGCCGCCAGAATCAGTCCCCAGATGAAGTAGCCAAGGAAGATGGACATGTCGCGTCAGTCCTGTCGAAGCAGCGGCACGGGGTGCGGCTGCGGCATGGCACGCGGCTGCGCGGGCGGGGTGTCGCGCAACGGCAGCGTGGGGATCTCCGCCACCGGCGGGGCTTCGCCGCCGTCATGCGCAACCAGCGCGGCGGTGGTGTCAGGCATCGGCGCCGGGCGGGGCGCCTCTTGCTGGCGCGCGAGCCAGCTGCTGTAGTCGGGCGGCGGCACCTCGGCGATCTCGGCCTCGAAGCGGCCCAGCGTGGCGCCGATGGACTCCAGGTCGCCATTGCGCACGTCGCCATGGAACAGCTCGCCCAGCGGCTGCTGGAACACGCGCCGGCACACGGCATCCACGTCGTCCATGCGGCAGGCGAAGAAGAAGGCGTAGAGGCTGTCGCTGCCGGCCGTGCAGAGATCGCCTGCGCGGTTCATGCGGCAGGCGCGCAGCGCCTCCACATGGGCCACTTCGGGCAGCAGCGGCAGTTGCAGCAGCACGTGGGGCAGCCGGATCATGCGGCTGCGCTCCACGGCGTCGCGCACCAGCGAGACGAACTCGGCGGGCGGCACGTAGCCGCTGGTCGAGGTGGTCAGCACGGCGGACAGCGCGTTGCGGTAGTCGGCAAGAATCGGCCGCGAGAACACCTGCCCCTGCAGGCCCTCGATCATGGCCTGCACCCGGGCGAACGGCGTGCGCTGGGCGATGACGAGATTGGCGCCGAGGTTGAGCATCAGCAGCTCGTAGTGCTGGCGCATGGCCTCCTTGTCCTCGCGCACGGCAATCTTCAGCGCGCGCCCGGCGCTGCGCCGCAGCCGGTGCACCTGCTCGGCCAGCGCCTCGAGTTCGCGCCCGCCGCCGTAGTGCAGCAGGACCGTGGCCGCCACCGCGCGGGCGGCGCTGGCCACGGCGGCTTCGTTGCTGTCCACTACACGCCAGTGCTCGGGGATGTAGCGCTCGCGCAGCACCGCGTCGCGGCTGACGATCACGCGCTGCTCGTCCGGCGCGAGCATGCCGGCTTCCTCGATCGTGTCGGTGAAGGTCTGCGCGGCCACCATCAGCCGGTGCTCGTGCGGCGCAAAGCGCAGCGGCACGATCTCGCCTGCCACCACGGCCTGGTTGTCGCGCCAGAACGCCACCTCCCAGGTGTACTGCCCCTGCTGCTGCGAGAGCTGCACCGCGCCGGCAAAACGGCCGTGGAAGCCCTGCAGGTCTGGCGCCGGCTGGCCCGGCTCCGGCGCCGGCGGCCCCATCACCAGCAGCACCGCGCAGCGGTGGCGCGCGCACCATTCGCCCAGGCGCTGGCCTTCCTGAGCCAGCCGCCCCGCATCGTGCCAGGCGAAGAACCCCTCCGCCCCTTCGATCAGCATCATGCTGCCCTGCGCCCCGCACTGGTCCACCAGCGCCTGGAGTGCCTCCATCAACCCGTCGATGGCGGGCCGGCTGGCGTCCGTGGGCGGGCGCAGCGCGCACAGGTTGGCGCGGCCGTGGAGGGCGCGGTTGGCGTCGATGTCGAGCCCATGGGCACGTAGCTGGGCGGCGATGTCGGCGGCGTCGCGCGTGGAGAGTACCGTGGCCGGCGCGCGCAGCGCCGTGGCGGCGGTCTGCCAGAACAGCGCGTCGCGGGCGGGCGAGGGCTCGGCATAGACCACGTGCGCGCGGGCCGGCGTGAGCGTGGCCAGCGCCGGCGACAGGCCGTCGATGGCCAGCCCCGTGCGCGCCTGGAAGCGCGCGCGCAGGCCCGGCAGGGCCGTGGCGGGGATGGCGGGGGCAGCAGTGCGGTCGGTGTGCTTCATCGATCCCCCATCAATAGGCCGAGTACGGCCGCACCGGGTTCGGCGGGAACGGCACCGGGTCGCGGCGACGATCGAACAGGTAGCGCAGCCAGACCATCGCCCGGTTCGGCGCGTAGTCGCGCGAGCGGTCGATCTGGAAGCCTGCGCCGGCCACCCAGTGCGGTGCGAAGGTGTATTCCACCGTGGCGCCGAGCGTGTAGCTGAAGCCGCCGCCCGAACCGCCCGTGTAGATCGGATTGCCGGCGAGCTGTTGCAGGTCGGGACGGGTGGGGAAGTAGGGCGCGTCGTCCTCGTAGGTGAACGACCAGCCGGCCGAGCCCTGCAGCCGCCACGACCAGCGCGCGTAGCGCCCGGTCCAGTCGAGCGGGATGCCGAACGAGAGGTAGCGCTGCGGGCTGTAGTAGCCGCCATGGCCGAACGAGTAGAAGCGCTGGTTGTCGCTGTAGCGCCAGTAGTTCAGCACCAGCCCGCTGGTCACGCGCTGGTCGCGCCGGGCGTAGACGGGCAGGTCGAAGCCGGTGCGGACCGTGAACTCGCGGTTCGTCACCACGTTGTGGCCGGTGTAGAGCCCGGCGCCCACGTCGCCGAATACGCTTACGCGGCCGATGTCACGCGCGTAGCGCAGGTGGATGCCGTTGCGCACCACGCCGCCCCAGGTCTCGCCGGTGACGGGGTCGGTGGCGCCGCCGTAGGAGATCAGCGAACTGGTCACGGCCCGCCGCGAGACATCGACGGAGGCGGACGAGACGCCCAGATCCGCCCGATAGCGGAAGCCGCCCACCACGGTCTGTTCGGTAAAGCCGAGCGGCGTGGTACCGAGGTCCGCCCGCCAGCTGTTGTCGGCGCCATCGAACTCGTAGCCGGCGGCCAGCGCCACGCCACGGTCGGTCTGGCCGATGGTGCCGAGGCCCGTGTTGCCGAGCGCGGCGATCTTGCCGAACTCGGACGCCTTCGAGAAGTTGCTCGCCTGCAGCGTGCCGGCGTCGAGCAGCACGGTGTCCGCATGGAAGAACATGTGGCCGGTGTAGCCCTGCGGAATGCGCACGAACAGCGGGATCTCGGTGGCGTGCAGCCGCGAGATGCCGGCATCGCCGGATTTGTTCGACTGCATCACGGCGGTCGCCACCTCGCCCTGGCGGCGCGCCTCCAGCCCGGCCAGGGCGCGGCCGGCCGGCGTGCCTTCGGGGCCAGCCAGGACGCCTTCGCGCTGCTCCAGCCCCTGTGCGGTGCGATAGTGCGCCGCCGCGTCGTTGAAGTCGCCACGTGCCTGGGCGATGCGGCCCTGCTGCACGGTGATGTCGGCGCGGTCCGGGTAGCGTTGGGCGAGGTCGTCGACCACGGCGCTGGCCTCGTCCGTGCGCCGCATCGCCGTGAAGCGCCGCGCCACCGAGAGCCGGGTGTCGATGTCGTCGTCGGGGGTATCGGCCAGCACCGCGCGCACGATCTCCAGCGCCTGCGCCTCCTTGCCCTGCCGTTCGAGCATGCGCGCGAGCGTGAGCCGCGCGTCGGCATCCTTGGGATCTTTGGCGAGCACCGCCTGCGCGGCCTCCGCCGCACCCCGGTAGTCGCCGCCGGCCTCGCGCAGATCGGCCAGCGTCAGCAGCCAACGGCGGTCGGCCTGCTGGGCCTCGGGCACGGCGTACAGCGTCTGCCGTGCCCGCGTCAKGTCGCCGTCGGCCATGAGCCGGTCGGTGCGGCGCAGCGCCAGCCGCAGTGACTGATCGTCGAACGATGCCTKCTGCGCGGCGGTGATGCCGGGCAGGGCGCGCGATTCKGCGATCCACGCCTGCAGCGCGTCGTCGCGGTCGGCGGCGGCCAGCAGTTCGCCGTAGCGCAGGCGGATGTCGAGGTGGGGATCCTCGGGGTGCGCGGCCAGCCAGTCGCTGACCAGCCGCAGGCCCTTGTCGGTCTCGCCCAGCCCGATCCATTCGCGGCCGATGGAGGCGAGCATGTGCGGTTCGTCGCGCGCCGCGATGGCGGCCTGGTCGAGCAGCGCCCGGGCCTCGTCGTCGCGGCCTTCGGCCAGCCGCAGTCGTGCCTCGCGCAGCAGCTTTTGCGCCGCGAGGTTGCTGGCGAGCCCGCGCATGCCTTCGCTGCGTTCGGCCTCGGGCACCGCCGCCAGCACGGCTGTGGCGGCGTCGATGTCGTCCACGGCATTGAGATAGAGCGCCGTGGCGTAGCGCATCTCGGCGGTGGGCGCGGCGGCGACCCCATCTTCMATGACGCTGCGGCCCAGCACCGGCAGGTTGAGGTCGCGATAGAGACGGGCCAGCGTGTAGCGTGTCCACGCGGCATCGGGCGCCAGCCGGATGGCATCTTCGAGCCGCTGCAGCGCCGGGCTGCGCTTCTTCTGCGCGATGAGCTGGTCGGCCTGCACGGACAGCAGGTCAGCCCGCAGCGCGCGCAGTTCCGACTCGGAGCCCTGCATGCGGTGCGACGCGTCCGCGATCAGCGGGCCGATCTCGTCTTGCCGCTGCTGCGTCTGGAGCAGGGCGACGAGGCTGCGCAGCGCGCCCATGTCCGGCTTCGGCCGGGCCAGCATCTGGCGCAGCAGCGTCTCGGCCTCGGCATCCTTGTGCTGGGCGATTAGCGCGTCGGCCAGAATCGCCTGCGCGTTCTCATTGCCGGGCTGCAGGGCCAGCGCCTCGCGCGCCAGCGCTTCGGCCTGCACCGGCTTGCCCTGGGCGTTGGCCTCGCGCGCACGCGCCACGGTGCCCCAGAACGTGGCCGTGTCCCGCAGGCTGCGCCATTTATTGCGATTGTCCGGATCGAGCGTCATCGCCCGGGAAAACAGTTCGCGGGCTTCATCGTGGCGGCCTTCGCGCAGCCGCACCAGGCCGAGCCCGCCGACCACCTCGCCGTCCTGCCGGCGCTTCTGGTACGCCTTCTGGAGGGCGATGTCGGCCTCGTTGAGCTGCCCGCGCTCCAGCTGGGCCAGCCCGCGCTGCCGCGCCTGCCAGGCGGGATCGGCTTCGAGCTTGCGCTGGGCTTCGCGCTGGGTGCCGAGGCTGGCGAGCGTCTGCTTGGCGGCCTCGTCGTCGGGCACTTCCTTGAGGTAGCGCTCGAACCACACGTAGTAGGCCGGATCTTCGTTGACGCTGTACAGCGTGCGCCGCCAGATGTCGAGCGCGCTCTTGCGGTCGCCATCGGGCCGCTGGGTGAGGTCGTAGAGGATGGCGAGCCCTTCCTGCCGGGTGGCCTCGCGGTCGGTCAGCAGGCTGCCCAGCGCCAGCGCGAGGCGCGAATCGTCCGGCTCCTGCTTCACACGGCGGCGCAACTCGGCAATCGCGCGCGGGCGGCCGGCGGTGGTGCCGGCCAGGATGCGGTAGTAGTCCACCGCCAGCTCGCCGCCCGGCGCGCCGCGCGGGAACAGCGCCTGCAGCCGTGTGGCGGCTTCCTCGGACTTGCCGCTGCGGGCGAGCAGCCGCACCTGCGCCATCTCGCGCTTGTCGCGCGTGGCGATGCGGTAGGCGTCTTCGAGGTCGCGCGTGGCGGCGCTGTCTGGCGCCACCTCGCGCATGCGCCGCAGCACCTTGTCGGCTTCGGCGGGGCGATTGGAACGGATTTCGATCAAGCCCAGCATCTTGAGCGCCTCCGGTTGGCGCGGATCGATCAACAACGCCTTCTCCAGCACGCCGCGCGCCATGTCCGCACGGTTGCATGCCTCCCACATGCGTGCCGATGCCAGCAACTGCGCCATCTCCCGGCGCGTGGTGGCGCTGGCGGCGGCTGGGGCCGATGCGGCGTCGGCAGCCGCTGCCTCCCCCGGCAGCGCGGCGCTGGCCAGCAGCAGCCACAGCGTGGGAGCTAGCGCCTTGCCGGGCATGCGGTGTTCCACGCCGGCACCAGCTTGCCGTCCGCCTCGAACCGGTACAGGCCATCCACATGCCCCAGCCCGAACAGCGTCAGCACCTKACTGTAGTAGCCGGAGGGCGACTGCGCGGCCAGCGTGCGCGTGCGCTGGGCCTGGGTGCGCGCGGCGTCCGGCTGGCCCTGCGCCAGCATGAACGGTGCGATGGCCGCCGAGAAGCCCGCATTGCCCGCGTTCGGCCCGAACGTGCCCGCCTGCGTGTCCACCCGCTCGGGCGGGTGGCCGTTGGCGAGCACGTAGTCGGCCATCGGATGCAACGTACGCAGCACACCAGCGCGCAGCGGGTCGCCCGCAGCGGTCATGCCGGCCCACAGGTAGACCCGGATCGAATCATAGGAGCCCGTGGCCTGCGTGTCCGTATCGGGCCGGAAGCCGGCGCCTTTCTGATACAGCACCCAGTCGGGCGAGAAGCCGCGCGGCGCGGTGTCCACGATCAGCCGCCCCGCGCTCTCGACCATGGCCTGCCAGCCGCGGTCCTCGGTCAGCACGGCGGCCAGCCGGCGCATCACCGGCAGCGGCACGTAGCTCGGGTTCAGCCGCCAGCTATCCGGGGTGGGATGAAAGCCGACCGGGCCCGGCAGCAGCGTGCGGCCCAGTCCGGGCAGCACGGCCGATTCCTCGCGCAGCGCGCGCCGGGCGACCAGCGTGCCCAGCGCCGTGAAGCGGCGTTCGCGCCAGAGCCGGCCGGCTTCGAGCAGCGTGTAGGCGATCCACAGGTCGGCGTCGCTGGCCGCGTTGGTGTCGATCATGCCCCAGGTGCCGGCCTCGGGGCCGCTGTCGCGCTTGCCCCAGATCCACGCGGGCAGGTGGGCGCTCAGGTCGCCGCGCGCCAGGTTGTTCTCGGTCCAGCCGAGCAGTTTGTCGAAGGTGGCGCGGTCGTTGGCCACGAGCGCGAAGAACAGCGCGTAGGCCTGCCCTTCGGAGACCGTGGCCTGGCGCTCGGTGCTGGCATCGACCACGCGGCCGTCCGGGCTAATGGTGTCGCGCCGGAAGGCATCCCAGTCCGGCCACGGGCAGGTGGCCGCCAGGCTGGCGAGCGATAGCCCCGCCAGCGTGGTCATCACCATGCCGCGAGCGATCTGCCTGAGCCAGCGGGGCAGCGCACGCCGCATGTCACCCTCCGTTGCGGCGTGCCGCGATCCGGCCCAGCGCCCAGAACAGGGTCAGCGCCACCAGCAGCCCGGCGACGAGGCCGGCGATGGCCAGCAGCGCCGGGTGGTCCGCCATGCGCACCCACACGCGCGCATACCAGGGCAGGGTGCCGACGTAGTAGCGCTCGCCCAGGCGCAGCCCCTCCACCTCGCGCTGGCGGACCACGGTGAGGTCGCCGCGGATCTGGGCGACCTTGCCGGCGTCCTCGAGCACATCGAGCACATCGCGCACGTTCTCCGGCGCGGTGGCGGTCACGGCGACCACGCTGCGCTGCGCCGCGTACGGTGACTCGAAGCCGATCAGCGCCGCCAGCGGACCATCGGCCGAGAGGATGGCGCGCCCGGCGGGTGACACGTTGTGGTCTGCCTCGCCACTGAGCCAGTTGGTCCACGCCCCGCCGCGCTGGTCGCGCAGCGTGATTTCGGTGCGGCCCTGCTGGACCAGGATCGGCAGGGACTTGCCCCACTGCGCCAGGATCTCGCCGGCGCTGCCCGTGCCCACCATCAGCAGGTTGCGGTCCTTCACGGTGTCGATGGCCTTGGCCGGCGCCACCGCCACGCGCAGCGCCGGCAGGCCGGTCCACTTGCCCATGTGGCCGAGCAGCGTCAGCATCGCCTCCTGGTCGAGCGCGCTCGGGGCGTCCGGCATGACCACGGCGGTATCGGCCAGGTCCGCCAGCCGGGTGAACGGATAGCCGCTGTTGGCGAAGAAGGCGAGGTTGGGCAGCGCGGCGTAGTGGGAGAAGCCGCTGAAGTCGATCGACGAATCGGGGTCGACCGCCGCGCGCGCCACGTTGGCCGCCGTGGACGCGCACAGGCCGGTCTTCTGCGAGTCCATGTGGAAGCGGAACTGCATCTGGTTGTTGCTGCCCACGCGGAAGGCCGGGATCAGGATTTCGTTGCTGACGGACGCGCTGCCGCCCGAGATCAGCGGCACGCTGACCAGGCTCTCGTCGTTCTGCGCGGTCAGCGGCTTGAGCCGGTACGAGCGCACGAGCTGCTCGTTGATATCGACGCTGAGCACCGAGTCGTTGTAGGTGGACGGCGCGGTGTAGCGGTACCTCACGTTCATCGGCACGGCGCGGTCGTTCCAGCCGTACAGGTCGGCCGGCACGCGCAGGTTCACCCGGATCGGCTCGGGGCTGGCGCCGCCTACCTGGAGCTGCTGCGGGTCCGTGACGAGTTCCTTGAACAGCACGGGGCGGTCCACCGGCGCCCAGGCCGGCGCGTCGTAGGGCTTGCGCGGTTTGCCGAGTTCCACCGACTGCACGCCGGCGCGGTTGCCCGCCATGGCAGCCTTGCCAAGCACCAGCGCATTGGCCGCCACCTGCAGTTCCTGCGGATTGCGGCCCGCGAGCACCAGCAGCTTGCGCGCCGGATTCGACGGATTCGGCATCACGCTGACCGAGGCGCCCTGGATCTCGGGCAACTGGAGGCCCGCCGGGATGGCGTTCGGCATCGCAAAGACAACGGCGTGGGCATCGGCGGGCGGCTGGCTGCGTGACGGGAAGCGCAGCTCCCGATAGCTGGCCAGCGCGCCGAGCCAGGACGACACCACGCCGGCGGCCTGCAGCGTGGCCGCATCGGCATTGGCTGGCAGCACGAAGGGCACGGTGACGCGGCTGTTGTCACGGCGGTCGAAAAACGGGGCGGGCAGCAGCGCGAGGTTGTCCGGCAGCGTGACGGGCAGCTTGGTCAGCGTCAGCGTGGTGGCCGGGCTGATGTCCGCCCAGAGGCTGGAGTGGTAGGGGTCCTCGCAGTGATCGACCGTGTAGTGGGCGATCATCTGCACGTTCAGGCGATTGAAGTCCGTGAAGTAGCGCGGGTCGAGGTCGATCTCGCGCGTGATCTGCTGGCCCGCCTGCTMCTTCTCCAGCGGCAGGGTGGCCACGACTTCGTCGTTGAGGCGGATCTTCAGGTGGGAGAGCGGATAGACCAGCGAGGGCGAGTAGGTGAAGACCAGCTTGAGCCTGGCGGCCGTGACCACTTCATCGAGGCGCACGCCGATGTTCAGCGTGCGGTCGGGGTCCACGCCGCGCAGCGGGATGGGCTGGTTGGCGCCCATCTGGGCCAGCGTGAGCACCTGGGTGCGGCCCGGGGCCGGTGCAGCGGCTGCCGGGCTCGAAGCTGCCGTTGCCGCAGGGGCCGGGGCTGGCGTTTGCGCCATCGCGGACGCGGCACCTGCGGCCATGCACAGCATGGCGAGCCGTTTGCCGCCACAGCGCAGGTCTGACACGAGAAGAGTCATATCGAGTGCCCTGTGAAGGTGGCGCAGCCGCACCATCAAAGAAGACCGAAGCGCCGCGCTCACGGGACTGCGTGACGAATATAGCACGCAGTTTTCGGCGAATTACGAGGTGGTGCGKGGCGTGGATCGTGAATTAAAAAGAATTCAATTCACATCGCCGCATTCGGGCAAAAGATTGAATTCAGTGGCTCCTGTTTGCGCGAACGGGTCAAGCGTTTGGCGTCATACGGGCGCGGATTGGCGAGAAATGGTGCAGCGTCGATGCACAATTTGCATAAGGGGAGGAAGCGCCATGTGGAAGAATGACAATCTCCTACCCTCATCGCCGTCATCGCGCCATGTCCGAAGCCATCGTCTACCTGAACGGGGACCTGCTCCCGTTGTCCGAAGCCCGCATTCCCGTCCTCGACCGCGGGTTCATCTTTGGCGACGGCATCTATGAAGTGATCCCGCTCTACAACGGCAAGCCGTTCCGGGGCGCGCAGCATCTGGCGCGTTTGAAGCGCAGCCTGGCGGCCATCGGCATCGACGATCCCTATACCGAAGCCGAATGGCTCGCGCTGATCGGCCGCGTGGTCCAGGCCAACGGCCTGTCGGACCAGATGGTCTACATGCAGGTCACGCGCGGCGTGGCGAAGCGGGCACATGCGTTCCCGAAGGAAGCGGTCACGCCGACCGTGCTGATCATGACCAACCCGATGGCGCTGCCACCGGCGTCGGCGGTGGAGCAGGGCGTGGCCTGCGTGACGATGGAAGACCGCCGCTGGCTGAACTGCCAGATCAAGTCCACCTCGCTGCTCGGCAACGTGCTGGCTGCGCAGGAAGCCGCCGCCAACGGCGTGACCGAGGCGATCCAGTTCCGCGACGGCCAGCTCACCGAGGCCTCGGCGTCGAACGTGTGGCTGGTGCAGCAGGGTCGCGTGGTGGCCCCGCCGAAGGACAACCTGATCCTGGAAGGCATCCGCTACGGCCTGATGGAGGAACTCTGCGCCGCCATGGACATCTCGTTCACCTCGCGCCGCATCTCGCGCGACGAGGTTTTCGCGGCGGACGAAGTCATGCTGTCGTCGGCCAGCAAGGAGCTGCTGCCGGTGGTCACGCTCGACGGCCGCGCCATCGGCAACGGCAAGCCCGGCCCGGTGTTCCAGCGCCTCTACGCGGCCTACCAGGCGGCCAAGGCAGCGCTATAACGCACGGCGTGCCCGTGCTAGGATGGCCGCGGACGAACCACCGAGAGGAGGCCAGTCATGGCCAAGCGCGAGCGCAGCCGGCGCGTCATCATGGAAGAGGTGAGCCGGCGGGTCCAGCAGATCGACGAGATTGCCGACGAAGGCCGACACATCCAGGTGCCGGACCCGCAGCCGCACCCGCGCGATGTGCGCGGCCGGAACTGGGACATGGCCCGCTTCGGCAATGCACGCGGCTTCGAAGCCGCCATCCGCAATGTCGTGGATGACGTCCGGGACGAGTTCGACCTGACCGACGAGCCGGTCTCCACCGCGCCGAACCCGTTCGGCGACTGAGGATTGTGGATGGCGGATGGTGCGGCTCAGGCCGGCGCCACCGCCTCTGCGTAGCGCCAGGTGGCGCCGGACTGGCGCTTGGCGCCGTACATCGCGGCGTCCGCCGCATGCAGCAGCGCGGTACCGCCGCGCGCGTGCACCGGATAGACCGCCACCCCGATACTGAGCGTCGCCCCGATGCTCGCCCCGCCCGCCACGCCGAACGGCTCGGTCATCGCCGCCAGGATGCGCTGGGCGGTCAGCACGGCGTCGTCGGCCTCCCGCAAGGTTCCCAGCAGCACCGCGAACTCATCGCCGCCCAGCCGGGCCGCGCGGTCGGTCTCGCGCAGGCAGGCCCGGATGCGCTGGGCGATGCCCACCAGCACCGTGTCCCCCACGGCATGGCCGTGGCGGTCGTTGATGCCCTTGAAATCGTCACTGTCCAGATAGAGCACGGCCACGCGCTGGCCCAGCGCCGCCGCGCTGCGCACGGCCTGGTCGAGTGCCTCGGTGAAGGCGGCGCGGTTCAGCAGGCCGGTCAGGCTGTCGTGCGTGGCGCGATGTGCCAGCGAGCGGTTCTCGTGCTGCAACTGTCCCTGCCAGGCCTCCAGTTCGTCGAGCAGCACGTTGAAATCCTCGCCCAGCGCATTGAGTTCGTCGATGCGCGCCGGCGGCACGCGCTGGCCGAACGCGCGTTCGGATCGCACCGCATGGGCCACGCGCATCAGGCTGCGCACCGGATCGATGATGTGCACGAGCATGCGGCTGGACAGGTAGTGCGCGCCCACCGCCGTCAGCAGCAGGCAGGCCATCAACCCGAGCATGCCTTTGAGCAGGAAGTGGAGCAGCGCCACGGGGTCGCCGACCACGCGCACGCTGCCCACCTGCTGGGATTCGTGGAAGACCGGCTGGTCCACCGGGCCCGAGGTCAGCAGGTCCCGGGCGAACTGGTGCAGGTCTGGGAAGCGCGCCGAACCATGGCGATGCCAGCTGGCCACCGGCTGGCTGTCCCGATCGA
Organism: Cupriavidus sp. 05T42; assembly: GCF_056396345.1. Lineage (NCBI taxonomy): Bacteria > Pseudomonadati > Pseudomonadota > Betaproteobacteria > Burkholderiales > Burkholderiaceae > Cupriavidus > Cupriavidus sp. 05T42. Next base: position 103,777 of record NZ_JBFTLH010000006.1, read on the forward strand.
AAATCCAGGCCGCGGTCACGTCTTCGCTGGCGGCGATCATCGCCAGGGTCTCGGCGGCGGCGGCTTCATCGCGGAACACGATCGGCGCCTCCACCGTATAGGCGATGGAGCGCGCCACCAGCCGCAGGTTGTGGTCGGCATAGTCGCGCAGCGCGGTCAAGCCCAGGCCGGTGAGCGTGGTGCCGGCCGTGAAGACAGCGATCAGCGCCACGCTCAGGTGGAAGCGGCGCAGGGTGCCATAGAGCGACGGCCGGGCGGCGCGGGTCATGATGCCGGCGCCTTGCGGCGACCCAGCTGCAGCACGCCGGGGTGGACGTGGATGCCGCTGCGGCCGAGGGCATCGAGGTTGACGCGGAACGAGACCTGCCGCTCGCGGACATTGAGGCAAAACATGCTGCCTGCGTCACATTCGAAGTCTTCCTCGGCGATGATCAGTACCGGGCGGCCGGTCAGGTCGGCCGAGATCTTCTCGCGACGCGGGGCGGACATCGCGCCGACATAGAGCGCGTCGCAGTCGGGCGCCGGGTTGCTGGCCATCGGATCGAGCTGCCGCGTGGCCACCAGCCGGCCTGTGGAGAGCGCGCCGCCCTCCATCAGCTTGCCGGCATAGCGCGCGACGGGGTCCACGCAGAGCCGCAGGGTGTCGCGCTCCACGGGCCAGCGCGCGTAGCCGAGCAGGGACATGACCACGCGCGCCACGGCCTCCGGGCGCGGCAGCGCCGGGGCGGCCGGTGCCAGGTCGTGCGCGGCCAGCCGGGGCGTGGCCAGCAGCAGCGCGGCGAGCATCGGCAAGGCGGGCAGCAGGAGGGACAGAGACTTGGCGCGCGGCACGGGCAGGGGTGGGGGTGGGGGTGGGGGCCAGTAGGGTGGGGTCCATTGGGATGTCGGCACCGGGCCGGCAAACTGTAGCGGGCGCGCCCATGTGGATGTGCTAGAGTCGTTTGAACGCGTTTKTCCACGGAGGGCACCATGGCAACCGAATCCCAATCGCAACAAAAAGGGCAAGTGAAGGCGTTCGTGCAGACCGCGCCGCAGGCAGGGCGCTATGTCTGGATCATTGCGCTGGTGGACTTCAGCGCCCAGCAGGTCCGGCGCACCATTGTGTCCGACGACACGTTCACCACGGCCGACGCCGCGCGCGTGGCCGGCGACGCCCAGCTCAAGGCGATGGCCGCCGATCACTGACGGTCGCTCATCCGGCGTGCCCGGTGACTGTCACGCCACCTCGTTTCCCGATATCCTTTCGCAAGGCGGGCCCCATCGGTCCGTGCCCGCTGCTGCCTGTTTGCCATCGAAAACCCGAAGACAGATAGAAGGAGAAGGAATGCCCAGGCTTCAAGACCAGGTCCAACGCCATCTCGTCCGCGCCATGACAGGCGCGACGCTGCTCGCAGCCACCCTGGCGTTCGCGCCGGCGGCGATGGCGCAGGTCAATATCAATATCGGCATCGGCACCCCGCCGCCGGCCCCGATCTACGAGGCCGTGCCCGCGCCGCGCCCCGGCTATGTCTGGCAGCCCGGCTACTGGGCCTGGGACGACCACGGTCACAAGCACAAGTGGAAGCAGGGCAAGTGGGCCAAGGATCGGCCGGGCTATGTCTACGAGTCGCCGCGCTGGGTGGAGGCGAGCAATGGCTGGGTGATGCAGCCGGAGCGCTGGAACCAGGGGCCGGGCGACCACGGCAAGCACAAGGACAAGGGCGGCAAGGGCTGCCCGCCGGGCCACGCCAAGAAAGGCGAGTGCTGAGTCACGGTCTTCTCATCATGCGGTAACTGCCGCGCGGGGCGCCATGCTAGGATTTCCGCGAGATGATTCCACCCGGAGGCATGAGACATGGCAAAGCAGGTCTTCTCGCGTGCGCAGTATCTCGACATCCTCAACGACAGCCTGCGTCGGCATCCGGGCTGGCAGCCCGGCATGGCGTTTGTGTTCCTGCCCCCGGGCGCGGATGCGGGCCAGGCCTCGGGCGTAGGCTGCACCGGGCCGCTGGAGGCGCTGCCGGTCTATTGCGAGATCGAACGCGTGGCGTCGGGCCTGATCACGGTGCAGCCGGAATAAACCGGCCACCCGGCCCGCCCCGGTACAATGGCGCCCTTACTTAATTCCCCTCGGACAAATTCCCGTGAAGAAGACGGACCTGGAAAAGAACAAAGGCCTCAAGATCGCCCATGAGATGAAGCACGCTGCGGCGGTGCGTGGCGGTGGCGCGGGTCAGGCGGCAACGCTCGCCCGGCGCGAGCAGCGCAAGCTCGACCAGCAGGCCGGCCTGGTGCCGTTTGCATGCAAACTGGAAGGGAAACTGGCGACGCGCCTGCAGGAACTCGCCAAGGAGCACCCGGGCGGCATGAACGGCCTGATGGCCGAAGTGCTGGAAAAGGGGCTGGCGGGCGTGACCGCCTGAAGCTGGGATGGCCCCTCTCCCTGTGGAAGAGGGGCGCTGAAGGCTTTAGCCTTCGTCTTCCTCGTCGTCGAGGAAATCGCGGCGCAGCAGCCAGTTGGTGATGGCTTCGTCGCAGACCTTCTTGAGCTTGCCTTTCTCGGGCAAGCTGTCAAACAGCTGGAAGTTCACCAGCGCCAGCCCGGCGTCGGTGATGTAGAACAGGCGGTCCGGCTCGTCGTAATGCACGAGGCGGCCGTCGATGCCGGACTCCTCGCTGTCCGCCGGCATGTCCTCCAGCTCCACCACACGGCACGTGAAGCGCGGGCTGCGCGTGTGGGTCAAATATTCAAATTCGTCATGCATGATCTCGCCGCCCTTGCCGGCGATGACAGCGAAGCCCCAGATGAACCGGGGCATCGGCAGATCGGACAGATCGTCAATCTCGTCCATGGTGTTCTCCCTGATGCGATACCCGGCATTATCGCCCAAGTCTTGGCGCCAGCTGCGCCTTTATAGCAGGTACCCCTTCGCCAGCGCGCCAAAGCTCTCCAGTTCGCGCGCCTGCCAGGCCGCGTCGTGCCCGAGTTCCTCGGCCAGGATGGCGGCCACCCGCGGGGCGCCTGCCAGTGCTGCGCGGGCGTCCAGGAACAGCGCGCGGTTGCGGCGGGCCAGCACGTCTTCCACGCGCCGGGCCAGTTCGTGGCGGGCGGCAAAGCGGACGTGGGCCTCGGTCAGGCCGGTTTCGGGCACCACCAGGACGTCGGCGCCGGGCAGCGCGTGCACCAGCGGCAGGTCGGCGCCGTAGTAGCGGTCTGGCGACCCGGAGCCCGGCGCGGGCAGGTCCGCCGGCAGGCCGGTGGCGCCGTGCAGCGGCAGATCGGCCGTGCGGCCCGGTGCCGCGGGCAGTAGCTGGCGCTGGATCGCCGTTTCCACCACGTCCTCGGCCATCTTGCGATAGGTGGTCCACTTGCCGCCGGTGACCGTGATCAGGCCAGCCTTCGACACCAAAATCGTATGTTCGCGCGACAGCGAGGCCGTGGACGCCTCGCCAGTCGCCTTGACCAGCGGCCGCAGGCCGGCCCAGACGCTGGTCACGTCGGCGCGCGTGGGGTCGCGGGACAGGTAGCGCGCCGCCGTCTCCAGGATGAAATCGACGTCATCGGCGCCCGCGCGGGGCTCCAGCGGCAGGTCGTGGCGCGGCGTGTCGGTGGTACCGACGATGGTGTGGCCGTTCCAGGGCACGACGAACAGCACCCGGCCGTCATCGGTCTTCGGAATCAGGATCGCGCGGTCGCCGGGCAGGAAGCTGCGCGGGATGGTCAGGTGCACGCCCTGGCTCGGCGCCACCATGGTCCGCGCCTGCCCGTCCTCCATCTGCCGCACGGCATCGACCCACACCCCCGTGGCATTGATCACGCAGTCCGCGCGCAGCGGGAAGGTCTCGCTGCCTTCGCCGTTGCCATTGCCATTGCCATCGAGGGCATCCTGCGCGGTCACGCCGGTGATCACGCCGTTTTTCTGCGAGAGCCCGGTCACGCGCATGTAGTTGACCGCCGTGCCGCCCACGTCGAACAGCGTGCGCATCAGCGCCACGGCCAGCCGTGCATCGTCGAACTGGCCGTCGAAGTAGAGGTTGCCGCCGCGCAGCGGCCGGCCGCCGACGTGTTCGGCCAGCGTGGGCGCGGCCTCCAGCGTCTCCCGATGGTTCAGCCAGCGGCTGCCGGACAGGTTCAGGCTGCCCGCCAGCATGTCGTACACCTTGAGGCCGATGCCGTAGAACGGCTGGTCGAACATCTGGTAGGCCGGCACCACGAAGCCCAGCGGCCAGACCAKGTGCGGCGCGTTGCGGGCCAGCAGGCCGCGCTCGTGCAGCGCCTCGCGTACCAGGCTGATGTTGCCCTGGGCCAGGTAGCGCACGCCGCCGTGCACGAGCTTGGTGGCCTTGCTTGATGTGCCCTTGGCGAAGTCGGCCGCCTCCAGCAGCAGGGTGCGATAGCCGCGCGACGCGGCGTCCACGGCCGTGCCGAGCCCGGTGGCGCCGCCGCCGATGACGATGACGTCCCAGCGGGCCTCGCGCCGCAGGGTGTCGAGCAGGGCGGCGCGCGAGGGGGGCTGGATGGGGAGGGCGGGTGTGGGCATGGTGGTTCGGTGCAAATCGATCGTATGTCGGCGAAGTTTGGCGATGGGTCGCGTGGTGAGGCGCGGTCAGGCGGCCGGCGCGTCGTCGCGCGCCCAGTCACGGGCGCGGTCCACGGCGCGGTGCCAGCGGCCCAGCCGCTGCGCGCGCTCATCGGCGGAGAGGCGTGGCTCGAAGCGGTGCTCCACCTGCCACTGGCGCGCAATCTCTTCGGTATCGGCCCAGTAGCCGGTGGCCAGCCCGGCCAGATAGGCGGCGCCCAGCGCGGTGGTCTCGGTCACGCGGGGGCGCACCACCGGCGTGCCGAGCAGGTCGGCCTGCATCTGCATCAGCAGGTCGCTGCGCGAGGCGCCGCCATCCACCCGCAGCTCGGCCAGCGCGATGCCGGCGTCCTTCTGCATCGCGTCGAGTACATCCACGCTTTGCAGGGCGATCGATTCCAGCGCGGCACGGGCGATATGCGGCCCGCCGGTGCCCCGCGTGATGCCGACGATGGTGCCACGCGCGAAGGGGTCCCAGTGTGGCGCGCCGAGCCCGGCGAAGGCCGGCACCAGCACCACGCCGCCGGTGTCCTCGCACTGCCGCGCGAGCGGCTCCACCTCGGGCGCGCTCTGGATCAGCTTCAGGCCGTCGCGCAGCCACTGGATCGTGGCGCCGCCCATGAACACGCCGCCTTCGAGGCAATATTGCGTGTCGTTGCCGATCTGCCAGCCAATCGTCGTCAGCAGCCGGTTGCGCGAGGTCACGGGCTGACTTCCGGCGTTCATCAGGATGAAGCAGCCGGTGCCGTAGGTGTTCTTCGCCATGCCGGGCGAGAAGCAGACCTGACCGAAGGTGGCCGCCTGCTGGTCTCCGGCGATGCCTGCGATGGGGATCTCGGTGCCGAACAGCCGGGCCGAGGTGCGCGCCACCTCGCCGCTGGAGGGCGCCACCTCCGGCAGCAGGCTGCGCGGAATGTCGAGCAGGCCGAGCAGTTCGTCGTCCCAGCGGAAATCGTGGATGTTGAACAGCAGCGTGCGTGATGCATTCGACACATCCGTCACGTGGCGCTTGCCATCGGTCAATTGCCAGATCAGCCAGCTATCGACAGTGCCGAAGGCCAGTTCGCCGCGTTCGGCGCGGGCACGGGCGCCTTCGTAGTGGTCGAGCATCMAGCGCAGCTTGGTGCCCGAGAAATAGGCGTCGATGATCAGGCCGGTCTTTTGCTGGAAGGTGTCGCCGTGGCCCTCGGCCTGCAAGGCTTCGCACATCGGCGCGGTGCGGCGGTCCTGCCAGACCAGCGCGCGGCCCACCGGCTCGCCGGTCTTGCGGTCCCACAGCACGGTGGTCTCGCGTTGGTTGGTGATGCCGATGGCGCGGATCTGGGTGCCGCTGACGCCGGCATCGCCCAATACCTCGTGGGCCACGGCCAGCTGCGACTGCCAGATTTCATAGGGATCGTGCTCGACGTGCCCGGGATGCGGATAATATTGCCGGAACTCGCGCTGGGCGATCCGCACCACATTGCCGGCGTGATCGAACAGGATGGCGCGCGAGCTGCTGGTGCCCTGGTCGAGGGCCAGCACGTACTGGGGCTGCTGCGATGAAGGCGTCGGGGTCATGCGTTCCATCCGGAATTGAATTGCGGCCGGGTTTGCCGGCCAGACATCGCTGCCATGGCCGAATCCTTGTTCCAACCGTCAGATATCGTGAGTGTGGTGCGCGCCGGCGTGACCGCGCGCAGCCCGTTCGAGCCCGCCGCCCACTTGCGGCTGACCGTGGCCGGACAGCAGGTGGGGTGGATGCCCCGCGTCCATGCGGAACTGTTGCGGCGCATCCCCGGCATGCTGGGCGATGGCTCCGCGGGCGAGCCGGACGCCGTGACGCTGCTCCCCGCCTGCACCACCTTCGAGACCCGCAGCGCGGCGCTGGCCACGCTGGCACGGCAACTGGCCGACGCCGGCCACGTGCGCGGCTGGCGCAACGAGTTGTTCGCGATCACCCCGGCCCTCGCCGCGCCGGCGTTCGCCGTGGTGGAGCGCGCTGCAGCGCGCTTCCTCGGGCTGCTGACCTTCGCCTCGCACATGAACGGGATCATCGCCGGCGAGCGGGCGATGTGGATTTCCCGCCGCAGCGAGAGCAAATCGGTCGACCCCGGCATGTGGGACAACCTCGTGGCCGGCGGCATGCCCCACGGCAGCCATCCGCTCGAAACGCTGATCCGGGAATGCGACGAGGAATCCGGCATTCCGCCCGATCTGGCGGGCCGGGCCGCGCCCCACGGCGTGATCGAGGTACTGCGCGAGATCCCCGAGGGTGTGCAGTGGGAGCACGTATACATATATGACCTGACGCTGCCGCCGGACTTCGTGCCGGTGAACCGCGACGGGGAGGTGGCCGAGCACCGGCGTATCGAGCCGGGCGCATTGCTTGCTATCATGGCGGACCGCGCCATGACCGTGGATGCCACGCTGGTGACGCTGGATACGCTTATCCGGCGCGGCTGGACGCCCAGCGCGCCCCCAGCCTGACCCGCCCCAGCCTCGCTGCGCATCACGGTGCCGGCCTGCCACATGATGATTTGCCCGATTTGCCTACGATGAGCGCCACCGGATTTATCCTTACCCTTTCGTGCCCGGACCAGCCGGGCATTGTTCATGCTGTTTCCGGCCTGCTGTTCCAGCACGGCTGCAATATTGTCGATTCCGACCAGTACGGCGACGAATTCACGGGCCGTTTCTTCATGCGCGTGCATTTCATGCCCGCCCCCGGCGGCCCGGACCTCGCCGCGCTGCGCCAGGCCTTCGCGCCGGTCGGCGACCAGTTCGGCATGCAGTGGGATGTATTCGACGCCACCGTGAAGCCGCGCGTGATGATTATGGTGTCCAAGATCGGCCACTGCCTGAACGACCTGCTGTTCCGCGCCAAGGCGGGCGGGCTGCCGGTGGAGATCGCCGCGATCGTCTCGAACCATCGTGACTTCTACCAGCTCGCCGCGTCGTACGACGTGCCGTTCTTCCACCTGCCGCTGATGAACGCGTCCGCCGAGCAGAAGTCCGCGCAGGAAGCGCGCGTGTTCGAGGTGGTGCGTGACCAGAACATCGATCTGGTGGTGCTGGCGCGCTACATGCAGGTGTTGTCCGACGACCTGTGCCGCAAGCTGGCCGGCCGCGCGATCAACATCCACCATTCCTTCCTGCCGAGCTTCAAGGGCGCCAAGCCGTACTACCAGGCGCACGACCGGGGCGTGAAGCTGATCGGCGCCACGGCGCACTATGTGACGGCCGACCTCGACGAAGGCCCGATCATCGAGCAGGAAATCGAGCGCGTGGACCACAGCATGGACCCCGAGCAACTGACCGCCGTCGGCCGCGACGTGGAATGCGTGGCGCTGGCCCGCGCGGTCAAGTGGCATGCCGAACACCGCATCCTGGTGAACGGGCACAAGACCGTCGTCTTMAAGTAAACGGACGGTATCGCACCAAGGGGCGCTGACGCTCTCCCCCGGCCCCTCTCCCGCAAGCGGGAGAGAGGAGCAAACCGGCAGCGCGTGACAGGCCGAGGGTGTTCCTCCCCTCTCCCTCCGGGAGAGGGGTCGGGGGAGAGGGACGGCGCCGGTCAAGGACACCGCCCCCGCTTCATTCCCCGTCCGCCACCACACAATTCACTCCACTGTCCGCCAGCATCTGCACAAACGGCGGCCGTAGCGGCTCGTCCGTGAACAGGCGGTCGATGCTGGAGAGTGGCGCCAGTTCCACCATCGCCTGACGGTTGAACTTGCTGGCATCGGCCGCGAGCCACACCTCGCGCGAGTGCTCCATGATCGTGCGCGCCACCTTCACTTCGCGGAAATCGTAGTCACGCAGCGTGCCGTCGGTCTCGATGCCCGAGATGCCGATCAGGCCGATATCGACCTTGAACTGGCGGATGAACTCCACCGTGGCCTCGCCGATGATGCCCCGGTCGCGCGAGCGCAGCACGCCGCCGGCCACGATGACCTCGCAATCGGGGTTGTCGGCCAGGATATTGGCCACGTGCAGGTTGTTGGTGATGACGCGCAGCCCGCGGTGATGCATCAGCGCGCGGGCAATTTCCTCCACCGTCGTGCCGATGTTCAGGATCAGCGAGCAGCCTTCCGGCACCGCCGCCGCCACGGCCCGCGCGATGCGCACCTTGCCCTCGGCATGCAGCACCTGCCGCTGCCGGTAGGCGATGTTCTCGGTGGTGGACCCATCCATCCGCACGCCGCCATGAAAACGCGCGAGCATGCCGTTTTCCGCCAGCAGATTCACATCGCGCCGCACGGTTTGCAGCGTCACGCCGAACTTGCGCGCGAGTTCGTCGATGGAGGCAAAGCCCTGGTTGCGGACTTCCTCGAGCAGGGCGGTCTGGCGGGGATTGAGCGTCATGTGCCGCATTCTAGTTCAAACACAAACGAAAACAAATGATGCACTGCACGATTGTTTTGTGTTCGTTTATTTGCTAAAACGAGCGGGATGCCATGAATAGTGCCCCTCGGTCACGGTTCTGAATGTGATCGAACAAGCACGCCAATGCAGTTCGAACACGAATCGAACCGATGGAGACCGGATGCAACTGAGCCTGGACGGCGTTGCGCAGCAGGTGGGATCGCAAGCCTATCTTTATCCGATGTCACTGGCGCCTGTACGCGGGGCCGTGACCATTCTCCTTGGGGCCACCCAGGCGGGCAAGACCTCGCTGATGCGGGTCATGGCGGGGCTGGACAAGCCCAGCGCGGGCCGGGTACTGGCCGACGGGACCGACGTGACCGGCGTGCCGGTGCGCGAGCGCAATGTCTCGATGGTCTACCAGCAGTTCATCAACTACCCCTCGCTTACCGTCTTCGACAACATCGCCTCGCCGCTGCGGCTGCGCAACGTGCGCGGGCCGGAGCTGGACACCCAGGTCCGCGCAATCGCCGGCCGGCTGCGCATCGACCACCTGCTGGCGCGCTACCCGGCGGAGTTGTCCGGCGGCCAGCAGCAGCGCGTGGCGCTGGCCCGGGCGCTGGCCAAGAACGCGCCGCTGATGCTGCTGGACGAGCCGCTGGTCAACCTCGACTACAAGCTGCGCGAGGAACTGCGCGAGGAGCTGACCCAGCTGTTCGCCCATGGCGACGCCACGGTCATCTACGCCACCACCGAACCGGCCGAGGCGCTGCTGCTCGGCGGCTACACGGCGGTGCTCGATGCCGGCGAACTGCTCCAGTACGGTCCGACCCCCGAGGTCTTCCACTATCCCGCCTCGCTGCGCGTGGCGCGGGCGTTTAGCGATCCGCCGATGAACCTCGTCGAAGGCCGGCTGGAAGCGGGCCGCGTAACGCTGGCCGGGAACATCGTGATTCCGCTCCCCGACGTGCAGGCGCCCGATGGCCCGGTCACGGTGGGCGTGCGCGCCGMCGCGCTGCGGCTGGCCGCCGTGCCCGGCGCGGTGGCGGTGCCGGGCAAGGTGGCGCTGGCCGAACTGTCCGGCTCCGACACCTTCGTCCACCTCGATACGGCGATGGGCAACCTCGTGGCGCAGTTCGCCGGGGTGCTCGATCTGAAACTCGGCGCGCCGCTCTCGCTGCATCTGGAGCCGGCCCATCTCTACCTGTTCGACGCCGCCGGCCTGCGCATCCATGCGCCCCAGCGGCCCGGCGCGCTGGCCGATGTGGTCAGCACGCCCATCACCGAGACGGGTGGCTGAGATGGCCAGGATCGACCTCGACCTCGCCCATTCCTACGTCGCCGAACCCAAGACCGATGAGGACTACGCGCTGCTGCCGCTGCGCTTCACCTTCGAGGATGGCGGCGCCTACGCGCTGCTCGGGCCCTCCGGCTGCGGCAAGACCACGCTGCTGAATTGCGTGTCCGGCCTGCTGCGGCCCTCGCAGGGCACGATCCAGTTCGATGGCCAGGACGTGACCGCCGCCACCCCGCAGGCGCGCAACATCGCCCAGGTGTTCCAGTTTCCGGTGATCTACGACACGATGACTGTCGGCGAGAACCTGGCCTTTCCGCTGCGCAATCGCGGTGTGCCGGCGGCCCAGGTCAAGGAGCGGGTGGGCAAAGTCGCCGAAATGCTAGACMTGTCGGCTTCGCTGGACCGTCGCGCGAGCGGGCTGGCGGCGGACGCCAAGCAAAAGATCTCGCTCGGGCGCGGGCTGGTGCGGCAGGACGTCTCGGCCATCCTGTTCGACGAGCCGCTGACCGTGATCGATCCGCACCTGAAATGGCAGCTGCGGCGCAAGCTCAAGGAAATCCATCACGAATTCCGGCTGACGCTGATCTACGTGACGCACGACCAGACCGAGGCGCTGACCTTCGCCGATCAGGTGGTGGTGATGTCGCGCGGCAAGGCGGTGCAGGTGGGCGCTGCCGATGCGCTGTTCGAGCGGCCCGCGCATACCTTTGTCGGCAATTTCATCGGCTCGCCGGGCATGAACTTCCTGCCGGGGACGTGGCGCAACGGCGCCATCGAGGTGGCCGGGCGCCGCTACATGCCGGAGCTGCCGGCGGGCATCGGCGCCTCGCTGGAGGGCGCCGGCACCTTCAAGGTGGGGGTGCGGCCCGAGTACCTGCAACTGGCCGCCGCCGACGACCCCCAGGCCATGCCGATGCGCGTGACGCGCGCGCAGGACATCGGCACGTACTGGCTCGTCACCGGCACGGTGGCGGGGGAGGGCGATCAGGCCGGCGGCATCCTGCGCGCCCGGCTCGGCACCGAGGCGGCCACCCTGGCCCCCGGGGACACGGCGTGGCTCACGGTCTTCAATCGCCACACCTGCTTCTATATCAACGAGGAACTGGTCCAATGAAGCCCGTCAACCAGAAGGCCTGGCTGCTGGTGCTGCCCGTGGTGCTGTGCGTGGCGTTCTCCGCCATCCTGCCGCTGATGACCATCGTCAATTATTCGGTGCAGGACATCATCTCGCCGGAGCGCCGCGTGTTCGTCGGCACGGAATGGTTCCGCACCGTGCTGCGCGATGCCGAACTGCACGACGCCCTGGTTCGCCAGCTCGGCTTCTCGCTGGCCGTGCTGCTGGTGGAGATCCCGCTCGGCATCCTGCTGGCGCTGGCCATGCCGGCCAAGGGCTGGCGGGCGTCGGCGGTGCTGGTCATCATCGCGCTGTCGCTGCTGATTCCATGGAACGTGGTCGGCACGATCTGGCAGATCTTCGGCCGCACCGACATCGGCCTGCTCGGCGCCGCCCTGGAGGCGATGGGATTCGACTATAACTACACGGGCAGCGCGGTGGATGCCTGGGTCACGGTGCTGGTGATGGATGTCTGGCACTGGACCCCGCTGGTGGCGCTGCTCTGCTACGCCGGGCTGCGCGCGATTCCGGACGCCTACTACCAGGCGGCCCAGATCGACGGGGCGAGCCGCTTCGCCGTCTTCCGCTACATCCAGCTCCCCAAGCTGCGCGGCGTGCTGATGATTGCCGTGCTGCTGCGCTTCATGGACAGCTTCATGATCTATACCGAGCCCTTCGTGCTGACCGGCGGCGGGCCGGGCAACGCCACCACCTTCCTTTCCCAGTACCTGACCCAGAAGGCGGTGGGCCAGTTCGACCTGGGGCCGGCGGCGGCGTTCTCGATTGTCTACTTCCTGATCATCCTGCTGACCTGTTTCATCCTCTATAACTGGATGCAGCGCGCCGGCACGTCCGGCGGGGAGGAGGTGCCCCATGGCTAGTCAACACGCCAGCAACCGGGCCGGCGCATGGCGGCCGGTGTTCCTGGTGGTCTACCTGTTGTTCGCCATCGTGCCGATCTACTGGATGGTCAACATGTCGTTCAAGACCAACGAGGAGATCCTGACCACGCTGTCGCTGTGGCCGGCGTCGTTCACGCTCGAGCACTACCGGACCATCTTCACCGATGCCTCCTGGTACTCCGGCTATATCAACTCGCTGATCTACGTCGCCCTGAACACGGTGATCTCGATCAGCGTGGCGCTGCCGGCGGCCTACGCGTTCTCGCGCTACCAGTTCATCGGCGACAAGCACGTGTTCTTCTGGCTGCTGACCAACCGCATGACGCCCCCGGCGGTGTTCCTGCTGCCGTTCTTCCAGCTCTACACCACCATCGGGCTGATGGACACCCACCTCGGCGTGGCGCTGGCGCATCTGGTCTTCAACGTGCCGCTGGCGGTCTGGATCCTGGAAGGCTTCATGTCCGGCGTKCCGCGCGAGATCGACGAAACCGCCTATGTGGACGGCTACTCGTTCCCGCGCTTCTTCCTGACCATCTTCCTGCCGCTGATCAAGGCCGGGGTGGGCGTGGCGGCGTTCTTCTGCTTCATGTTCAGCTGGGTGGAACTGCTCCTGGCGCGGACCTTGACCTCGGTCAATGCCAAGCCGATCGTCGCCACCATGACCCGCACGGTGTCGGCCTCCGGCATGGACTGGGGCGTGCTGGCCGCCGCCGGCGTGCTGACCATCGTGCCGGGCGCCATCGTGATCTGGTTCGTGCGGCACTACATCGCCAAGGGCTTCGCCATGGGCCGCGTGTAGCGCGCCCCGGTCAAAGAGAGGAGTTCGTCACATGTTGAGCTGGATGGTCTGGACCACCCCGGTGGCGGTGTTCTTCGCGCTGGTGGTGGTGATGTTGATCGGCATGACGGTCTGGGAGGCGCGCTCCCCCACGGTCATGCGCAAGGGCTTCCTGCCGATTGCCACCACGCGCGGCGACCGGCTGTTCATCGGGCTGATGTTCGCCGCGTGGATCAACCTGGCCTGGGTAGGGCTGGGCGAGAAGATGCAGACCTGGTTCGGGCTGGCGGAGGAACCGTCGATCTGGATCAGCGCGGCCATCGCGGCCGTGGTGCTGCTTGTGGTCATGCGCCGTGGCTGACGCCCGCCGGCGCGCGCAGTCGTTGCCGTTCCATCATTCCATTATTCCAATAGGAGACACTGATGAAAGTGCACGTGAAGTTGGGGATGTCGGCCCTGGCCATGGCGGCCACGCTGGCATGCGGCGGGGCGCGAGCCGACGAGGCCGCCGCGAAGAAGTGGGTGGACAACGAGTTCCAGCCGTCGTCGCTGGCCAAGGACAAGCAGATGGCCGAGATGAAGTGGTTCATCGACGCCGCCGCCAAGCTCAAGGCCAAGGGTGTGACCCAGATCAATGTGGTGTCGGAGACCATCACCACGCATGAATACGAGTCCAAGACGCTGGCCAAGGCGTTCGAGGAAATCACCGGCATCAAGGTCAACCACGACCTGATCCAGGAAGGCGACGTGGTGGAGAAGCTCCAGACGTCGATGCAGTCCGGCAAGTCGATCTACGACGGCTGGATCTCCGATTCGGACCTGATCGGCACCCACTACCGTTATGGCGCGATCCTGCCGCTGACCGACTATATGAACGGCGCCGGCAAGGAATTCACCAATCCCGGCCTCGACGTGAAGGACTTCATCGGCACCAAGTTCACCACGGCGCCGGACGGCAAGCTGTACCAGCTGCCCGACCAGCAGTTCGCCAATCTGTACTGGTTCCGCGCCGACTGGTTCGCCCGCAAGGACCTGCAGGACAAGTTCAAGGCCAAGTACGGCTATGACCTCGGCGTGCCGACCAACTGGTCGGCCTACGAGGACATCGCCAACTTCTTCACCAACGATGTGAAGGAGCTGGACGGCAAGAAGGTCTACGGCCACATGGACTACGGCAAGAAGGACCCCTCGCTCGGCTGGCGCTTCACGGACGCCTGGCTGTCGATGGCCGGCACCGCCGACAAGGGCCTGCCCAACGGCATACCGGTGGACGAGTGGGGCATCCGCGTGGCGGAGGACAAGTGCACGCCGGTAGGCGCCTCGGTCTCACGCGGCGGCGCCACCAACAGCCCGGCGGCGGTCTACGCGCTGACCAAGTACATCGAATGGATGAAGAAGTTCTCCCCGCAGCAGGCCATGGGCATGACCTTCTCCGAAGCCGGCCCGGTGCCCGCGCAGGGCCAGATCGCCCAGCAGATCTTCTGGTACACGGCCTTCACGGCGGACATGACCAAGAAGGGCCTGCCGGTGGTGAATGCCGATGGCTCGCCCAAGTGGCGCATGGCGCCGTCGCCATATGGGCCGTACTGGAAGCAGGGCATGCAGAACGGCTACCAGGACGTGGGCTCCTGGACCTTCTTCAAGAACACCGACCCCAACCGCCTGGCGGGCGCGTGGCTCTACGCCCAGTTCGTGACGGCCAAGTCGGTCTCGCTGAAGAAGTCGCTGATGGGCCTGACCTTTATCCGCGAGAGCGACATCAACACCGACTACCTGACCAAGAACGCGGCCAAGTACGGCGGCCTGATCGAGTTCTATCGCAGCCCGGCCCGCGTGGCCTGGACGCCGACCGGTACCAACGTGCCCGACTACCCGAAGCTGGCCCAGCTCTGGTGGAAGAACGTGGCCACGGCGGTGACGGGCGAGAAGACCCCGCAGGCGGCCATGGACAACCTGGCCGAGGAGATGGATCAGGTAATGGCGCGGCTCCAGCGCGCCGGCATGACCAACTGTGCGCCCAAGCTGAACCCCAAGAGCGACCCGGCCAAGTGGCTGAGCACCGAGCACGCGCCTTGGAAGAAGCTGGACAACGAGAAGCCGAAGGGCGAGACCATCGCCTATGACAAGCTGCTCCAGGCGTGGARGGAAGGCCGCGTGCGGTGATGCACCGGTGAGTCGGTAGGGGGGAGKGACGGTGGCGCCAGCGGTTGGGGCGCCACCGTTCCGTTTCAGGTTCCGGACATCGCGCCGGCGGGGGCGGTTGGGGCACCAACCGGCGCGCAATTCGGCGCGGCATGGCGGGCCTTGCCGTGGCGCTTGGCCTCGTAGAGCGCCATGTCGGCCCGCATGAACAACTCGCTGACCGACGAGCCGGTATCCGGTCGATGGATGGCGCTGCCCACGCTGGCCGTGGAGACGAGCGTCAGGCCATCCACGGGGAAGGGCCGCAGCGCGGCCTGCACCACGGTCTGGGCAATCCGTTCCACGGTGGCCGGGTTCGATACGTTGTCCAGGATGATGGCGAACTCGTCGCCGCCGATGCGGGCCACCGCGTCGCCCTTGCGCACGCAGGTGGCGAGCCGTTCGGCGAAGGACACCAGCAGGCGGTCGCCCACCGGGTGGCCGTAGGTGTCGTTCACCGCCTTGAAGTCGTCCAGGTCCACCAGCAGCAGCGCCGCGCGGTGGCCGCCGGCATCGGCGCGGGCCATGGTCTCGTTGAGCCGGCGATCGAAGCCCTTGCGGTTGAGCAGGCCGGTCAGGTGGTCGGACAGGGTCTGTGCCTCCAGCGAGCGCAGCTTCTGGCGCTCCCCGGTCACGTCGCGCGCGAACATGTGCAGGCCGGACACCGTGTCCTGGGCGTCGTTCCACGCCGGCTGGTAGGTGACCTCCCACGCCAGCCCATCGGCCGACTCGCGGGTAAAGGTGGTCACGCGTCCGGCGCGGGCCTCTTCAAGATAGGGCGCATTCGCCACATATTCCGGCGTGCCCCACAGCTCACGCAGCGACAGCCCGGCCACCTGATCGGCAGGGAGGCCGAAGTGGCGCGCGTAGGCCTGGTTCACGAAGGCGAAGCGTTCGTTGACGTCGATGAAGGCGACGAAGTCCGGCACATGGTTGGCAATCGCCTCGATCCGCTTCTCGCTGGCGGCGGCACGGTCCTTGGCGGCCTTCAGCGCGGCCTCTCGCTCGGAAAGCTGGTGCAGCACCTCGGCGAATGAGCCGGCCAGTTCGCCGATCTCGTCGTCGCGCCGCACCGGCAGGTCCGAGACGGCGGCGGGCTGCATCGCCAGTTGGCGCACCGTGCGGTGCAGGTGCTCGAGCGGGGCAAGCAGGCGGCGAATCACCAGCCACATCAGCGCGGCGGTAATCAGCAGGGAAAAGAAGCCGATCACGACCGTGCGCTGGCGGACGTCGATCAGCGGGGCATAGGCTTCCTCCGCCGGAAGCACCGCTACCACCTCCCAGCCATTCGACGACAGCAGGTAGCGCGACACGATGGGCTGAGTGGGCCAGAAGACTTCCCAGTCGGACTCGGCCTGCTCGGCGCCGCACATTTCGCCGAGGGCATGGGCCGGCGCCAGCACGCGGTCCGCCTCGGGGTGCAGCGCGTAGCGCGGATTGGCGCCGGCGGAGACCAGGCAGTAGTAGCCGGTCACGCCCACGCGGCTGTGCGCCAGTTCGCGCAGGAAGTTGTTGGCCGACAGGTTCAGCACGCCGCCCACCACGGCGCGCAGCTTGCCGTCCGTATCGCGCATCGGCACGGCGAGGATGACGCCCGGCGCGGCAGAGTGCTTGCCCTGCAGCAGGTCCGACACGGCGAACGAGGCGCCACGTTCGATGGCGCGGAAATAGTCGCGCTCGCCCACGGTCATCTTTACGCCTTCCGGCACGGCGGTGCTGAACGAGAGCGTGCCGTCCGGGCGGGCCAGGAACACGGCGTTGAAGCTCTCGGGCATATCGACAGCGTCGGTAGCCAGGGCCGACTGCTGGCGCGGGGTCTCGTCCAGATGGGGCGCAAGTGTGCGCGCGAGGCGGCGCAGTACCACCTCACGGGATTCGAGTTTTTCGTCGAGTTGGCCGGCGACCAGTTTGACCAGTGTGTCCTGCTGCGCCTGAAGCAGCGTCTTCAGGCTTTCATAGGCATAGAACTGGGCGTAGCAAGCGCGCGTCACGAGAATGACCGTGACCACGCCGGCTGCGGCGATCGCCATCCGGTACTTCAAGGAGTGCCGCATGAATCTCTTCTTGGTATTTGCACTGAACCCGTTTTATCGGCTGCCGGGCTTTGATCCACAACCCCCGCCCCTTGGCTGGCAACCGATTCGTAGCGTAGCAGACCGCAGGGCCGCGCCGGACGGCCTTTTCGGCAATCTGGTGCGGCATGCCACACGAGGTGGCGCATGCGCCGCGTGGGTCGTGCCGATGCAACAGGCGATGGTGGACCGGGGTGCGCGTTGTTGCGTTAAGGGCAGTCGGCGAGGGTGTCCGCCAGCCAGTCGATCACGGGCCGGAAGCGGGAGGCGCCCCGGAATTCGGCAGGGTAGGCGAGCCAGACCTCGCGTATCACCTCGGGCACCTCGCGCACCAGTTGCAACGCCGGATCGTCGTGGGCCAGGAAGTGGGGCAGCAGGGCGATGCCGAGCCCGGCGCGCACGGCGGCGCGCACCCCAAGCAGGCTGTTGGACTGGAACGAGAACGGCCGGCCGAGGGACTGCGGCCACGCCACTTCGGGGAGCGTGAAGCCTTCGTCGAGCAGGCCGCATAGCGGCGCGTCGTCGGCCACCGGCCCGCGTGCGGAGGCATAGAGCCCGAAGCGCAGCGTGCCGGCGCGCTGGGCCACCAGTTCGCCCTCGTGCGGGCGGTTCAGCCGCACGGCGATATGGGCGCGGCGCCGGGCGAGGCTGGTGACGCGGTTGTCCACCTCGAGCCGGACTTCCATATCGGGGTTCTGCGCGTAGAGCGACGGCAGCCGGGGCGTCAGGAAGTCGCTGCCGAGCGCCGCCGTGGTCGCCACACGGACCACGCCAGACACCCCCGCGCTCGCGCCTTCCATCTCGCGCAGCAGGCGGTCGGCCGATTGCTCCATCTGCCGCGCCGCCGTCAGCGCATTGCGGCCCACGCTGGTCAGCACGAAGGTGCCGTCGGTGCGCGTGGCCACGGGTTTGCCGAGCGCCGCCTCCAACCGGCGGATGCGTCGGATCGCCGTGGCGTGGGTAATGTCCAGTTCCCGCGCGCAGGCCGAATAGCTGCCGGCCCGGATCAGCGTGGAAAGCGTGAGCAGGTCGTCCCAGGAGATTGTGCTTTTTTGCACAGTGAGTGTGAGTTCGTGGCGAATTGGCGCACAGCATAGCCTGCCCTACGCTGCGTGCATACCCAACCAGGAGAACCGCCCCATGTCCGCGCCCTTCACGCTGCTCGACGCCGCCGGTGCCAGCCGCACCCCTGCCGCCTGGGAAGCCGCCGTGCTGGTCCTGATCGACCATCAGCGCGAATACATCGATGGCAAGCTGCCGCTGACCGGCATGCCCGAGGCCGTGGCGGCCTGTGCCGACCTGCTGGCGCGCGCCCGTGCCCACGGCACGCCGGTGATCCATGTGGTGCATCACGGCAAGGCCGGCGGCGCGTTCGACCCGGCCGGCCCGTATGCCGCGATCATCGAGGGGCTCCAGCCCGCGCCTGGCGAGGAAACCGTGGTCAAGCAGCTGCCGAACAGCTTCGCCGGCACCGAGCTGGACKCCCGGCTGGCCGCGCTGGGTAAAAAGGAACTGATCGTGGCCGGCTTCCAGACCCATATGTGCGTCAGCGCCACCGTGCGGTCGGCGCTCGACCACGGCTACCGCGTCACGCTGGTGGCCAGCGCCTGCGCCACGCGGGATTTGCCCGATCCGCTCGGCGGGGAGCCGCTGGCAGCTGCCGAACTGCACCGGGTCACGCTGGCGGCGCTGAATGACCGGTTCGCCACGGTGGTGCCGGACGCCTCGGTCTGGCAATAGGGGGGAGCCGGGCTGGGCGAACTGGCCCTGTGACGCCCCGGGCGCGTAGGGGGTGTGGATGGCAGGTCCGACCGCGGCCCGCCCGGGCGGCTCAGGCATACTAGCGCCTTCGCGCCCCGGGCCCCATCGCCCGCGCGCCCATCCGCTGCCCCCGATTTCATGAAGCGAATCCTGCTGATCAAGATCACCTCGCTCGGTGACATGGTGCATACGCTGCCGCTGGTGTCCGACCTGCGCCGCGCCTATCCCGACKCCGCCATCGACTGGGTGGCCGACGCCTCGTGCGCGGACATTCCGCGCTGGGCCATCGGCGTAGACCGGGTGATTGCGCCGCCGCTGCGGCAGTTCAAGAAGAACGGCAAGAAGTGGAAGGACCTGCGCGGCATCCTGCGCGCCGTGCGTGAGTTGCGCCGCGAGAAGTACGACGTCGTGGTGGACGTGCATGGCGTCTACAAGAGCGCGATCGTCGCCCGGCTGGCCCGCTCGCCGCGCCGCTTCGGCTACGCCGCCGAATTCCTGGGGGAGGCGAAGGCCGAATTCGCCTACACCGACATTTTCGGCCCGCATGGCAACGCCACCTGCCGCGAAAAGATGCGGCTGGTGACGGCCAACGCGTTGGGCTACACCTATCCCGAAGCCGAGACCAACGCGCTGCGCATACCGGCCCCGGCCACCCCGCTGAACACGGACGGCGTGCCGCGCGCGATGCTGTTCCATGCCACCTCCGCCGAAATCAAGAAATGGCCGCAGGCCCATTGGATTGCGGTGGGCCAGTCGCTGGCGGCGCGCGGGTTCCGCGTGCAGCTGCCGTGGGGCTCGGAGAAGGAGCACGAGGAGTCCCGCGCGCTGGCCGCCGCGATTCCGGACGCCGAGGTGCTGCCGCGCATGTCGATCACCGAGGTGGCGCAGCGTCTGGACGCCGCCGCGCTGGTCGTCGGCATGGACACCGGCTTTGTCCATCTGGCCGACGCGCTCGGCAAGCCCACGGTGATGATCTTCACGGCCACTTCGTGCGAGCACTTCGGCGTGCAGAAGCCGGGCCAGTCGGTGTCGATCGGCGACCAGGGCAAGCCGCCCTCGGTGGAGGCCGTGCTGGCCGCCATCGACTCCGTGGCGCCCAAGCTGCCGGGTCAGGCGGGTCAGGCGGGTCAGTCGGGTCCGTCGCATCAGGCCGCCGGCAACGTGTCCGCGTAGGACCAGTACTCGAACTGGACGATCGTGGCGTTGCCATGGGTCGTCACCACATCCAGCATGCAGGGCCGCCGCCGGATCGCCATCCGGGCCAGGTAGCGCGCCGCGCCGGGCACACCGGGCGGCGGCTGGATGCGGTCCCCGTGGCGCATGGCCAGCCGCAGGATATGCACCGGCACGAAGCGGTGCGCATCGTTCATCGTGGTGTGCGCGGCGGCCGTGAACAGCAGCGGTGCGGCCGCCAGCCCGGAAAAGCGCTTGCGCAGCAGGGCCAGCGTGGTCGGGGCCATGGCCGAGCCGATGCCGGGCAGCGCCAGCGCGGTCAGGCCGCGCACATTGGCCGCCCACAGGCCGCCCACCACCAGCATGGGGTCGCGCTTCTCCACCGGCACCGTGTCCCGCAGCCCCTCCCAGATCGCCGTCATGTCGCCGTTCAGGTCGTACAACTGATAGCAGCCGCCAAAGCTGCGCTGGTAGCCGATGATGCAGTCAAGATCCTCGTCGAACACGGGGCGCGCGTCGCGCGGAATACGGGGCGGCCGGATCTCGAACAGGCCGGCGGACACGGCGTAGTGGCCGGTCCACGTCAGCGTCCGGCCGGAGACGGCCTGCAGGGTGATTTCATCGGGAAGGACATCGAGGGACATGCGCGGCGCTTTGTGGTGGGACGGAACCCCCACGGTAAGCACGGCGCCCGCTGCTGTCTTTGAGACGATTCTGAAAGTGCAAAAGCCCCCGGGCTAATGGACGAAGCCGCCCTTGATGAAGCGGACCGGCTCGGCGTCCATGCGCAGCAGCAGGGCGGTCAGGCCATCGACGGGGGCATCGACCGATGGATCCGGAGACTGGCGCGGTCCCCCGGACGTGCACAGCAGGTCCGATTCGCGCCACGCGGCCTGCCCCGGCGCCCCTCGGGCCCGCAGCCAGCCCTGGCGGTCGCTCAGCAGGGCGGTGCCCGGCAAGGCCGCCGGGGACACGCCGGCAATGCGCGCCATCACCGCCCACGCCTCGGACGCGGCGGCGACGCAGCCGGCCCGGAACTGCGGCACCTCGGCGGGCGCGTGGCCATCCGGCGTCACCAGCAGGGTCAGGAAGCGCGGGTCCTCCATCGGCAGCGCCGCGCGGCTATCCACGGCCACCAGCCGCACCCGCTGCGTCCCGCGCCAGTCGGCCAGCGAGCGGGGCGCCGCGCCTTCGCATTGCACGGGCATGTCCGGCAGGGCCAGCGCCGTGGGCCACGTCCCCTGCAGGCGCGCGCCGGTGCCGGCGGACAGCGCCTTCATATAGTCGATGACGGCCCAGACATCGGCGTCGCCCAGCGTGGCGCCGAACGCGGGCATGGTCGGTTGGCCATCGCGGCCCCGCATGCCGGCCACGATATGCCAGAACAGTTCGCCATCGGCGCGGCGGCCCAGCAGCGGGCCGGCGAGCGTCGGCGGCCAGCGCGACAGCGACGCCGCCAGCGGCCCCTCGCCCCGGCCATCGTCGCCATGGCAGGCCGCGCAGTGCCGGGTATAGACCCGTTCACCCCGCGCGATGGAGGCCACGGCGAAGGGGGTAGGACTGACGTGGAAGCTGGTGGGGGCGGCGGGGCCGAGGACGAGGTCGGGCGCCGGCCATGGAGCGAGGATCAGGGCGAGCGCGCCGGCGCCGAACGAGGCCAGCCGGCCCCGTCGCCATGCCAGCGCCAACATCAGCGCGAGCAGCGCGAATGCCATCGCCACGAGGCTCCACGCCAGTTGCCGGGCCAGCCCGGGATCGATCAGCAGCGTCTCGCCGGCAATGCGCCGTGCCCACGGCCACGCCGGCTGGCCGTGGCTATCGCCCGTCAGGCCCAGCGCGTGGCAGAGCCGCAGCAGCGCAAGCTGCGCCGCCTGCAGCCCCGCCAGCAGGTTGTTGAGCCAGACCGAAGCACCCATCACCAGCTGGCATCGAGCCCCAGATGGCGCAGCGCTTCATGCCGCAGCGCAGTCAGGCGCGGATCGCCGCGATGGCGCGGGTAGGGCAGGTCCACCACGATCTCCGCCGTGATGCGCGCCGGCCGCTGGCTGAAGACGATCACGCGCTGGGCCAGGAACAGCGCCTCCTCCACATCGTGCGTGACCAGCAGGGCCGAGAACCGCGCGCGCTGCCACAGTTCGACGAGATCGCTCTGCATGGTCAGGCGCGTCAGGGAGTCCAGCTTGCCGAGCGGTTCGTCGAGCACGAGCAGGCGCGGGTCGTTGACCAGCGCGCGGGCCAGCGCCACGCGCTGCGCCATGCCACCGGAGAGCTGGTGCGGAAACGCGCGGTCGAAGGCTTCCAGCCCCACGCGCCGCAGCGCCTCGTCCACGCGATGCCCCTCCTGCCGGGCGATGCCGCGTGCCTGGAGGCCGAGCGCCACGTTGGCGCGCACGCGGCGCCACGGGAAGAGCGTGGGGTCCTGGAAGACCACGATGCGCGACGGATCGGGCTCGGTGATCGGCGTGCCGTCCTGCAGGATCTGGCCGGACGTGGGCGCATCCAGCCCCGCCACCAGCCGCAGCAGCGTGGACTTGCCGCAGCCGCTCGGCCCCAGCAGCGCCACGAACTCGCCGGGCGCCACGCTCAGGTTCACGTTGTCCAATACGGGCAGGCGCTGGCCGGCATCGCCAAAGTCATGGCTGACGTTGCGGATGTCGATGCGGGCCCCGGCGCTGGCCTGGGCCGCCGGTGCTTCCGCCACGGGTTCACGTTCCAGCACGGCTACCATTTCACAGTTCCTTTCTGCCACGAGAGCGCGCGGTCGCGCACGGCGAACAACAGCGTGATGACGCTCGAGAACAGCAGCGCCATCACGATCAGCGCGGCGTACATGTTCACGTACGAAGCCCAGCCCTGCGCCCAGGTGAGGTACCAGCCCAGCCCGGACTTCACGCCCATCATCTCGGCGGTCACCAGCACAGAGAACGACGCGCCCAGCCCCATGAACAGGCCGACGAAGACCTGCGGCAGCGCGGCCGGAATCGCCACGCGCAGCACCAGGAACCAGCCGGAGGCGCCCAGCGTGCGCGCCACGTCGTAATAGCTCTTGTTGACGCTCGCCACGCCGGACCACGTGAGCACCGCCACGGGGAACGCGGTGGCCAGCGCAATCAGGAACACGGCGGCCGAGTAGCTCGACGGGAAGAAGTAGAAGGTCAGCGGCAGCAGGGCGGTGGAGGGCAGCGGACCCAGCACGCGCAGCACCGGGTGCACCCAGTAGCCGATGCGCCGCGACCAGCCAATCGACACGCCGATCAGGAAGCCCGCCACGCCGCCATAGGCCACGCCCAGCCCCAGCAGGCGGATGGTGTTGACGACACTGTCGCCCAGGCGGCGCCAGTCATCCACATAGACCTCGATCAGGGCCTGCGGCGGCGCGAAGAACGGCGTGGGCAGCAGCGCGGCCTTGGCGGTGAGAATTTCCCAGCCGAGGAAGCCGAGCGGCAACGCCACCAGCCACGGCCCGGTGGGGCGCAGGGTGGCCAGCATGCGGTGCAGCGGGGGGAGGCGCGATCCCGCCAGCGCCAGCCCGGCCAGCGCGGCAGCGACCACCAGCGCGGCGATGCCGAGTTCCTCGGTGTAGGCCCAGTCGGTGAAGCCGGCCACCTTGTTCGGCCAGCGCCAGGTGATGGCGCCGAACGCGGCCCAGGCCAGCGCGGCCAGGAGGCCGGTGGGCCAGAGGCGGCCCGGCCGGGCCACGGCGGCCTGGCGTGGCGCGTTAGCGGCGAGCGAGGCATGCCGGGTGTCGAGCGTGGAGGGACTCGTTGTGGTCATCGCATCATCCCAGTACGTTGGCGTAGACGTGCTGCGCCAGCCGCTTCGCGTCGGTGGACTTCTTCAGCACGCCGATCTTGCGGAAGTCGTCGGCATAGAAGGCGATTTCCTCCTGCAGGTCCACGCCGGTGGGGTGGTGGGTGTAGGTCAGCGTGGCGTAGAGCTTGCGCAGATCGTCCGGGCTGATCTTGGGCGAGTACTTGGCGAAGATCTTCGCGGCCTCGTTCGGGTTCTCGTTGACGAAATCCGTGGCCTGCACGATGGACCGCGCGAGTGCGGCGGCGGCCGGCTTGTCGTTGCGGACCAGATCGCCCCGGGCGCCGACCACGCAGCAGACCTTGCGCGCGTACTCGCCGGTCAGGTTGGTGGCCAGCTCCACGTAGGCGCCGTTGGTGCGTTTCTCCAGCAGGTAGAGATTGGGGTCGCCATCGGCAATCGCCTGGATCTCGCCCTTGTCGACGGCCACGCCGAGCAGGTCGGCCGGGTACTGGCGCCAGGTGATGTCGCGGTCGGGGTCGATGCCATTCTTGGCCAGCAGGATCGTGAAGAAGTGCTTGCCTGGTGCGGCCAGGTCGCTCACGCCCACGGTCTTGCCCTTGAGCGCCTGGAGGTTGGTCACCCCCGCCGCCTTGGCCCCCACCAGCCGCACGCAGCCGCCGTGGGAGCTACCGATGATCTTGACGTCGAAGCCGGCTTCCAGCGGCTTGAGCCAGCGGTGGATCATGCCCACCGCCGCATCCGCCTTGCCGGTGGCAATCGACTCCAGCAGCTGGTCCGTGGAGCCGCTGTAGTTGATCAGATCCACCTGCAGGCCGTTCTTCTCGAAGAAGCCGCGCTCCTGCGCCACCACGATGGGCGTCAGGCAGAACGAATTCTGGTTCCACGCGAAGGTGAGCTTGCGCGGCGCCGACCACGCCTGCCGGCCCAGGATCAGCGCCGGGGCGGCGAGGGCGGCACTGCCGGCCAGCCGCAGCACGCCGCGTCGGCGGGTGTTGGGCTGTGGCAGGTTGGGCGGATTCGATTCGTTGGATTGGCTCATGGTGTGGAAACTCCCCGTTTTCGTTGTTGTTGGGCGCAGGCGCAGGTGGCCTCAGGCGGCCTCAGGCGGCCTTGCGGCTGGCTTCCGCATCGCGGCGTGCCACCAGCTCCCGTACGCGTGGAATCAGCTCGCGGCCGTAGTCGATGGCGTCCTCCAGCGGGTCGAAGCCGCGGATCAGGAAGGTGGTCACGCCGACGTCGTAGTAAGCCAGCAGGGCCTCCGCCACCTGTTCGGGCGTGCCGACCAGCCCGGTGGAGTTGGAGCGGCCGCCGGTCTCGCGGGCGATGGCGGTCCAGAGGCGCTGGTCCACGCGATCGCCCTGTTCGGCGGCGGCCAGCAGGCGGCGCGCGCCTTCGCTCTGCTGCGGGCCGCCCCGGCTGTAGCCGGCCTGCACGCGCAGCGCGCGGGTCCGTTCGAGGATGCTGTCGGCACGCGCCCACGCTTTCTCTTCGGTCTCCGCCAGCACCGGGCGGAACGACACCGAGAAGCGCACCTCGCGCCCGTGCTTGGCGGCTTCCGCCCGCACGCGGGTAGTCAGTTCGCGCACCTGGTCGAGCGATTCGCCCCACAGCGCGTAGACATCGGCATGCTTGCCCGCCACGGTCAGCGCCGCCTCGGACGCGCCGCCGAAGTAGATCGGCACATGCGGTTTCTGGGCCGGCTTGACCTCCGAGAAGCCCTGCGTGAAGCGGTAGAACTCGCCGTCGTGGTCGAACGGCTTGTCCTCGGTCCAGATGCGCCGCAGGATGCCCAGGTACTCGTCCGTGCGCGCGTAGCGCTGGTCGTGATCGAGGAAATCGCCGTCGCGCGCCTGCTCGCTGTCGGAGCCGCCCGAGATGAAGTGCACCCCCAGCCGGCCGCCGCTGAACTGGTCGAGCGTGGCGATCTGGCGCGCCGCCAGCGTCGGCGCCGTGAAACCGGGGCGGTGCGCCAGCATGAAGTGGATGCGCTCGGTCACGGCCGCCGCGTAGGCAATCGTCAGCGTGGCCGACGGGCCGGTGGAGTGGTGCGGCACCAGGACGCGGTCGAACCCGGCCTGCTCATGGGCCTGGGCGAACGCGCGCACATAGTCGCGGTCGATCACGGGGCCCGAGGGCGGATGGATCTCGGACTGCTTCTGGCTCTGGATCATGCCGATGAAATCGACGCTCATGGCGCGGGCCTCCTTGCGGGCGGTGTCAGGAATGACGAGCAAAGTACGCCCGGCGGGCGGTGGCCCCAAACGAATAAAAACGCGGCTCGATATGCGGCAGAAACCGTCGCTCGATATGCGATATGCGTCGTTATCGGCGCGGCGGGCGCGCGGTACGCTATGCGGCACTCATCGCACGATGCTTTCCCGAGATCCCCCATCATGGCTTCGACTTCCCCGCGTACCACCCTGCGCCGCCTGCCTGCGAGCGAGCCCCGGCTGGCCGAGTTGCTGGCGACGCTGACCGCCCGGCTGGCTACCACCGCCGCGCGCCATGACGCAGACGGCAGCTTCCCGCACGCGAACTTCGAGCTGCTGCACGAACATGGCCTGATCGCCCAGGTGGTGCCGCGCGACTACGGCGGTGGTGGGGCGGGGTTGGCGGAGGCACGCCGGATCATCGCGGCCGTGGCGGCCGGCGACCCGGCCACGGCGCTTGTCTTGACCATGACCTATCTCCAGCATCGCGCCATCGGCCGGGCCGATTCGCGCTGGCCCGAGGTGGTGCGCCGCGAGGTCTTCGCCAGCGCGGTGGAAGAGGGCGCGCTGATCAACTCGCTGCGCGTGGAGCCGGAACTCGGCTCGCCGGCGCGCGGCGGCCTGCCGGACACCGTCGCCACGCGCGTTGGCGACCGCTGGCGCATCCGCGGTCACAAGCTCTACACCACCGGCATCCCGGCGCTGCGCTGGCTGGCCGTGTGGGGCCGCACGCACGAGCCGGAGCCGCGCGTGGGCATCTTCCTGGTGCCGAAGCCATCGGCCGACACGCCGGGCATCCGCGTGGTGGAGAGCTGGAATCACCTCGGCCTGCGCGCGTCCGGCAGCCATGAAACCGTGTTCGAGGACGTGTGGATTCCGCTCGACCATGCGGTGGACATCCGCCGGCCCGAGGCCTGGGCGCCAGCCGGGGCCAGCCAGGCCGACGTGGACGCCAATGCCGACCAGCAGGCGTGGATGGTGGGCCTGCTCGGCACGCTCTACGACGCCGTGGCGCGGGCCGGCTTCGACTGGATCTGCAGCTTCGTGCAGGACCGCGCGCCGGGCAGCCTGGGTGCGCCGCTCGCCACCCTGCCGCGCGTGCAGGAGACCATCGGCGAGATCGCCGCGCTGCTCCGTACCAACCAGGTGTTGCTCGACGATGCCGCCGCGCGGGCCGATGCCGGCACGCCGGCCTCGGCGACGGACAGCGGGCTGCTGAAGTACACCGTCACCGGCAATGCGATCCGGGCGGTGGAGCTGGCGCTGCAGCTGTCGGGCAATCACGGCCTGAGCCGCAACAATCCGCTCGAACGGCACTATCGCGATGTGCTTTGCAGCCGCATCCACACGCCGCAGAACGACGCCATCCTGAYCGCCGCCGGCCGCGCCGCGCTGGCCGGTTGACCCATATCGGAACGATGGCTTCGTGCTATGTTTAAGGCCGCTGTTCGAGACAGGGCCGCAGCGATCGTMGCCATCCACAGACGGCCCACCGAACGGGATCACCGCGCGGACCACCGAGGAGACACGGGATGCACGACGCCCTGACACACCCCACGCACCCAGCGCGTACGCTCACGCCGCTGCGCGAGTTCATCACCGGCCTCTCGGCGCTGCTCGACCAGCAGCCCGATGAGCCTCGCATCCTGGCCGAAGGCGGCGCGCTGCTCGCCACGCTGGTGGCGCGCGACGACTGGCTGCCCGACGCCTTCGCCCAGCCGCACCCTGAGTACTACCAGCAGGTCCTGCTCCATTGCGATTCCGCCGAGCGGTTCTCGATCGTCAGCTTTGTCTGGGGGCCGGGGCAGCGCACGCCCATCCACGACCACACGGTCTGGGGGCTGATCGGTATGCTGCGCGGGGCCGAGTATTCGCAGCCGTACCGGATCGATGCCGAAGGCCGCCCGCAGTTGGACGGCGCGGCCACGCGGCTGGAGCCGGGCCACGTGGAGGCGGTGTCGCCCACGGTGGGGGACATCCACCGTGTGCACAACGCCTACGAGGACCGCGTCTCCATCAGCATCCACGTGTACGGCGCCAATATCGGCGCGGTGCGGCGGCACGTCTACCCGGAGGCGGGCGAGCGCAAGCCGTTTATCTCCGGCTATTCCAATTCCACCCTGCCCAATCCCTGGGATCGATCGAAGGAACCCGTTTCGTCATGACCGCTTTGCCCTCCGTCATTCCCGCCGTGTTTCCCGCCGTCTCCAGCCTGTCCGTGCGGCAGGCGCTGCTCGGCCGCGCCGAGATCGCGCTGATCGACGTGCGCGAGGAAGACCCCTACGCCCAGGAGCATCCGCTCTGGGCGGCGAACTTCCCGCTCTCGAAGCTCGAACTGGAAGCGTGGCGACGGATTCCGCGCCGCGACACGCGGATCGTCGTCTATGGCGAGCATGCCGGTGAGGATCTGGCGCCGCGCGCGGCGGCGGTGCTGCACGGGTTGGGCTATACGGATGTGTCGCGGCTGGACGGCGGGCTGGCGGCCTGGATCGCCGCCGGCGGCGAGGTGTTCCGCGACGTGAATGTGCCGAGCAAGTCGTTCGGCGAGCTGGTGGAGGCGAAGCGCCATACGCCGTCACTGGCCGCGCAGGAAGTGCAGGCGCTCATCGACGAACGTGCCGATGTGGTCATCGTGGACGCGCGCCGCTTCGACGAATACCAGACCATGAGCATCCCCACGGCCACCAGCCTGCCCGGCGCGGAACTGGTGTTGCGCGTGCGGGAACTGGCGCCGGACCCGCAGACGCGGGTCATCGTGAACTGCGCGGGCCGGACGCGCAGCATCATCGGCACGCAATCCTTGATCAATGCCGGCCTGCCGAACCCGGTGGCGGCGCTGCGCAACGGCACCATCGGCTGGACGCTGGCGGGGCAGACCCTCGACCACGGCGCCAGCCGGCGCGCGCCGGTAGCGGTGGACGCCGCCCACCGCGAGCGGGCCCGTAGCGGCGCCCGGGCGATTGCCGACAAGGCCGGCGTGCAACGGATTGCCCACGACGCCGTGGCGACGCTGGCCCAGCCGGGGCGGACGCTGTACCGCTTCGACGTCCGCACGCCCGAGGAATACGCCGATGGCCACCTGCCGGGCTTCGCCAGCGCGCCGGGCGGCCAGCTGGTGCAGGAAACCGACCACAGCGCCCCGGTGCGCGGCGCACGGATCGTGCTGGCCGACGACGACCACGGCGTGCGCGCCGACATGACGGCTTCGTGGCTGGCGCAGATGGGCTGGGAAGTATTMGTGGTGGAGCCGGCGGGCGAACATGCTCGCAGCGAGCGCGGCACGTCGGCGGCGCCGGTGCCGGAAGCGGATGCCGTCGATTCCGTCTCGCCAGCCGAACTCGCGAAATGGCTAGAGGATGCGAGCGAGGGCGACATCGCCGTGCTCGACGTGACGGCCAGCGCCAATTACGTCAAGCGCCATATCCCAGGCGCCTGGTTTGCCATCCGCGCCCAACTGGCGCAGGCGCTGGCGACGATCCCTCCGGCAAAACGCTATGTGCTGACCTGCGGCACCAGCCAGCTCGCCCGCTTTGCGGCGGCGGACCTGAAGCGGCTCACATCGGCGCAGGTGGTGGTGCTGGAAGGTGGCACCACGGCCTGGATCGACGCTGGCCTGCCGCTGGAATCCGGCGAAACCCGCCTGGCCGTGCCGAGAACCGACCGCTACCGCCGCCCGTACGAAGGCACCGACAACGCATCGGCCGCCATGCAGGCCTACCTCGACTGGGAATTCGGCCTCATCGCCCAACTCGACCGCGACGGCACGCACTTCTTCGAGGTGGTTTGACGACGGGCTAAGCCCGCGGCTGCAACGCAATCAACGCCATGCCGGCAAGGCACGCCACCGCGCCGGCCACATCCCAACTCGTCAGCCGCACCCCATCCACCACCCGCAACCACACCAGCGCCACGACGATATACATGCCGCCATAGGCGGCATACGTCCGCCCGGCAGCGGTGGGGTGGAGGGTTAGCAGCCAGGCGAACAGGGCGAGGGAAATTGCGGCGGGGATTAGCAGCAGCGCGCTCTTCCCCTGCTTGAGCACCAGCCACGGTAGGTAGCAACCGACGATCTCGGCAACAGCGGTGATGGCGAAGAGAAGGGTGAGGCGGAGCATTTAGGGAGGGAAAGCGGACGGGATGGCGCGATTGTGCCAGAGGGCACCGTGCATCAACTTCGGCGGCGCCCCAAAGCAAAAAGGACCTGGGCTTTCGCCTCAGATCCTTTTTGGTCACCGTATTCTGGTGGGTGGTACAGGGATTGAACCTGTGACCCCTGCCGTGTGAAGGCAGTGCTCTACCGCTGAGCTAACCACCCCTTGCTGCGTCGGCGTCGTTGTTGCGTGACGTCGTGCAGTGGAGAAACGAGATTATGCAGATGCCGCAGTATCTTGTAAAGCCCTTTTTTCGGCATTCCGCGAAAAACTTCGCGGGTTACTGCAGCGTCGGCGTCGCTTCGGCGGCGTCCTGCCAGACGGTCTTGCCGCCGCTGGCCTTGTCGAGCTCCTTCAGCACGCCCATGTGGGCGGTGACTTCGTCGTCGGTGGCCAGCAGCACGGGCAGGGTCAGGGCGGAGAGGTCCGCCGCGGCCTGGGCGCCGGCGCCGTGGGGGCCGGCGTCGAGCATGTCGATGACCAGCGAGTTCTGGCCGCGCGTCATGGCCAGGTAGACCTCGGCGAGCAGTTCCGCGTCCAGCAAGGCGCCGTGCAGGGTGCGGTGGGCGTTGCTGATGCCGAGGCGGTCGCACAGGGCATCGAGCGAATTCCGCTTGCCCGGGAACATCTGGCGTGCCTCGCGCAGCGTATCGATCACGTTGGCGGCGTGCGAGCGGAAGGGCTGGTG
Organism: Cupriavidus sp. 05T42; assembly: GCF_056396345.1. Lineage (NCBI taxonomy): Bacteria > Pseudomonadati > Pseudomonadota > Betaproteobacteria > Burkholderiales > Burkholderiaceae > Cupriavidus > Cupriavidus sp. 05T42. The sequence continues at coordinate 134,787 of NZ_JBFTLH010000006.1, forward strand.
GCCCAGCCGCTGGAATTCCATGTCGAGGAAGCCCAGGTCGAACGCCGCGTTGTGGATGATCAACTCGGCGTCCTGCACGAAATCGCGGATGTCGTGGACGACTTCGGCGAATTTCGGCTTGTCGGCCAGGAAATCGAGCGTGATGCCGTGGACGGCGATGGCGTCCTCGTGGATGTCGCGCTCGGGGTTGACGTAGTAGTGCAGGTGGCGGCCGGTCAGGCGCCGGTTCACCAGTTCCACGCAGCCAATTTCGATCAGGCGATCGCCGGTGGCGTGGTTCAGGCCGGTGGTTTCGGTGTCGAGAACGATCTGTCGCATGGCGGGCATTCTAACGGAGACGGGGTGGTTACACGGCGATGGACGCCACGCCGCGATTCGCCAGCGCGTCGGCCCGCTCGTTGCCCGGGTGGCCATTGTGGCCGCGCACCCAGTGCCAGGAGATGGTGTGCGGCTGGCGCGCTTCGTCGAGTTGCTGCCACAGGTCGGCGTTCTTCACCGGCTTCTTGTCGGCCGTCTTCCAGCCGCGCGCCTTCCAGCCGGTGATCCACTCGCTGATGCCTTTCTGGACGTATTGCGAGTCCGTATAGACCTGGACCACGCACGGACGCTTCAGGGAGCGCAGCGCCTCGATCACGGCCATCAGCTCCATGCGGTTGTTGGTGGTCGGGTTCTCGCCGCCGAACAGTTCTTTCTCATGGGTGCCCGCGATGAGCACGGCGCCCCAGCCGCCGGGGCCGGGGTTGCCCTTGCAGGCACCGTCGGAGTAAATCGTAACTTCTTGCATGGCGTGGTCGATGGGTTCAGCGATGGTCGCGCGGCGTCTTGCCGTGCGTGCCGGTGGGCGTGGCCACCGGGGCGGAGACTGGCGCCAGCGCGGATTTCGGACTTTTCCAGGCCGGGCCGACGAGTCGGATGTTCTTCACCCGCTTGACCGCCGAGATCATGTAGACGGCGCCGAAGATGGGCCACCAGCGGTCGCCGGCCTTCTCCATGAACGCGCTGCGTTGCAGCCAGCGCTCGGTGCGGTAGGGCGGGCAGTAGCAGCCAAAGCGGCCGCGAATGATATCGAACCCGAGCAGCTTGAGCCAGTCCTTGATGCGAACGAAACCCATGGTCTGGGCGTCGCTGGGCAGGAAGGGCAGGGCGCCGAGCCGGTTCAGGCCCTGGCGGGCGCCCCACAGGCTCATCGGGTTGAAGCAGGTCACCACGATGCGGCCTTCGGGCATCAGCACGCGGGAGACCTCGCGCAGCACTTCGTGCGGATCTTCCGAGAATTCCAGGATGTGGGGCAGGGTGACGAGGTCGATGCTCTGGGTGTCGAACGGCAGCTCGTCGAAGCGGCACAACAGTTGGCGGGCGTCCGGATGGGCGTCGCGCGGGCCGTGGGGGCCGGCGCGGCCGTCCAGCGCCAGTGCCGAGAACGGCATACGGTTCTCGCGCAGCGTGTCGATGGCGGGCAGGCCCATCTGCACGGCGTGATAGCCGAAGATGTCCGCCACGACCTGGTCGTACTGGCGCGACTCCCATTCCAGCACGTACTGGCCGGGCGGCGAGGCGAGCCATTCTTCCCAATCTATAATCGGTCGGTTGGACATAGGAGCACTCATGTTGAAAGTGGAGCCAATCCCCGCATTCCAGGACAACTATATCTGGGCGATCCATGACGGGCATAGCGCCGCCATCGTCGACCCCGGCGAGGCTGCGCCCGTGGCGCGATTCCTGGCCGAGCGCGGGCTGGCACTGGGCGCTATTGTAATCACCCATCACCATGGCGATCACCAGGGTGGGGTGGCGGACCTGCTGGCGGACCATCCCAAGGGGCCCGATGGCGCCCCGGTGCCGGTGGTCGGGCCGGCCAGCGAACGTATCGGCCACCGCACCCAGGCGGTGCGCGAGGGCGACACGGTGACGCTGCGCCATCCGGCTGCCACCTTCCGGGTGATCGACGTACCGGGGCACACCGCCGGCCATGTGGCCTATGCGGGCGACCTGCCCGGCGCCGGCCCGGTGGTCTTCTGCGGCGACACCCTGTTCGCCAGCGGCTGCGGGCGGCTGTTCGAGGGCACGCCGGCGCAGATGCTGGCCTCGCTGGACAAGCTCGCCGCGCTGCCGGGCGACACCCGCGTCTACTGTGCCCACGAGTACACGCGCAGCAATGTGCGCTTTGCGCAGGCGGTGGAGCCGGCCAATGCGGACCTCGCCGCCTGGGCGGCCCGCGTGGATGCGCTGCGGGAAGCTGGCACGCCCACCGTGCCGACTACCGTGGCGCACGAGCGCGCGGTCAATCCGTTCCTGCGCTCGCGCGAGCCGGCAGTGCGCCGGGCCGTCCAGGCCCAGGGCGCGGATATGAGTACCGACGCGGCGGCTTTCGGCGCGCTGCGCGGCTGGAAGGACAACTTCCGCTGAGCGGGCGCAGGGCTTCCGCTGACCCCGGGCCGGCGCGCGGGGAGGGATCGAAAAGGACATCGAATTTGTCCGAAACAGGCCGGCAGATCGGCCGATCGCGGGAAAATCTCATTGACGCCAACGGGGCTTTTCCATAGGATCGGGCCACCTTTTTTTGGCGTCACTTCAGAGAAATTCATGCAATTTGGTCGATTTCTGGCGGTAGTTGCGTGTGCGGCGCTGGTTGCAGCCTGCGCCAGCACACCCACCCCGCCCGCCGGCGAGATGGCCGGCACGACGACCGCCCTCGAATCCGGTCCGCCCAAGGACCCGCTCAATACGCTCAACAGCACCGGCAAGGCCGGCTCGCTGGCCAGCACCACCGTGGTCAACGTGGACCAGGTCAGCCTCGACTGGCTGCGCGGCCCGTCGAACGATATCTGGGACCGCATCCGCCGTGGCTTTGCCATGCAGGACCTCGAGGGCACGCTGGTCGACGACCGCACCCAGTGGTACGCGGCACGCCCTGACTATATGGAGCGGATGGTGGGGCGGTCGAGCCGCTACCTGTACCACATCGTGGAAGAGTTGGAGCGGCGCAAGATGCCCACGGAACTGGCCCTGCTGCCGTTCGTGGAGAGCGCGTTCAATCCGCAGGCGGAATCCACGGCCAAGGCGGCCGGCATGTGGCAGTTCATCCCGAGCACGGGCAAGTCCTATAACCTCAAGCAGAACATGTTCCGCGACGAGCGGCGCGATGTGCTGGCTTCCACGGATGCCGCTCTCGACTATCTCTCGCGCCTGTACGACATGTTCGGCGACTGGCACCTGGCCCTGGCCGCGTATAACTGGGGCGAGGGCGCCGTGTCGCGGGCCATCGCGCGCAACCAGGCGCGCGGGCTGCCCACGGACTACGCCAGCCTGACCATGCCGAACGAGACGCGCTACTACGTGCCCAAGCTGCAGGCGGTGAAGAACATCATCGCCAACCCGGCCGCGTACGGCGTGAAGCTGCCCGAGATCCCCGATCACCCGTATTTCGTCACGGTGACCACCTCGCGGGACATCGACGTGGCGCTGGCCGCCAAGCTCGCCAACATGCCGCTGGACGAGTTCAAGGCGCTGAACCCCTCGTTCAACCGCCCGGTGATCCTCGGCGCGGCCAATCCGCAGATCCTGCTGCCGTTCGATAACGCCGAGCGCTTCCAGTTCAACCTCAATACGTACCGGGGCGGGCTGTCGAGCTGGACGGCGGTGACCGTGGACAGCCGCGAGCGCGTGGAGTCGCTGGCCGCGCGGCTCAATGTCGATGCGGACACGCTGCGTGAGATCAACCGCATTCCCAAGGGCATGCGCCTGAAGGCTGGCTCGACGGTGATGATTCCGCGCTCGGAGCGGCATGACCAGGACATCAGCGCCTCGCTGGTGGACACGGCGATGCTGTCCGTGGAGCCGGATGTGCCCGATGCCAAGCGCATCGTCGTGCGGGCCAGCCGCCGCGACACGGTGGTGTCGGTGGMGCGCCGCTACGGTGTTTCGCCGCGCCAGGTGCAGTCGTGGAACAAGCTGTCGGGCAGCAAGCTTGTGGCGGGCCAGAGCCTCGTGCTGATGGTGCGGCCCAACTCGCCGGCCGCCGCCCGCGCCGCGCGTGACGACGATGACGACACCCCGGTGCGTGCCGCCACCCGTGGCAAGCCGGAGCCCAAGGGCCACACCGTCAACAAGTCCGCCAAGGCGGAAAAGACCGAGAAGGCCGAGCCGCGCAAGCGCGTGGTGGTGGAAGCCACCCCGCGCAAGGGCGCGGCCAAGCCCGCATCCAAGGCCGCGCCGGCCAAGGTCGTGCGCGAGGCCAAGCCGTCGCCGGCGCCCAAGGCCAGCGCCAGCAGCAAGAGCAAGGTCCACTGAGACCGGGAGACGCCGCGCCCCTTCCATGGCGGCGCGGCGTCTCTTTCCCCGCCGTCTTCGCCCCGAGTTTCACCCCCAGCTTCACCCCGAGCTTCACCCCATTTCCCCCGATAGACCGGCGCCGCACGCGCTGGCACACTGGCCGTCGACCAAAGACACGCCGGATAAGGCGGAGGAGACACACCATGACGGCAAGCCGTGCCCTGCATGCGCGATCGCTGTCCGACCCGGCGGGGTTCTGGGCGGAACAGGCGAAGCGGATCGACTGGGAAACGCCCTTCGAAACGGTACTCGACGACAGCCGGCCGCCCTTCGCCCGCTGGTTCGTCGGCGGGCGCACCAACCTCTGCCACAACGCCATCGACCGCCATCTGGCGGACCGCGCCCACCAGCGCGCGCTGATCTACGTGTCGACCGAGACGGACCAGCAGCGCGTCTACACCTACGCCCAGCTCCACGACGAAGTGCAGCGCATGGCCGCCATCCTGCAGGGGCTCGGCGTGGGCAAGGGCGACCGCGTGCTGGTGTACATGCCGATGATTCCCGAGGCGATGTTCGCGATGCTGGCCTGCGCCCGCATCGGCGCCGTGCATTCGGTGGTCTTCGGCGGGTTTGCCTCGGTGAGCCTCGCCGCACGCATCGACGATGCCAAGCCGAGCGTGATCGTCAGCGCCGACGCGGGCTCCCGCGCCGGCAAGGTGGTGCCCTACAAGCCGTTGCTGGACGAGGCGATCCGGCTGGCCGGCCATCATCCCGACAAGGTCCTGCTGGTCAATCGTGGCCTCGCGGACATGCCGGTCACCGCTGGCCGCGACGAGGACTACGCCGCCTGGCGCGAGCGCGTGGCCGGGCAGGTGGTGCCCTGCGCCTGGCTGGAGTCGAGCGAGCCTTCGTACGTGCTCTACACCTCCGGCACCACCGGCAAGCCGAAGGGCGTGCAGCGCGACACCGGCGGCTATGCGGTGGCGCTGGCCACGTCAATGGAATACATCTTCTGCGGCAAGCCCGGCGACACGATGTTCACGGCATCGGATATCGGCTGGGTGGTGGGGCACAGCTACATCGTCTACGCGCCGCTGCTGGCGGGCATGGCCACGGTCATGTACGAAGGCACGCCGATCCGGCCCGATGGCGGCATCCTCTGGCAGATCGTGGCGGAGCACGGCGTGAACATCATGTTCAGCGCGCCCACGGCGATCCGCGTGCTCAAGAAGCAGGACCCGGCGCTGCTGCGGCGCCACGACCTGTCCAGCCTGCGGCTGCTGTTCCTGGCCGGCGAGCCGCTGGACGAACCTACCGCGCGCTGGATCCAGGACGGCATCGGCAAGCCCGTGGTGGACAACTACTGGCAGACCGAGTCCGGCTGGCCGATCATCGCCATCCAGCGCGGCGTGGAGCCGCTGCCGCCCAAGCTCGGCTCCCCCGGCGTACCGGCCTATGGCTACGACCTGCGCATCGTGGATGAGGTGACCGGCGAGGAATGCGCGCCGAACCAGAAGGGCGTGGTGGCCATCGACTATCCGCTGCCGCCGGGCTGCATGAGCACGATCTGGGGCGACGACGCGCGCTTCGTGAAGACCTACTGGTCCGCCGTGCCGAATCGCCAGTGCTACTCGACCTTCGACTGGGGCGTGCGCGACGAAGACGGCTACGTCTTTATCCTGGGCCGCACCGACGATGTGATCAACGTGGCGGGGCACCGGCTGGGCACGCGCGAGATCGAGGAAAGCCTGTCCTCGCACGCCGGCGTGGCCGAGGTGGCCGTGGTGGGCGTGCAGGACGCGCTCAAGGGGCAGGTGGCGATGGCGTTCTGCATCGCCCGTGACGCGGCGCGCACCGCTACGCCGGCGGACTGCCAGGCGCTGGAGGGCGAGCTGATGAAGACGGTGGACCAGCAACTGGGCGCGGTGGCGCGGCCGGCGCGGGTCTATTTCGTCAACGCACTGCCCAAGACGCGTTCCGGCAAGTTGCTGCGCCGCGCGATCCAGGCCGTGGCCGAGGGCCGCGACCCCGGCGACCTGACCACAATTGAGGATCCCACAGCACTTGAGCAGGTCAAGACCGCCATGGCGGGCTGACTGCCTATATATATAGGGGCGAAGTCTGCACGGCTCGGGGAGGCATCCTTCGACCGCGCAGATTTCGCTTGCCACGACTTCCCATGCGGCCTAATATTTTAAGCATCAAATATTTAACCATGATGTAGTGAGGCGACCCTATGCGCGTGCTTTGCATTGGTGGTGGGCCATCGGGCCTGTATTTCGGGCTGCTGATGAAGCTGCAGGACCCCGCCAACGACGTAGTGGTGGTGGAGCGCAACCGGCCGTACGACACGTTCGGCTGGGGCGTGGTGTTCTCCGATGCCACGCTCGAGAACCTGCGCCAGGCCGACCCCGTGAGTGCGCGCGAGATCGACGCCGCGTTCAACCACTGGGACGACATCGACATCCACATCGGCGGCCGCACCATCCGCTCGGGCGGCCACGGCTTTATCGGCATCGGCCGCAAGCGGCTGCTGAACATCCTCCAGGCGCGCTGCGAGGCGCTGGGCGTGCGGCTCGTGTTCGAGACCGATGTGGCCGATGACCAGGCGCTGGCGCGCCAGTACGGCGCCGATCTGGTGATTGCCTGCGATGGGATCAACAGCCGCATCCGCACGCGTTACGCCGAGACCTTCGCACCGGACATCGACACCCGCCAGTGCCGCTTCGTCTGGCTCGGCACGCACAAGCTGTTCGACGCCTTCACGTTCGCGTTCGAGAAGACCGAGCACGGCTGGTTCCAGGCTCACGCGTACCGCTTCGACGACACCACGTCCACGTTTATCGTCGAAGCCCCGGAGCGCGTCTGGCGCGACGCTGGCATCGAGCAGATGAGCCAGGAAGAGGGCGTGGCCTTCTGCGAGCGCCTGTTCGCGCGCCATCTGGACGGCCATCCGCTCATCAGCAACGCCACCCACCTGCGCGGCTCGGCCAACTGGATTCGCTTCCCGCGTGTGATCTGCCATCGCTGGGTGCACTGGAACACGCTGGACGATGGGCGCMGGGTGCCGGTCGTGCTGATGGGCGACGCGGCGCATACGGCGCATTTCTCGATCGGCTCGGGGACCAAGCTGGCGCTGGAGGATGCAATCGACCTCGCCAACGCCATCGGACGCGCGCACGGCGGCATCGACGGCCTGCCCGAGGCGTTGACGCACTATGAGGCCACTCGCAGCGTGGAGGTGCTCAAGATCCAGAACGCCGCGCGCAACTCCACGGAATGGTTCGAGAACGTGGAGCGCTACGCGGACAGCCTCGCGCCGGAGCAGTTCGCCTATTCGCTGCTCACCCGCTCGCAGCGCATCTCCCACGAGAACCTGCGTGTACGCGATGCCGGCTACGTGGCGGACTTCGAACAATGGCTGGCCGCCCAGGCCGGCGTGCCGCMCGAGACGCTGCACCTGCGCGCCGCCGATMCCCAACACGGCCTGCCGCCGATGTTCACGCCGTACCGCGTGCGCGGCGTCACCCTCAAAAACCGCGTGGTGGTCAGCCCGATGGCGATGTATTCGTCGGTCGATGGCGTGCCGGGCGATTTCCACCTCGTGCACCTGGGCGCGCGGGCGCTGGGCGGGGCGGGCATGGTCGTGGCCGAGATGACCTGCGTGTCCCCGGACGCGCGGATCACGCCGGGCTGCCCCGGGCTGTGGAACGACACCCAGCGCGATGCGTGGCGCCGGATCGTCGATTTCGTCCACGCCAACAGCGACGCGAAGATCGCCATCCAGCTGGGCCATGCGGGCCGCAAGGGCTCGACCCAACTGGGCTGGGAGAAGATGGACTATCCGCTGGCCGAGGGCAACTGGCCGCTGATCTCCGCGTCGCCGCTGCCCTATCTGCCCGGGATCTCGCAGATGCCGCGCGAGATGACGCCCGCCGACATGGCGCAGGTGCGCGATGACTTCGTGGCCAACGCGCGCCGCGCGGCGGAGGCGGGCTTCGACTGGCTGGAGTTGCACTGCGCCCACGGCTACCTGCTCTCCAGCTTCATCTCGCCGCTGACCAACCTGCGCACCGATGCCTATGGCGGCACGCTGGCGAACCGGCTGCGCTTTCCGCTCGAAGTCTTTACCGCCGTGCGCGCGGTCTGGCCGGCGGAGCGGCCGATGTCGGTGCGGATTTCCGCGCACGACTGGGTGGAGGGCGGCATCACCGCCGACGACGCGGTGGCCATCGCGCGCGCGTTCAAGGCGGCCGGCGCGGACATGATCGACTGCTCTTCCGGGCAGGTCAGCCCCGATCAGGCGCCCGTCTATGGCCGGATGTACCAGACGCCGTTCGCGGACCGCATCCGCAACGAGGCTGGCATTGCGACGATTGCCGTCGGCGCCATCTTCGAGGCCGACCATGTGGACAGCATCGTCGCAGCGGGCCGGGCCGACCTGTGCGCGATTGCCCGCCCGCATCTGGCCGACCCGGCCTGGACGCTGCACGAGGCCGCGCGGCTCGGCTTCCGCGACGTAACCTGGCCGAAGCAGTACGTGGCCGGCAAGCGCCAGCTCGAAACCAATATGGAGCGCGCGGCGGCCACGGCCGGCGTGCCGCCGGGGAAGTGACCATGAGCCTATCCCCATCGCCATCATTGATTGGCAAGCACGCGCTCGTCACCGGCGGCGGACGCGGCATCGGGGCCGCCATCGCGCGCCAGTTACTGGGCGAAGGGGCCAGCGTGACGCTGCTGGGCCGCGACGCTGCCACGCTCGACGCCACCGTCACCGCGCTGCAGGCGCACCGGCTCGGCGACGCCTCGGTGGGCGCCGTGTGCGCCGACATCGCCGAGCCCGCCAGCGTGGAAGCCGCCTTTGCCGCCGCCACCGAGGCGCGCGGCGCCATCACCGTGCTGGTCAACAACGCCGGGCAGGCGCACAGCGCGCCGTTCGGCAAGACTGATCTCGCGCTGTGGCAGCGCATGCTCGACGTCAACCTGACCGGCACCTTCCTGTGCACGCAGGCCGCGCTGCCGGCGATGCTGGACGCGGGCTGGGGGCGCATCGTCAACGTGGCGAGCACGGCGGGGCTGATCGGCTACGGCTACGTCAGCGCCTACTGCGCGGCCAAGCACGGCGTGATCGGCCTCACGCGGGCGCTGGCGCTGGAGCTGGCCGCCAAGGGCATCACCGTCAACGCGGTCTGCCCCGGCTACACCGAAACCGACATCGTGCGCGACGCGGTGGCGAATATCGTCGGCAAGACCGGCCGCACCGAGGCCGAGGCCCGGGCCGAACTGGCCGCACGCAATCCGCAGCGCCGGCTGGTGCAGCCGGACGAGGTGGCCGATGCCGTGGCGTGGCTGTGCCGCCCCTCGGCGTCCGCCATCACCGGGCAGGCCGTGCCCGTGGCGGGCGGCGAGGTCATGGCCGGCTGACATCGAACAAATTCGAGAACAAATTCGAGAGCGAGAGAGACAACCCATGAGCGAGATCGCACTGCACATGCACCACCACAAGCGCCCGTTTGCCGACTACCAGCCCAGGCACTTCCTGTGGACGGTGTCCGGCGACGGCAAGGTGGCCACCATCACGCTGAACCGGCCAGAGCGCAAGAACCCGCTGACCTTCGATTCGTACGCGGAGCTGCGCGACCTGTTCCGCGGTCTCTGCTACGCCACCGACATCAAGGCCGTGGTGGTGACCGGCGCGGGCGGCAATTTCTGCTCGGGCGGCGATGTGCACGAGATCATCGGCCCGCTCACCAAGATGAGCATGCCCGAGCTGCTCGATTTCACCCGCATGACCGGCGACCTGGTCAAGGCGATGCGCGCCTGCCCGCAGCCGGTGATCAGCGCCATCGACGGCATCTGCGCCGGGGCCGGGGCGATGATGGCGCTGGCCTCGGATCTGCGCCTCGGCACCCCGCAGGCGAAGACGGCCTTCCTGTTCGTGCGCGTGGGGCTGGCCGGCGCGGACATGGGCGCGTGCTCGCTGCTGCCGCGCGTGATCGGACAGGGCCGGGCGAGCGAGCTGCTCTACACGGGCCGCGCGATGACCGCCGAGGAAGGCCAGCAATGGGGCTTCTTCAACGCGCTGCACGCGCCGGACGCCGTGCTGGCCGCTGCCCAGACGCTGGCCGCCCAGATCGCGGCGGGGCCGACCTTTGCCCATGGCGTGACCAAGAAGCTGCTGCATCAGGAATGGAACATGGGGCTGGACGAAGCCATCGAGGCCGAGGCCGAGGCGCAGGCCATCTGCATGCAGACGAAGGACTTCCGCCGCGCCTACGACGCCTTCGTGGCGAAGCAGAAGCCGGTGTTCGAGGGCGATTGAGGCCGGGGAGCATCCATGAGCGACAAGACCTACCTCGACCTGCCGTTTTTCGACGATGCGCACCGGGCGCTGGAGCGTGACCTCGATGCGTGGTGCCGCACCGCGCTGGCCCACGTCGATCACACCGATACGGACGCCGCCTGCCGCGCGCTGGTGCGGCAACTCGGCGACGCCGGCTGGCTGCGCTACTGCGTGCCGGCCGCCCATGGCGGCGCGCTGCCGGCGCTGGACTCGCGCGCGCTGTGCCTGCTGCGCGAAACGCTGGCCCGCCACCATGGGCTGGCCGACTTCGCCTTCGCGATGCAGGGGCTGGGCTCGGGTGCGATCACGCTGGCCGGCAGCGACGCCGTGCGCGCCCACTACCTGCCGCGCGTGGCCCGCGGCGAGGCCATCGCCGCGTTCGCGCTGTCGGAGCCCGAAGCCGGCTCCGATGTGGCGGCGATGCAATGCAGCGCGCGGTTGTCCGAGGACGGCAGCCACTACGCGCTGAACGGCAGCAAGACGTGGATTTCGAACGGCGGCATCGCCGATTTCTACTGCGTGTTCGCCCGTACCGGCGAGGCGCCGGGCGCGCGCGGCATCACCGCCTTCGTGGTGGATGCCGACACGCCGGGCCTGCGCATCGCCGAGCGGATCGACGTGATCGCCCCGCATCCGCTGGCCACGCTGCAATTCGACGATTGCCGCGTGCCCGTGGGCCAGCGGCTGGGCGAGGCGGGGCAGGGCTTCAAGGTGGCGATGATGACGCTCGACATCTTCCGCGCCTCGGTGGCGGCGGCTGCGCTGGGCTTCGGCCGCGCGGCGCTGGACGATGCGCTGGCGCGGGCCACCAGCCGCCCGATGTTCGGCGGCGTGCTGGCGGACCTGCAACTGACGCAGGCCGCCATCGGCGACATGGCCACGGCGGTGGATGCCGCCGCGCTGCTCACCTACCGTGCCGCGTGGCTGCGCGACGTGCGCGGCGTGCGCACCACCCGGGAGGCAGCCATGGCCAAGATGGTGGCCACCGAKAACGCCCAGCAGGTCATCGACCGTGCCGTGCAGATGTTCGGCGGGCTCGGGGTGAAGGTCGGCACGCGCGTGGAAAGCCTGTATCGCGAGATCCGCTCGCTGCGGATCTACGAGGGCGCCACCGAGGTGCAGAAGCTGATCATCGCGCGCGAGACGCTGGCCGCGGCCGAGCGCAGCCGGTCGTAAATCGACGAAAACAGGAGAGACAAGCATGGTCGCCCCCGCCCTTGCCACCGCCGCTTCCACTTCCACGCGCGATACCGTGGTCGACACCTTCGCTCGCGACCGCCTGCCGCCGCCCGAGCAATGGCCCGAATTCCGCTTCAACGCCGACACCACCTATCCGGCGCGGCTGAACGCCGCCGAGGCGCTGGTGGACCACCACGTGGCAGCCGGGCAGGGCGCCCGCGTGGCCATTCGGCACGAGCGCGACGGCCGCATCGAGACCGTGACCTATGCCGAACTGGCCGCGCTGGTCAGCCGCATTGCCCATGTGCTGGTGGAAGACATGGCGCTGGTGCCCGGCAACCGCGTGCTGCTGCGCGGGCCGAACAACCTGATGATGGCGGCCTGCTGGCTGGCCACGCTCAAGGCCGGGCTGATCGCCGTGCCGACCATGCCGCTGCTGCGCGCGAAGGAGCTGAAGCAGGTCATCGACAAAGCCGAGGTGGGCGCGGCGCTCTGCGATGCCCGGCTCCAGGCCGAACTCGACGCCAACCGGCTGGCCGGCGGAGAGCACTTCTGCCCCAGCCTGAAGACGGTGCGCTACTTCAACGGCACCGGCCCGGACGCGCTGGAGACGGCGCTGGCCAGCAAGCCCKACACCTTCACCGCCTGCGACACCGCTGCCGACGACACCTGCCTGATCGCCTTCACCAGCGGCACCACCGGCCAGCCCAAGGGCACGATGCACTTCCACCGCGACGTGCTGGCGATGTGCGACCTGTTCCCGCGCCACGTGCTCAAGCCCACGGCGGACGATATTTTCTGCGGCACGCCGCCGCTGGCGTTCACCTTTGGGCTGGGTGGGATGCTGTGCTTTCCGCTGCGGATCGGGGCGAGCACGGCGCTGGCCGAGAAGCTCACGCCCGAGACGCTGCTGAAGCTGATCCAGGACCATCGCGCCACCATTGTCTTCACGGCGCCGACCTTCTATCGCCAGATGGCGACGCTGGCGCCCCAGTTCGACCTGTCCAGCCTGAAGAAAAGCGTCTCCGCCGGCGAGGCACTGCCGGACGCCACGCGCCAGGCGTGGAAGGCGGCCACCGGCATCGAGATGACCGATGGGCTGGGCGGCACCGAGATGATGCACATCTTCATTTCCAGCGCCGGCGCCGACGTGCGCCCCGGCGCGGTGGGCCGCGTGGTGCCGGGCTACGAGGCCCGCATCGTCGATGAAGCCATGCAGCCGGTGCCGCCGGGCACGGTCGGCAAGCTGGCCGTGCGCGGGCCCACGGGCTGCCGCTACCTGGACGACCCGCGCCAGACCAACTACGTGCGCGATGGCTGGAACCTGCCGGGCGACACCTTCCTGGCCGACGCCGATGGCTACTACTTCTATCAGGCGCGCTCGGACGACATGATCATCTCGGCCGGCTACAACATCGCCGGACCCGAGGTGGAAGGCACGCTGATGCGCCACGAGGCCGTGGCCGAGTGCGGCGTGGTGGGCGCGCCGGACCCGGAGCGCGGGCAGGTGGTGATGGCCTACGTGGTGCTGCGCCCCGGCGTGGAGCCCGGCGACGCCATGCGCGCCGCGCTGCAGGCCTACGTGAAGCGCGAGATCGCGCCCTATAAATACCCGCGCCGGATCGAGTTCGTGGCCGCGCTGCCGCGCACCGAGACGGGCAAGCTGCAACGGTTCCGGCTGCGCCAGCTGGCGACCGAGACCGCCGAGACCGGCGCGGAAGGCACCAAGCCATGAGTGACGTGTTCCGCAACACGGTGCGGGTGCGCTTCAAGCACTGCGACACGGCCGGCATCGTGTTCTATCCGCGCTACTTCGAGATGCTCAACGACTTCATCGAAGACTGGTTCGCCGATGGGCTCGACTGGCCGTTCGACGCCATGCACCTCGCCGGCCACGCCGGCGTGCCGACCGCCGAACTGCAATGCCGCTTTACCGCGCCGAGCCGGCTGGGCGAACTGCTGACCCGCGAGTTGCGTGTGACGCACATCGGACGGACCAGCTTCGCCATCGACACCCGCTTCGCCGGGCCGGACGGCGAGACGCGCCTGACCGTGGGCCAGCGGCTCGTCTGCGTCGATACTCAAACCATGACGCCAACGCCGCTGCCCGACCGGGTACGCATCGCGATGGCGCGTTTCCTTCATCCCCACGCATAACCGGATCGTCATATGTTGAAAACGCTGCAACCGCCCGACTGGGCACCGCCCCGGGGCTACGCCAACGGCATCCTCGCCGAGATGACGGTAGGCAGCCGCCTGATCTTCGTCGGCGGCCAGATCGGCTGGAATGCCCAGTGCGAGTTCGAGACCGACGACTTCGCGCTGCAGGTCGCGCAGACCCTGCGCAATATCGTTGCGGTGCTGGCGGCGGGCGGGGCTCGCCCCRAGCACATCGCGCGCATGACCTGGTACGTGAAGGACAAGGCCGCGTACGTGGGCGCGTACAAGGACATCGGTCAGCACTATCGGGAAATCATCGGCCGGCACTTCCCGGCGATGACGGCGGTGGAGGTGGCGGACCTCGTGGAGCCGCGCGCCCAGGTGGAGATCGAGGTCACGGCGGTGGTGCCGGCAGGTTAGTGGCGGCGCTGTATATAACCGATCACGGCAGGGCTTGCCATCGCAAGTCCTTGAAAACTTGAGAAATTGGGCACGGCGGGATATAATTCGAAAGTTTCGCTTTCAGAACCCTTCACCCTAGCGCCTACCGTATTCCACCTTCCGCCGCCCCATCCGCGCGCGCCGTTCGTGCACTACAAAAAGTGACGAATGAGACGCAGCCGGCCGGTCCCTCGCCCATGCGCGCGAGGCGCCGCCCCGGGGCACGAGGCGTTGAGCAGGTCGGTCACGGGGTGAGTCCAGCAGGAGCCTACCCGTGTTACCGTCTTTTCCGTCCGCCATTCTCGCGCTTGCAGACGGCACGGTCTTTCGTGGCTATTCCATCGGCGCTTCCGGCCATACCATCGGCGAAGTGGTGTTCAACACCGCTCTCACCGGTTACCAGGAAATCCTCACCGACCCGAGCTATTCCCGGCAGATCGTCACGCTGACGTATCCGCATATCGGCAATGTCGGGGTGAATCGTGAGGACGTCGAAGCCACGAAAGTCCATGCCGCCGGCCTGATCATCAAGGATCTGCCGATTCTGGCCTCGAGCTTCCGCAAGGAACACACGCTCGCCCACTACCTCAAGCAGGAAAAGGTGGTGGCCATTGCCGGCATCGATACCCGCAAGCTGACCCGTATCCTGCGCGAGAAGGGTGCCCAGAACGGCTGCATCCTGGCTGGCGAGGACAACGTCCAGCGCGCCATCGACCTGGCCCGCTCGTTCCCCGGCCTGGCCGGCATGGACCTGGCCAAGGTGGTGTCGGTCAAGGAACCGTACGAGTGGACCCAGAACGAGTGGAAGCTCGGCGAGGGCTACGGCAAGCTGGACAAGCCGCAGTTCCACGTGGTGGCCTATGACTACGGCGTCAAGTTCAACATCCTGCGCATGCTGGCCGAGCGCGGCTGCAAGGTCACGGTGCTGCCGGCCCAGGCCAGCGCCGCCGATGCCCTGGCGCTGAATCCGGACGGCATCTTCCTGTCCAACGGCCCCGGCGACCCCGAGCCGTGTGACTACGCCGTGGCTGCCACGCGTGAGTTCATCGCCCGTGGCATTCCCACCTTCGGCATCTGCCTGGGTCACCAGATCATGGCCCTGGCCGTGGGCGCCAAGACCCTCAAGATGAAGTTCGGCCACCATGGCGCGAACCATCCGGTCAAGGACATGGACGATGGTCGTGTGGTGATTACGTCGCAGAATCACGGTTTTGCCGTGGATGCCGACACGCTGCCGGCCAACGTGCGCGTCACGCATACATCGCTGTTCGACGGCTCGCTGCAGGGCTTCGCGCTGACGGACAAGCCGGCGTTCTGCTTCCAGGGTCACCCGGAAGCATCGCCCGGCCCGCACGACGTGGCCTACCTGTTCGACCGCTTCATCAAGCTGATGAAGGACGCGAAGCAGTAAGCCGCCGCGAACGAGAACAAGGACACAGCGAGAAACCATGAACGCGTTCATGCACGCCAGCCTGGGCATTACCGATTTCTGGACCTTTGTGCTTGGCACGATCTTCATCGTGCTGCTGCCGGGGCCGAACTCGATGTACGTGCTGTCGGTGGCCGCCCAGCGCGGTGTGCGCGCCGGCTACCGGGGCGCGTGCGGCGTATTCCTGGGCGACCTGATCCTGATGGTGCTGTCGGCCGCGGGCGTGGCGTCGCTGCTCAAGGCCAGCCCGGCGCTGTTCTACGTGGTCAAGACCATCGGCGCGGCCTACCTGGCCTGGATCGGCTTCCAGATGCTGCGCGGCGCGCTGCGCAGCTGGTCCCAGCGGGGCGAGGCCGGGCAGCCGGCGGCGGTCGAAGTGCCGGTCGAGCGCACCACGGACCCGTTCCGCAAGGCGCTGGTCATCAGCCTGCTGAACCCGAAGGCCATCCTGTTCTTCATCTCGTTCTTTATCCAGTTCGTGGACCCGCAGTTCGCGCGCCCGGTGCTGTCGTTCGTGGCGCTGGGGCTGGTCTGCCAGATCTGTAGCTTCGTCTACCTGACCACCATCATCCTTGTGGGCGCGCGGCTTGCCGAAGCGTTCCGCCGGCGCCGCAGGCTGTCGGCAGGCATGGCGAGCGGTGTGGGGGCCATGTTCATCGGCTTCGGCGCGAAGCTGGCGACGGCCACGCTGAACTGATCCGGCGAGTCGAAATAACCTGAATATCCGGCGCGGCGCGCGAGACTTTCGCGCACCGGCCACCAAAGAKAGCGTGCAATGCCAAAACGCACAGACATCAAGAGCATCCTCATCATCGGCGCGGGCCCCATCATCATCGGGCAGGCGTGCGAATTCGACTACTCCGGCGCCCAGGCCTGCAAGGCCCTGCGCGAAGAGGGCTACAAGGTCATCCTGGTCAATTCGAACCCGGCGACCATCATGACGGACCCGAACACGGCCGACGTGACCTACATCGAGCCCATCACCTGGGAAGTGGTCGAGCGCATCATCGAGCGTGAGCGTCCCGATGCGATCCTGCCGACCATGGGCGGCCAGACCGCGCTGAACTGCGCGCTGGACCTGCATCGCCATGGCGTGCTGGACAAGTACAAGGTGGAGCTGATCGGCGCGTCGCCGGAAGCCATCGACAAGGCCGAGGACCGCCAGAAGTTCAAGGACGCGATGACCAAGATCGGTCTCGGTTCGGCAAAGTCTGGTATCGCGCACTCGATGGACGAGGCCGTGGCCGTGCAGTCGCGCATCGCCGCGGACACCGGCACGGCGGGCTACCCGATCGTGATCCGCCCGTCGTTCACGCTGGGCGGCTCGGGCGGCGGCATCGCCTACAACCGCGAGGAATTCGAGGAAATCTGCAAGCGCGGCCTGGACCTGTCGCCGACGCGCGAGCTGCTGATCGAGGAATCGCTGCTGGGCTGGAAGGAATACGAGATGGAAGTGGTCCGCGACAAGGCGGACAACTGCATCATCATCTGCTCGATCGAGAACCTGGACCCGATGGGCATCCACACCGGCGACTCGATCACCGTGGCCCCGGCGCAGACGCTGACCGACAAGGAATACCAGATCCTGCGTAACGCCTCGCTGGCCGTGCTGCGCGAGATCGGCGTGGATACGGGCGGCTCGAACGTGCAGTTCTCGATCAACCCGGCCGATGGCCGCATGATCGTGATCGAGATGAACCCGCGCGTGTCGCGTTCGTCGGCGCTGGCCTCGAAGGCCACCGGCTTCCCGATCGCCAAGGTGGCGGCCAAGCTGGCCGTGGGCTACACGCTGGACGAGCTGAAGAACGAGATCACCGGCGGCCAGACCCCGGCGTCGTTCGAGCCGTCGATCGACTACGTGGTCACCAAGGTGCCGCGTTTCGCCTTCGAGAAGTTCCCGCAGGCCGACAGCCACCTGACTACGCAGATGAAGTCCGTGGGCGAGGTGATGGCGATGGGCCGCACCTTCCAGGAATCGTTCCAGAAGGCACTGCGCGGCCTGGAAGTGGGCGTGGATGGCCTGGACGAGAAGTCGACCGACCGCGACGAGGTGGTGGAAGAGATCGGCGAAGCCGGCCCGGACCGTATCTGGTACGTGGGCGACGCGTTCCGCCTGGGCATGTCGCTCGAGGAAGTGCATGCCGAGACCGCCATCGACCCGTGGTTCCTGGCCCAGATCGAAGACATCGTGAAGACCGAGTCCATCGTGCGCAACCGCACGCTGGCCAGCCTCTCGACGCCCGAACTGCGCCTGCTCAAGCAGAAGGGTTTCTCGGACCGCCGCCTGGCGAAGCTGCTCAAGACCGACGCCAAGTCGGTGCGCGAGGCGCGTATCGCCCAGAACGTGCGCCCGGTCTACAAGCGCGTGGACACCTGCGCGGCCGAGTTCGCCACCAACACCGCCTACATGTACGGCACGTACGAAGCCGAACACGGCGAGTGCGAGGCCGAGCCGACCGCCAACAAGAAGATCATGGTGCTGGGCGGTGGCCCGAACCGGATCGGCCAGGGCATCGAGTTCGACTATTGCTGCGTGCACGCCGCGCTGGCGCTGCGCGAAGACGGGTACGAGACCATCATGGTCAACTGCAACCCGGAAACCGTGTCGACCGACTATGACACCTCGGACCGCCTGTACTTCGAGCCGCTGACGCTGGAAGACGTGCTGGAAATCGTCGACAAGGAAAAGCCGGTCGGCGTGATCGTCCAGTACGGCGGCCAGACCCCGCTGAAGCTGGCGCTGGACCTGGAAGCCAACGGCGTGCCCATCATCGGCACCAGCCCGGACATGATCGACGCCGCGGAAGACCGCGAGCGCTTCCAGAAGCTGCTGCAGGAACTGGGCCTGCGCCAGCCGCCGAACCGCACCGCGCGGGCCGAGGACGAGGCGCTGCGCCTGGCCGAGGAAATCGGCTACCCGCTGGTGGTGCGCCCGTCGTACGTGCTGGGTGGCCGCGCGATGGAAATCGTGCACGAGCCGCGCGACCTCGAGCGCTATATGCGCGAGGCCGTGAAGGTGTCGCACGACTCCCCGGTGCTGCTGGACCGTTTCCTGAACGACGCGATCGAATGCGACGTGGACGCCCTGAGCGACGGCCAGCGCGTGTTCATCGGCGGCGTGATGGAGCACATCGAGCAGGCTGGCGTGCACTCGGGCGACTCGGCTTGCTCGCTGCCGCCGTACTCGCTCTCGCAAGCCACCGTGGACGAGCTGAAGCGCCAGACCGCCGCCATGGCGAAGGCCCTGAACGTGATCGGCCTGATGAACGTGCAGTTCGCGATCCAGCAGCACAACGGCGAAGATACCGTGTACGTGCTGGAAGTGAACCCGCGCGCCTCGCGGACCGTGCCGTATGTGTCGAAGGCTACCGGCCTGTCGCTGGCGAAGATCGCCGCACGCTGCATGGCCGGCCAGTCGCTGGACTCGCAGGGCATCGGCGAAGAGGTGATACCGCCGTACTTCAGCGTCAAGGAAGCCGTGTTCCCGTTCAACAAGTTCCCGGGCGTGGACCCGGTGCTTGGACCTGAGATGCGCTCCACCGGTGAGGTGATGGGCGTGGGCAAGGTGTTCGGCGAGGCCCTGTTCAAGAGCCAGCTGGCCGCCGGTTCGCGCCTGCCCGAGAAGGGCACCGTGCTGATCACCGTCAAGGACAGCGACAAGCCGCGTGCCGTGGGCGTGGCCCGCATGCTGCACGACCTGGGCTACCCGATCGTCGCCACGCGCGGCACGGCGTCGGCCATCGAGGCAGCGGGGATCCCGGTGCGCGTGGTCAACAAGGTCAAGGACGGCCGTCCGCACATCGTGGACATKATCAAGAACGGCGAACTGGCGCTGGTGTTCACCACGGTGGACGAGACGCGTACGGCCATCGCCGATTCGCGTTCGATCCGTATCGCCGCGCTGGCCGGCCGGGTGCCTTACTACACCACCATTGCCGGCGCCCGCGCCGCAGTGGAGGGCCTGAAGCACATGCAAAGCCTGGAGGTCTACGACCTGCAGAGCCTGCACAAGCAGCTGGCCTGATTGCTGCACCGCCAGACCCGCCGGGTTGATACCGGCGGGCTTTCTGGCCTACACTACGTCGAATTCGTCGATTGAACGGCCTACGGGCCGTTCGGTCCTATCCGAAAGCCGCGGTCGAGCGGAAGTGCTTCCGGCAACCTTGCCGGGAGCATGGCTCCAGCTCCGCTGCGGCTCATTTTTTTGTTGAACGAGATATGAGCACCATTCCGATTACCAAGCGTGGCGCCGAACTCCTGAAGGAAGAACTGCAGCGCCTCAAGGCCGTCGAACGTCCCGCGGTGATCACTGCCATCGCCGAAGCGCGCGCGCAGGGTGACCTGTCGGAAAACGCCGAGTACGACGCCGCCAAGGAAAAGCAGGCCTTTATCGAAGGCCGCATCCTGGACGTGGAGTCGAAGCTGTCGGCTGCCCAGATCATCGATCCGACCCAGCTCGACACGGACGGCCGCATCGTCTTTGGCGCCACCGTGGACCTGGAAGACCTGCAATCGGGCAAGCCCGTGAGCTACCAGATCGTCGGCGACGACGAAGCCGACCTCGACAGCGGCAAGATTTCGGTCAGCTCGCCCATCGCCCGGGCCCTGATCGGCAAGTTCGAAGGCGACGTGGCGATCGTGCTGGCCCCGGGTGGCGAGCGCGAATACGAAGTGATCACCGTCCGCTACGTCTGACGGGCGCCCACACGTGTTCTCTTCCTCGTATTCGAACCTGCCGCCGCTGCCCCACCGGATTTTCCTGCTGCTGACCGTTGTTTGGGCCGGCAGTTTGTGGACAGTAGGTTACATGGTGGCACCGACGCTGTTTTCGGTGCTGCCGAACCGTGAGATGGCAGGCATGATCGCCGGCCACCTGTTCCGGACCGAGGCGATCCTCGGCATCACGGTGGGCGTGCTGCAGTTGGTACTGTGCAATGTGATGATCCGCCGCGGTGCCAAGCGCTATCGCACGCTGCGCTGGATCGTGCTGGCCATGCTGGTTTGCGTGCTGGCCGGCTACTTCGGCGTGCAGCCGTTCATGGAAGGCCTCAAGGTCCGTGCGCAGGCGCTGAACCTGGGTGTCTCCGAGTCGCCGTTCAAGGGCCAGTTCGGCATGCTGCACGGCGTGTCGAGCGTCATCTACCTCGTGCACAGCATACTGGCGCTAGTGCTGGTGTGGCGCGCAGCAGCGCCGCGTTCGGCCGGGGAATAAAAAACGCCCGCACAAGCGGGCGTTCTTCAGGCCAGGAAGGCAGGGCAGGGCGGATCAGCCCAGCGCCTTCTTCTTCTGGCTGCTGGGGCGGGCGCGCAGGCGCTTGACGTTGCCACCCTGGGTCACGCGCTCGTTGCCGAGCACGGTCACTTCCTTGCGGGTGGGCCGACGGTTCGGCGCGGCGCTGGGCTTGCGGACCGTCACGGTGCGCGGCGCGGTGCCAGTGGTCGGGCGGCGCGGGGCCATGCGACCCAGTTCCTCGGGCCGGTTCTCTTCCAGACGGGCCGGACCCGGACGCCAGATCACGAGCAGCTTGCCGATATGCTGGATGGGCGCGGCGTCGAGTTCGTCGCAGATGGCTTCATAAATGGCGATGCGCGTGTCGCGCTCGTCGCCGAATACACGGATCTTGATCAGATCGTGAGCCGCCAGGCTCCGGTCGATCTCGGCCAGGACCGCGCGGGTCAGGCCTTCCGCACCGACCATGACCACAGGGTTCAGACCGTGGGCGCGGGCGCGGAGGGAGGAGCGTTGGGCAGGTATCAGTTCTAGTGCGGGCATGTCAGGGCGCAAAGCGGAATGGCGCGTATTATCCGCCAAAATGACGCCGGCAGGCGGTAAAGATCAGCAAAAAATGGCAAAGAACAAGTTTAATCACGCGTGGTTGCATGACCACATCAACGATCCCTACGTGAAAATGGCGCAGCGCGAGGGCTATCGCGCCCGTGCGGCCTACAAGCTCAAGGAGATCGACGAGCAGGACAAGCTGATCCAGCCGGGCCACGTCATCGTCGACCTCGGCGCCGCCCCGGGCAGCTGGAGCCAGTACGCCCGCAACCGGCTGGCGGCCTCGCCGCGCGCCAAGGATGGCAAGATCGATGGAGCGGTGATCGCCATCGACCTGTTGCCGATGGAACCTGTCGCCGACGTCACTTTTATTCTGGGTGACTTCCGCGAGGAATCGGTATTCCGGGAATTCGAGGAGGTGGTCCTGGCCGCGTCTGGCGGCACCCGGATCGACCTTGTTATCTCGGACATGGCCCCCAATTTGTCCGGTGTGTCTTCGGCCGATTCGGCAAGGATCGAGTATTTATGCGATCTGGCGCTCGAGTTCGCCCAGGCGCACTTGAAACCCGAGGGATCGTTGCTGGTAAAGTGTTTCCACGGCAGCGGGTATAGCCAGATCGTGGAGAAATTCAAGCGCCAGTTCAAGGTAGTCGCGAAGCGCAAGCCCAAGGCGTCGCGCGACAAGTCTTCAGAAACCTTTATTCTTGGGCGTTACCTGAAGTCGGTGGACTGAAACGTGCGCCGGACACCCCGGGCGGCTTGCCGCCATGGGGCGCCTCGGGCACTATCGGGACCATAGATTCAGAGATTCCCTGCGGGGGCGGGGGCTGCATTACAATGCAATGCAGCTATCCCGTTGGCAAGGCAATTGCAAAGGAGTTCGGCCTTGAATAACAACCTGTTTCAAAAGGCGGCAATCTGGCTCGTAATCGCGCTGGTATTGTTCACCGTCTTCAAGCAGTTCGACAAACCACGTGCCCAGGACGGTGTCACCTATTCGCAGTTCATGGATGACGCCAAGAACGGCAAGGTGAGCCGCGTCGACGTGCAGGGCCGTAATCTCGTGGTTTCGCCCAAAGAGGGCGCCAAGTACACGATCATCTCGCCGGGCGACATCTGGATGGTCGGCGACCTGATGAAGTACGGCGTCCAGGTCACCGGCAAGGCCGACGACGAGCCGAACGTGCTGGTCCAGGCCCTGTACTACCTCGGGCCAACCTTGCTGATCATCGTCTTCTGGTTCTACATGATGCGGCAGATGCAGGGCGGCGGGAAAGGCGGTGCCTTCTCGTTCGGCAAGTCCCGTGCACGCCTGATCGACGAGAACCAGAACGCCGTCACGTTCTCGGACGTGGCCGGCTGCGACGAGGCCAAGGAGGAAGTGGTCGAACTGGTCGACTTCCTCAAGGATCCGCAGAAATTCCAGAAGCTGGGCGGCCGTATTCCGCGCGGCGTGCTGCTGGTTGGCCCTCCGGGTACCGGTAAGACGCTGCTGGCACGCGCCATCGCCGGCGAGGCCAAGGTGCCTTTCTTCAGCATTTCCGGTTCGGACTTCGTCGAAATGTTCGTCGGCGTGGGCGCGGCCCGTGTGCGCGACATGTTTGAGAACGCCAAGAAGCAGGCGCCTTGCATCGTGTTCATCGATGAAATCGACGCGGTCGGTCGTCATCGTGGCGCCGGCATGGGCGGCGGCAACGACGAGCGCGAGCAGACGCTGAACCAGATGCTGGTCGAGATGGACGGCTTCGAGGCCAACTCGGGCGTCATCGTGATCGCCGCGACCAACCGTGCCGACGTGCTGGACAAGGCGCTGCTGCGTCCGGGTCGTTTCGACCGCCAGGTCTACGTGGGCCTGCCGGACATCCGCGGCCGCGAGCAGATCCTGAAGGTGCATATGCGCAAGGTGCCGATCGGCAACGACGTGGACGCGTCGGTGATCGGTCGTGGTACCCCGGGCTTCTCGGGTGCCGACCTGGCCAACCTGGTCAACGAGGCCGCGCTGTTCGCCGCCCGCCGCAACAAGCGCGTGGTGGACATGCAGGACTTCGAGGACGCCAAGGACAAGATCTTCATGGGCCCGGAGCGCAAGTCGACGGTCATGCGCGAAGAAGAGCGCAAGGCMACGGCTTACCACGAGTCCGGCCATGCGGTGGTGGCCAAGCTGCTGCCGAAGGCCGATCCGGTGCACAAGGTTACGATCATGCCGCGCGGCTGGGCACTGGGCGTGACCTGGCAGCTGCCGGAGCATGACAAGTATTCGAAGTACAAGGACAACATGCTCGACGAGATCGCGATTCTCTTCGGCGGCCGTGCGGCGGAGGAGGTCTTCCTCA
This sequence comes from Cupriavidus sp. 05T42, assembly GCF_056396345.1. Taxonomy (NCBI): domain Bacteria; kingdom Pseudomonadati; phylum Pseudomonadota; class Betaproteobacteria; order Burkholderiales; family Burkholderiaceae; genus Cupriavidus; species Cupriavidus sp. 05T42. The sequence goes on from NZ_JBFTLH010000006.1 coordinate 158,723, forward strand.
ACGCCATGAGCACGGGGGCGTCCAACGACTTCGAGCGCGCCACCAAGATCGCCCGCGACATGGTGACCCGTTTCGGCATGAGCGATTCGCTCGGCGCCATGGTCTATGTCGATACGGAGCAGGACGGCATGTTCGGCAAGCTCTCGTCGAAGACTGTGTCCGAGGCCACCCAGCAGAAGGTTGACGGCGAGATCCGTCGCATCATCGACGAGCAATATGCGCTGGCGAAGCACCTGCTCGAAGATCACCGCGACAAGGTCGAGGCGATGACCAGCGCCCTGATGGAGTGGGAAACGATCGACGCCGATCAGGTGAACGACATCATGGCTGGCAAGCCGCCGCGTCCGCCGCGTAACGTGTCGGGCCAGAACGGTGGTGGCAACACGCCTTCGGGCGGTTCGCCGGTGGCGCCGACCAACGCGCCTGCCACGGCCTGATCGCGATTGCCCTGCCTTCGCAGGCGGGCAGTTCAGAAGCCGGTGCCCTGCGCACCGGCTTTTTCCATTCCAGGACAGCAGATCTTGTCGACCGAGTTCTTCCAGTGCGGGCGCTACCATTTCGCCCGCAACCGCCGCCCACTGGTGATGGGCATCCTCAACGTCACACCCGATTCGTTTTCCGACGGTGGCCAGCATGCGGGCCGCGATGCGGCCTTGCGCCACGCGGAGCAGATGATTGCCGAAGGCGTGGACATCATCGACATTGGCGGGGAATCGAGCCGTCCGGGCTCAGCGGCGCTGCCGCTGGATCAGGAACTGGCCCGGGTGATGCCGATCGTCGAGGCCCTGGCGCCGTGTGGCAAACCGTTGTCGATCGACACCTACAAGCCCGAAGTCATGCGTGCGGCACTGGCGGGCGGAGCGGATCTGATCAACGATATCTGGGGCTTCCGCATGCCGGGCGCGGTGGAAGCCGTGAGCGGCGCGGCGGCGGGACAGGCGGGCCTGTGCGTGATGCACATGCAGCGTGACCCGCAGACCATGCAGGAAGACCCGCAGTATGTCGACGTGGTGGCCGAGGTGGAGGGGTTTCTGCGCGAACGGGTGTCAACCCTGCGTGCGGCGGGCGTGGACGACGCACGTATTTCGCTCGATCCGGGGTTTGGATTTGGCAAGACGCCGGATCATAATCTCCGTCTGCTCGGCCAAATGCCGCGACTGGCCGTGGACGGCCTGCCGATCCTGGCCGGGCTCTCGCGCAAGTCGACGCTTGGCGCCATTCTCGGCGGCAGACCGCCGCAGCAGCGCGTGGCGGCCAGCCTGGCCGCGGCCGTGTGCGCGGCGGAGCGGGGCGCATTTATCGTGCGGGTGCACGACGTGGAACAGACGGTGGACGCCATCAAGACCTGGTGGGCGATTCGCCATGAATCAGTTGCCGGTACAGGGCAATCGGGAGAATGAAACAGATGACGCGCAAGTATTTCGGGACAGATGGCGTGCGGGGTCGGGTTGGTGAAGCACCGATCACGCCGGATTTTGTGATGCGGCTCGGCTACGCCGCCGGCAAGGTGCTGGCGCTGGGCCAGAAAACCAGCCAGGGCCGGCCGACCGTGCTGATCGGCAAGGACACGCGGATCTCGGGTTATATGCTCGAAGCCGCGCTGGAAGCCGGTTTCACGGCTGCCGGCGTGCACGTGCTGCTGACCGGTCCGCTGCCGACGCCGGGCGTGGCCTACCTGACCCGCGCGCTGCGGCTGGCGGCGGGCGTGGTCATTTCCGCGAGCCACAATCCGTACTACGACAACGGCATCAAGTTCTTCTCGTCGACGGGCGACAAGCTGCCGGACGAGACGGAGCTGAAGATCGAGGCCCAGCTCGAAGAGCCGATGGCCTGCGTGCGTTCGGACGACCTCGGCCGCGCGCGCCGCATCGACGATGCGGCTGGCCGCTACATCGAGTTCTGCAAGAGCACATTCCCGTATGAGCAGGACCTGCACGGGCTCAAGCTCGTGGTGGACTGCGCCCACGGGGCGGCGTACCACATCGCCCCGCACGTGTTCCACGAACTCGGTGCCGAGGTGATCTCCATCGGCAACCAGCCGGACGGCCGCAACATCAACGCCGGCTACGGCGCCACGGCGCCTGAGCGGTTGATCGAATCCGTCAAGGCGCACGGCGCGCACCTGGGCCTGGCCTTCGACGGCGATGCCGACCGCCTGCAGGTGGTGGACGCCGATGGCCGGCTCTACAACGGCGACGAACTGCTGTACCTGATCGTGCGGGACCGGCAGGCTGCTGGCCACCGCGTCGATGGCGCGGTGGGCACGCTGATGACGAACATGGCCGTCGAGCTGGCGCTGAAGCGCCTTGGCGTCGAATTCGTTCGCGCCAAGGTGGGCGACCGCTACGTGCTGGAAGAACTCAACAAGCGCAAGTGGACGCTCGGCGGCGAAGGCTCCGGCCATCTTTTGTGCCTGGATCGGCACACGACGGGCGACGGCATCGTGTCGGCACTCCAAGTGCTGGCTGCACTGCGCCGGAGCGGCAAGACGCTGGCGCAGTTGCTGGAAGGCGTGAAGTTGTTCCCGCAGACCCTGATCAACGTGCGCGTGGAGAAGGGTTTCGACTGGCAGACCCATGCCGGGTTGCAGGTGGCGCGCGCCAAGATCGAGCCGGAACTCGAAGGCCGTGGGCGGGTGCTGATCCGCGCCTCGGGCACCGAGCCGGTGGTCCGTGTGATGGTGGAGGCCGAACAGGTCGAGACTGCCGAACGCGCGGCCCAGGCCTTGGCTGACTCGCTGCGCGCCTGACCGTTCCTGTAGTGACCGAAAATGACGCCAGCGTGATGCTGGCGTCATTTTTTATGCCTTTTTCTCCACATATACGAGTTAACTAGCCATCACAAAAGGCCGCTTTAAGAACATCTCGTGTTGTCACGGATCTGTCATATAGAAAGCATAAAGTTCGGATGTCAAAAATTTGTCATTCCCAACCATGTTCTCTGGAGGACATATGAAGCTGGTCAAGACTGCCGTGGCAGGCATCGTTTCGATGGTAGTGATGGGTACTGCGTTCGCGGCGGAAATTACCGGTGCAGGCGCCTCGTTCCCGGCGCCCGTGTATTCCAAATGGGCAGACGCCTACCAAAAAGCTACGGGTAACAAGGTCAACTATCAATCCATCGGTTCGTCGGGCGGCATCAAGCAGATTGGCGCCAAGACGGTCGATTTCGGCGCATCGGACGCCCCGCTAAAGGACGAGGAACTGGCCAAGCAAGGCCTGGTGCAGTTCCCGACGGTGATCGGCGGCGTGGTGCCGGTGATCAACCTGCAAGGCGTGAAGCCGGGCGACCTCACCATCACCGGTGAACTGCTCGCCAACATCTACCTGGGCAAGATCAAGAAGTGGGACGATCCCGCCATCAAGGCCCTGAACCCGAAGGTCCAGCTGCCGAACCAGGACATCCTGCCGGTCCGTCGCGCCGATGGCTCGGGCACCACGTTCATCTTCACGAACTACCTGTCGAAGGTCAGCGCTGACTGGAAGAGCACGGTGGGCGAAGGCACCACGGTCAACTGGCCGGGCGGTGGCACGGGCGGCAAGGGTAACGAAGGCGTGGCCGCTTTCGTGCAGCGCCTGAACGGTGCCATTGGCTACGTGGAGTACGCGTACGCCAAGCAAAACAAGATGACCCACCTGAACATGAAGAACGCCTCGGGTGAAGTGGTGCAGCCGGGCGACGACGCCTTCAAGGCCGCCGCCGCCGGTGCGGACTGGAGCAAGACGTACTACCAGATCCTGACCAACCAGCAAGGCAAGACCGCATGGCCGATCGCTGGCGCCACGTTCATCCTGGTGCACAAGAGCCAGGAAAAGGCAGCGCAAGGCGCGGAAGTGCTGAAGTTCTTCGACTGGGCCTACAAGAGCGGCGCCAACATGGCCGCTGACCTGGACTACGTGCCGCTGCCGGAATCGGTCGTGAACCAGATCCGCACGACGTGGAAGACCAGCGTCAAGGACGCGTCGGGCAAGTCGCTGTACTAAGCTGCTGTACTGACGGCACGGGCAGGGCGCGAGGATCTACCGGATCACGTGCCTTGTCATCCGCAGGGCTGGCCGGCCCGCCCAGGTAAGTCACCGAGGCGGGCCGTGCCGCTTGCATCCACGCACTCCATATCCCACCATGGCCACTACGCCCGATCTCCCCGCCGTCCGGCCCCCCAGCCGCATGGGCGACATCCTGTTCGGCGGCCTGACGCGCGGCGCCGCCATCGTGACGCTGCTGCTGCTGGGCGGMATCATCGTTTCCCTGGCATTCAGCGCCTGGCCCTCGATCCAGAAATTCGGCATCTCGTTCCTGTGGAACGCCGAATGGGATCCGCCTGCCGACGTCTACGGCGCCCTGGTCCCCATCTACKGCACGCTGATCACCTCGATCATCGCGCTTATCATCGCCGTGCCGGTCAGTTTCGGCATCGCCCTGTTCCTGACCGAGCTGTCGCCCGCCTGGCTGCGCCGGCCGCTCGGCACTGCCATCGAGCTGCTTGCTGCCGTGCCGTCCATCGTCTACGGCATGTGGGGCCTGCTCGTGTTCTCGCCGATCTTCGGCGAGTACTTCCAGAGGCCGCTGGCCAACACGATTGGCCAGGTGCCCGTGATCGGCAAGCTGTTCCAGGGCGCGCCGCTGGGCATCGGCCTGCTGTGCGCCGGCGTGATCCTGGCGATCATGATCATCCCGTACATCGCTTCGGTGATGCGCGACGTGTTCGAAGTKACTCCGGTGCTGCTGAAGGAATCGGCGTACGGCGTGGGCTGCACCACCTGGGAGGTGATGTGGCGCGTGGTGCTGCCGTACACCCGGGCCGGTGTGATCGGCGGCGTGATGCTTGGCCTGGGCCGCGCGCTCGGCGAGACCATGGCCGTGACGTTCGTGATCGGCAACACYAACCTGCTGGACAACGTCTCGTTGTTTTCGCCCGGCAACTCCATCACCTCGGCGCTGGCGAACGAATTCGCCGAAGCCGGTGCCGGCCTGCACACCGCCGCGCTGATGGAACTGGGCCTGATCCTGTTCTTCATTACCTTCGTGGTGCTGGCGCTGTCCAAAGTGCTGCTGCTGCGCCTTGCCAAGAATGAGGGGGGCAAATGAACCAAGCCAGCCAAACCGTATCTGCCACGCAGATCCCGGCCGTTCGCCCCGATGCGGACGCCGTGCGCACCCGGCTGCAGGCGTCCCGCCGGCGCATGAACGTCTACGCGCTGACCGCCTCGCTCGCGGCCATGGTCTTCGGCCTGTTCTGGCTCGCGTGGATCCTCTGGACTACCATTTCGCTGGGCGTGGGCGGCCTGTCGCTCGACCTGTTCACGCAGATGACCCCGGCGCCCAACACCGCCGGCGGCKGTCTGGCCAATGCCATCTTCGGCAGCTTCGTGATGGTGGGCGTGGCCACGCTGATTGGCACGCCGCTGGGCATCCTGGCCGGCATCTACCTGGCCGAGTATGGTCAGAAGTCGCCGCTGGCCAGCCTGATCCGCTTTATCAACGACATCTTGCTGTCGGCGCCGTCCATCGTGATCGGCCTGTTCGTCTATGCGCTGGTGGTCACGCGGATGGGGCACTTCTCGGGCTGGGCCGGCATCTGCGCGCTGGCACTGCTGCAGGTTCCCATCGTGGTGCGTACCACCGAGAACATGCTGAACCTGGTGCCGAACGCGCTGCGCGAGGCCGCCGTGGCCCTGGGCACGCCGAAGTGGAAGATGGTGATGTCGATCACGGTCAAGTCGTCGTATGCGGGCATCGTTACCGGCGTGCTGCTGGCCGTGGCCCGTATCGCCGGCGAGACCGCGCCGCTGCTGTTCACGGCGCTATCCAACCAGTTCTGGACCAGCGACCTGAACAAGCCGATGGCCAACCTGCCGGTGACGATCTTCCGCTTCGCGATGAGCCCGTTCACCGAATGGCAGCAACTGGCCTGGGCCGGTGTGTTCCTGATTACCGTCGGTGTGCTCGCGCTGAATATCGTCGCGCGCATGCTGTTCAAGAAATAAGCCGGCGCCACGTGCCCCGATCATCGAATTCCAGCGAGACACGAGCATGACCTCTACCGTCATCGACATTCCCGACACCGTGCGCGCCAAGATCGACGTGCGGAACCTGAACTTCTATTACGGTCAGTTCCACGCGCTGAAGCACATCAACATGTCCATCCCGGACCGCAAGGTGACTGCGTTCATCGGCCCGTCCGGTTGCGGCAAGTCCACGCTGCTGCGCACCTTCAACAAGATGTTCGCGCTGTACCCGGAGCAACGGGCCGAGGGCGAGATCAACATGGACGGCGAGAACCTGCTGGCCAGCAAGCAGGACATCGCGCTGCTGCGCGCCAAGGTGGGCATGGTGTTCCAGAAGCCCACGCCGTTCCCGATGTCGATCTATGACAACATCGCCTTTGGCGTGCGTCTGTTCGAAAAGCTCTCGCGCTCCGAAATGGACGACCGCGTGGAGTGGGCGCTCTCGAAGGCCGCCCTGTGGAACGAGGCCAAGGACAAGCTGCACCAGTCGGGCTACGGCCTGTCGGGCGGCCAGCAGCAGCGTCTGTGCATCGCGCGCGGCATCGCCATCCGTCCGGAAGTGCTGCTGCTCGACGAACCGTGCTCGGCGCTGGACCCGATCTCCACCGGTCGCATCGAGGAACTGATTGCCGAACTCAAGGACGAGTACACGGTGGTCATCGTCACCCACAACATGCAGCAGGCCGCGCGCTGCTCGGACTACACCGCCTACATGTACCTGGGCGAGCTGATCGAATTCGGCGAGACCGAGAAGATCTTCATCAAGCCGCACCGCAAGGAAACCGAGGATTACATCACCGGCCGCTTCGGCTGATCGCAGACCTTCCACGCCCCGGCCAGGAGAACATCATGACTGACAAGCACCTGTCGACCCAGTTCGACGCCGACCTCAACGCGATCAACACCAAGCTGCTGCAGATGGGCGGGCTTGTCGAGTCGCAGATCGAGCTCGCCATGCGCGCGCTGGCCGACTTCGACGCCGACCTGGCGGACCAGGTCATCACCCGCGAACAGCAACTCAATGCGCTGGAAGTGGAAATCGACGCGGACTGCAACAACATCATCGCGCGCCGCCAACCCACCGCGCGTGACCTGCGCCTGGTGATGGCGATCTCGAAGACCATCACCAACCTCGAGCGCGCCGGCGACGAGGCCGAGAAAGTGGCCAAGCGCACCAAGCACATCATGGAAGACGCGGCGGCGCACAACATCAACTACTCCGAGGTGAAGCTGTCGGGGGAGATGGCCATCACGCTGCTGCGCCAGGCGCTGGACGCCTTCGCCCGGCTCGACACCGTGGCGGCTGCGCGCATCGTCAAAGATGACAAGGCCATCGACGATGAATTCCGCGCCTTCGTGCGCAAGTTGATCACCTACATGATGGAAGACCCGCGCTCGATTTCGGTAGCGCTGGACTTCCTGTTCATCGCCAAGGCGATCGAACGAATCGGCGATCATGCCAAGAATATTGCAGAATTCATCATCTACATCGTCAAGGGCACGGACGTGCGCCATACCTCGCGCGAAGATATGGAGCGCGAAGCGCTGAGCTGACCCTGGCGGCAAGACTGAGAAGCGGAGAAAACATACATGCCAAGCAGTATTCTCGTTGTCGAAGACGAACCGGCGATTGCAGAACTGATCGCCGTCAACCTGCAGCACGCGGGGCACTATCCAATCCGAGCGTATAACGCCGAACAGGCGCTGTCCCTCATGAGCGATGTCCTGCCAGACCTCGTGTTGCTGGACTGGATGCTTCCGGGCAAGTCGGGCGCGACCTTCGCCAAGGAACTGCGTACCAACGACCGCACCAAGCAGATTCCCATCATCATGCTCACCGCCCGCAGCGAGGAGCAGGACAAGGTGATGGGGCTCGAGGCTGGCGCGGATGATTACGTCACCAAGCCGTTCTCGCCCAAGGAACTGCTGGCCCGCATCAAGGCCGTGCTGCGCCGTCGTGCGCCGCAGCTGACCGACGACTTGGTGGCCATCAACGGCCTGCGGCTGGACCCGGCCACGCACCGCGTGACCGGCCAGGATGACTCCGGCCCGATCAAGCTGGACCTTGGTCCTACCGAATTCCGTTTGCTGCACTTCCTGATGACTCATCCGGAACGTGTGCATAGTCGATCACAATTGCTCGATCAGGTCTGGGGTGATCACGTGTTCGTGGAAGAGCGGACAGTGGACGTGCACATCAAGCGCCTGCGCGCCGCGCTGACGCCCGGGGGCTACAGCAATATGATCGAAACGGTACGTGGCAGCGGGTATCGGTTGGCGCGCTCGCCGAGCCACTGATCCGCCGATCGCCAGATCCTGGCAAGTCCGGCGCGGAGCAGCAGTAAGAGGGGCCGCGCCGGCACCATCGCCACGGCGGATTCGTGGCACACTCCGTCGCAACGACTGCGGTCGACCCGGCCTCCGGCCGGCCGCCTGACTCCACATCCCTCTCATGAATGTCATTTGGGCCCGATCCGCGGCCATCCTCGTCAGCCTGGCAGTTATCGCCGCCGGTCTGTACGTCTTTGTGGGGCCGGTTGCCGGCCTGACCTTCCTTTGCATCGCGCTGTTCCTGCAGCTTTGCTACTATCTGTTCCAGATCAACCGGCTGTGGAAGGTGCTCGACGCGCCCGCCTATGGCGAAATCCCGAGCGCGCTCGGGCTGTGGGGCGAGGTCTATTACCGCCTGCACCGGCTGGTCAAGCGCTGGCGCACGCAGGTGCTCCAGGTGGAGCAGCAGCACACGCGCTTTATCCAGGCCATCCAGGCGTCGCCTTACGGCGTGCTGATGCTTGACGATGCTGACCAGATCGAATGGTGCAACGGCGTGGCCGAGCAGCATTTCGGCTTGAACGCGCGGCGCGATGTGCGCCAGCGCATTACGCACCTGATCCGCCGCCCCGAGTTCATTCAGTACCTGACCCGCGAGCGCTACGACGAACCGCTGGTCATGCGCGACATGGGCGAGCACAAGCGCAACATCACCTCTGTCCAGATCCTTCCTTACGGCGAAAACCGCAAGCTCGTGCTGACGCAGGACATCACCAAGGTGGAAAACACCGAAGCCATGCGCCGCGATTTCGTGGCCAATGTGTCGCATGAACTGAAGACGCCACTGACCGTGCTCACCGGCTTCCTGGAAACCGTGCGCGACTTGCCGGTGTCCGAAGAGGACCGCAGGCGCTACGTGGACCTGATGCTGGTGCAGTCGATGCGCATGCAGCGGATCGTCGAAGACMTGCTGGCGCTGGCCAAGCTCGAGAGCGATGTGCAGCCGCCGACGCAGGATCGCGTGAATGTGGGCGCCCTGGCGGCCCACCTTGTGCACGATGCGGAGGCGCTCTCGCAGGACCGCCACCAGATCGCCGCCGAGATCGACACAGGCGTGGTACTGCGCGGGGCGGAGAGCGAGTTGCTGTCGGCGCTGGGTAACCTGGTGTCGAACGCAGTGCGCTACACGCCGGACGGCGGGCGGATTGCGATCCGGCTGAGTTTTACCGATGGACACTCGGTGTTTTCGGTCAGCGATACGGGGCTGGGCATTGCACCCGAGCACATCCCGCGCCTGACCGAGCGGTTCTACCGCGTGGACCGCAGCCGCTCGCGCGACACCGGCGGCACCGGCCTGGGGCTGGCCATCGTCAAGCATGTCCTGTCGCGCCACCATGCCGACCTGCGCGTGACCAGCGAGGTCGGGCGCGGCAGCACCTTCCGGATCGTCTTCCCGACGGACCGCAGTGGCTATGAGCCGGCGGCCGTTGCATCGCACCTGCCGGACCCGCGCCGCCACGCGGCGTAACACCGGGTCGCGGCAAATCGCCCCCTCCCGCACGCGGGAAGGGGCGAATCGGCGAATCCATCAGTTCCCGAATATCCTCAGCAGTTCCGCCTGACTCACCAGCTGCCGCTTGGCCGCCGAGCGCTTGCGCACGTACTGGCCATCCGGCTGCATCAGCCATGCGGACGCGTTGTCGCGCAGGTGCACCTGCAGGCTTTCCTTGATCACACGCGCCTTGAGCTTGCGATCCAGCACCGGGAAGGCCACCTCCACGCGGCGGAACAGGTTGCGATCCATCCAGTCGGCGCTCGACAGGTAGAGCACATCCTCGCCATCGGCACGGAAGTAGTAGACCCGATGGTGCTCCAGGAAGCGGCCCACCACCGAGCGCACGGTGATGTTGTCCGACATCCCCGGCACGCCCGGGCGCAGCGCGCACACGCCACGCACGATCAGGTCGATCTTCACCCCCGCGCGCGACGCCTTGTAGAGTTCGTCGATGATCGACGGCTCCAGCAGCGCGTTCATCTTGGCGATGATGCGCGCCCGCTTGCCCGCCCGCGCATTGCGCGCCTCGGCGCGGATATGCTCGACGAGGTTGCTGTGCATGGTGAACGGCGACTGCCACAGGTGGTTCAGCCGGATCGTCCCGGCCGTGCCGGTCAGCAGCTGGAACACGTGGTGCACGTCCTCGCAGACTTTCTCGTCGGCCGTCAACAGGCCGAAGTCGGTGTACAGCCGAGCCGTGCGCGGGTGGTAGTTGCCGGTGCCCAGGTGCGCATAGCGGCGCAGGGTGACCTGCTTCACCTTCGGGCCGGCTGCCTCGCGCCGCACGATCAGCAGCATCTTGGCGTGGCACTTGTGGCCCACCACGCCGTAGACCACGTGGGCGCCGGCGGACTCGAGCCGCTCGGCCCAGTTGATATTGGTTTCCTCGTCGAAGCGCGCCAGCAACTCCACCACCACCGTGACTTCCTTGCCGTTGCGCGCCGCAGTCATCAGCGCCTCCATGACCGCCGACTCATTGCCGGTGCGGTACACGGTCTGCTTGATGGCCACCACGTTCGGGTCGGCCGCGGCGAGTTGCAGCAGGTCGAGCACGGAGGTGAAGCTCTCGTACGGATGGTGCAGCAGCACGTCCTGCTGGCGGATCACGTCGAACATGCCAAGCCCGGTCAGGAGCGGCTTGACCGGTGCCGGCACGTGCGGCGGGTACTTGAGGGCAGGGCGGTCGACCAGATCGGGAATCTGCATCAACCGCACCAGGTTCACCGGGCCGCTCACGCGGTACAGGTCCTGCTCGGTCAGGCCCGATTCCAGCAGCAGCCGGCGCGAGAGCGCGGGCGGGGTATCGGACGAGACCTCGAGCCGCACCGTATCGCCGAAATGCCGGGCCGGCAGTTCGCCCTGGAGCGCCTCGCGCAGGTCGGTGATGTCGTCTTCGGAGACGAACAGGTCGGAATTGCGGGTGACGCGGAACTGGTAGCAGCCCTCCACGTCGATGGCGGGGAACAGTTCATGCACGAACGCCTGCATGAACGAGGACAGCATCACGAAGCCATACGGATAGCCGGACAGCTTCTCCGGCATGCGCACCACGCGCGGCAATGCGCGCGGGGCCTGCACGATGGCKAGGTCGGCGTCGCGGCCGAAGGCGTCCTTGCCGGACAGTTCGACGACGAAGTTCAGGCTCTTGTTGAGCACGCGCGGGAACGGGTGCGCCGGATCGAGCGCGATCGGCGTCAGCACCGGACCCAGCTCGCGCGTGAAGAAATCGCGCGCCCATCGGCGCTGATCGTCGGTCCAGGTGTTCGTCAGGTGAAAAAACACGCCTTCCTGTTCGAGGGCGGGGAAGATCACGTTCTGCAGCATGTCATACTGCGAGGCCACGAGCCGCTGTGTGCGCTCCGTGACGAGCTGATAGGTCTGGAGGACGGAGAGACCATCGGGCGTCAGGCCCGATGCGTTATCACGCATCTGCTCCTTCAGCCCCGCCATGCGGATTTCAAAAAACTCGTCCAGATTGCTGGAGACGATGCAGATGAACTTCAGCCTTTCCAGCAGCGGTACGTTCGGGTCGGCAGCCTGCGCCAGCACGCGCGCATTGAATTCCAGAATGCCAAGCTCGCGGTTCAGCAGCGTGCCGGGCGGCGTCGTCATCATGTGTAGAACCTTATTTTGGCGATGTGGCGACTTTTTCATAGAATCGTGTCAATTTGATGACACTTTGATTTTGTCATGATACAGACATGACAAGGACATAATCTTACGCGTTTGGCGGGGTTGTACGTATCTTGCCAAACTTGCACCGATCCTGCGCTACTTACGCACGCAATGACACAGAATCCCCGCCTGCTGGCCGCCGTCGACATKGGTTCCAATAGCTTCCGCCTGATGATCGGGCGGGTGGACGAGACGCCCACGGCCTCCGGCCCTGCCAGCCAGATCTTCCAGGTGGATGCCCTGCGCGAGCCGGTACGACTTGCCGCCGGTCTGACGCCTGACAAATACCTGGACCAACCCGCGCGACGACGCGGCATCGACGCGCTGCGCCGCTTTGGCGACCGCCTGCGCGATTTCTCGCCAGAACACGTGCGTGCGGTGGCCACCAACACGCTGCGCGTGGCCAAGAATGCTTCCGAATTCCTGATCGAGGCAGAAAGTGCGCTCGGCTTCCCGATCGAAGTGATCGCCGGGCGCGAAGAGGCGCGGCTGATCTATCTCGGCGCCTCGCACGATGCGCCAGCCTGCCAGGGCAACCGGCTCGTGGTCGACATCGGCGGCGGTTCCACCGAGTTCATCATTGGCAGCGGCTATCAGTMGAAGCTGATGGAAAGCTTGTATATCGGATGCGTGTCGCACAGCCGTCATTTCTTTCCGAGCGGCAACGTGGATGAATACGCGTTCAAGCAGGCCGAACTGGCCGCGCGGCGCGAGATCCAGGTGCTGGTGCGTCAGTACCGCGCGGCGGGCTGGCAGCAGGCAGTGGGCTCGTCGGGCACGGCACGCGCGCTGGCCGAGCTGATCGAGCTGAACGGCATGAACGACAACCCGGCCGAGCACGGCATCACGCGCGAGGGCCTGGAGCGGCTCAAGCGCGCGCTGATCAAGGCCGAGAACGCCAATCGTGTGAAGCTCGCGGGCCTCAAGGCCGACCGCATCCCGGTGCTGCCGGGCGGCCTGTCGATCATGCTGGGCGTGTTCGCCGAACTCGATGTGGACCGCATGGACGTGACCGACGGCGCGCTGCGGTTGGGCGTGCTGTACGACCTGCTCGGCCGTAGCCACCACGAGGACATGCGCACGGTCACCGTCGACCAGTTCATGCGCCGCTACGCCGTGGACCGCGCGCAGGCGAGCCGGGTAGGGCAGGCCGCGCGCGATCTGCTCGCCCAGTTCCCCGATCCGCCCAACGAGCGCCGCGACGACAACCTCGCGCTACTGGGCTGGGCGGCGAGCCTGCACGAGATCGGCATGTCAATCTCGCATAGCGGCTATCACAAGCATTCGGCCTATATCGCCACACACGCGGACATGCCGGGCTTCTCGAAGACCGACCAGGCGCGGCTGGCGACGCTGCTGCTGGGCCATGCGGGCAAGCTGGGCAAGCTCTCTGGCAGCGGCAAGTTCGTCGACTGGCGCATGCTGTTCAGCCTGCGTCTGGCTTTTGTCCTGTGCCGGCGCCGTGCGGACGTGAAGCTGCCCGAGATCGAGGTCAGCCAGCGGTCGGATGCTCTCGATGAGGGTTTCGAAGTGCGGCTGCCCAAGGTGTGGATCGATGGGAACCCGCTCGTCGAGTACAGCCTGGCGCAGGAGTCCGACGAATGGGAGCGCGTGGGCAAGCGCTACAAGGTGGTGTACGTCTGATTCGGCAGTCTTCCGAGCAGCCAGTAAAAAAGGCGACCCCGTTTCCGGAGTCGCCTTTTTTCATGCCGATGAAATGTGCCGTTTCGATCGGGGAGCCGACAGGCTTCGGTCGCGGACTCAGCCGCGGTTGAGGCCCAGGAAATGGCGGGCGTAGCGCGGGTTCATGTCGCTCACGCGCAGCAGCGTCAGGAAGTCGGCTACGTTGAAGTCGGGATCCCATGCCGGCTCGCCGCAGATCTTCGCGCCCAGGCGCAGATAGCCCTTGATCAGCGCCGGCGGTTCCACGTCGAGCGCCTGGTTCAGGTTTTCCACCGGCAGGCGAGTGCGCGGGAAGGCGTGGTACTCGATCGGTGCCAGGAACTTCTCGGAGAACAGACGATGGAGGCTGGCCGCGTAGTGGCCGCCGTCGCTCATCGGCACGCTGGCGCAGCCGAGCATCGACTCGAGGTTGTAGCGTTGCAGGTATTCGCCCAGCCCGGCCCAGAGCGCCATGATGACGCTGCCCGAGCGGTAGTCKCGGTGCACGCACGAGCGGCCCAGCTCCAGCATCTTGGGGCGCAGGTGCGCCAGGCGCACGAGGTCGAATTCGGATTCGGCGTAGAGGCAGCCGACGCGCTTGGCCTGGTGCGGCGGCAGCACGCGGTAGGTGCCCACCACGCGCAGCGTTTCCTGGTCGCGTACGATCAGGTGGTCGCAATAGGCGTCGAACATGTCGACATCGGTGCCATTGGACGACGACTGGAGCCGTGCGCCCATTTCTTCGGCGAAGACCTTGTAGCGCAGGCGCTGCGCCTCGGCTACTTCGTCCTGGTGACGTGCCCACGCCACACTGAAAGCAGGCGCTGGAGCTTGTGCATGGGTTTGGTGCTGTGCTGGCTGACGAGGAAGACGGCTCCGCGCCGACTGGCCGGAGCGGCCAGTGGGCAAAGCGTCAAACAGCGGCTGGGTAGGCGTCGGAAGGTCGCGCATGTATGTCCTTTCGGTGACGAAACGGCTTCGAAACAATGTAGAGAGGGCTGGTGACAGTGCCGTGAAGCAGTGATGACGCTTCCATGACGTCCCTCTGTTGGGCGGCGCACCGGCGACTCTAGCCAGCGGCCTCCCGTGTTTCCATCGTCGTTATCCGAAAAAAGGACCGGTATTGCAGTTTGAAAACCTTGCCTCGGAATTGAGGCAGATCCGTCGCGAATCTGCCGCATCGTCCTAGAGGAAATCGGGACCCGTGACGGCGCGCAGGACGACCTGGGCCTCGGTGTCGCGCGTGCGTGCGGACAGCCACCAGATGCCGCTCTTCTTCACGCTCCAGCTGATTTCGTGGCCCGCCAGCAACAGGCTGGCCAGGCGGCCGATCCATGGCTGGTGGCCCACGACCACGGTGTGCTCGTGGCCTTGCGGCCAGTCGATGGCGGCGAGGATGGCGCTGACATCGGCGCCGGGCGCGAGGTCGGGCAGGACTTCCACCTTGCTACTGAGTGCGCCAGCGGTCTCGCGCGTGCGCAGGGCCGGGCTGCAGACTACGCGATGATCGGCGGGCAGATGGGCGCGCAACCATGCGGCGGATGCCTCGGCCTGCTTGCGGCCACGCCGCGTGAGGGGGCGTTGCAGGTCAGCGCTGCGCGAGAGGCTGAGGGGGTCAGGCAAGTCCTCGGCTTCGGCGTGGCGCCACAAGATCAGATTCATGTTGGCAGGTATTCGTTGTGCCTTGAGTATGGTAAAGCGGGTAGCCCAAGGCAAGACGCGGGGCGCGCGTCGTCAAACGAATCGCCAGAAACAAAACGGGCCGCCCGAAGGCAGCCCGTCAGTGTCGGCGGGGGCGATGTCAGCCGCGTGACAGCGGCGCTCGCCCGATCGGCGCGAACTCAGGATTTGTGGCGGAAATTGATGCGGCCCTTGGTCAKGTCGTAGGGCGACATTTCGAGGGTCACGCGGTCACCGGCCAGAATGCGGATACGGTGCTTCTGCATCTTGCCCGAGGCGTATGCCCAGATTTCCACGCCGTTTTCCAGCGTGACGCGATAACGGTTGTCGGGCAGGGCTTCCGACACCACGCCGCCAAATTCAATGAGTTCTTCCTTAGCCAATCTGTTTTCCTTTGCGGCAGCCCCGAGAGCTGCGTAAGTTTTTAGGGAATACGTGTGAAGCGCCCGATGGATCATCGGGCTGGACCGTGCCATGGCGCGGTCCTGTGCGTCTCGGGACAGGCGGGCAAGGTGTTTCCGGGTCTGGCCGGCCGCGACATACCCCGAATCTGGGGGTGCGGCGCCGAAAAATCCAGTGTGCCTGGCAGCACGGACCCGGTTACAGGGCATGCTCAGATACCCCGGAACTGACGCGGGATTATAGCACGTTMGGCGGTGCAGCATGCCCTGCGGCCGTCGGCCGGGCGCCATGAAAAAAGGGCCTACGCCGAAGACGTAAGCCCTTGATTCCACCACTTGTTCTACTGCCTAAAACACCTTGCAAAACTGGTCGGAGCGATAGGATTCGAACCTACGACCCTCTGATCCCAAATCAGATGCGCTACCAGGCTGCGCTACGCTCCGAAGCCGGCGATTCTAGCCCGGGACGGCTCGTGCGGTCAATCACGGCGTGCAATAAGCATTCCTGATGCCAAAATGTGACGTCATCGCCGCTGCGCCCAACACCCCGCTTCAGCGGGGCGCTTTAGGCTTGACTTGGTTCCGGGCGCTGACATAATCCGCACACCGCAAAGGTCCGACCGGCGCACGTCGCCGGGTTGCTGTTCCCATCCGGACCCGGTCCCGACTATCACAACAATGGTGCGCCAGCCGCCGCGAGCGACGCGAGCGGCGCGGCAGTGCCTGAGCCACGCCCCACCGGTGCCCTTGCGGCCACCGGCTGCCCAGGGCGCCCGGAACCTGCGGAAACAAAACAGGACGGCCATCGCAGGCCGCAAACAGAAGGTGGTTTCCCAGTGCCGCGCGGAGCACTTGGCGATGCCTTTGTGAACGGGAAGGAAGATGTTTCAGTCGCAGGTGGTAGTGCTGATCGCAGGCCTGTTTGCGCTGCAGATGGCGGTCGTCTGTGCCGTGTTGCGGCGCGCGCCGGGCATGGAGCGCAGCGGGCTGACCTCGTGGGCGCTGGGGGACCTGATTGTCACGCTCGCGGTGGTGCTGCTGGCGGCCCATGCGTGGCGTCCCGAATGGCCACTCCATGGCCTGCCCGAGCTGGCGTTGAGCGTGGGATTGTCGATGATGGTCTACGGTACGCGCCATTTCGTCGGCAAGCCGGGCCGGGGCAGGGTGCTGGCCATCGCCAACCTGCCGGCCCTGGTCGCGGTGGGGGCCCATGCGGCCAGCCACCTCGCGCCGGCCACGCTGCCGGAGTCGGCGGCGTTCGGGGTGTCGCTCTCGCTGGCGGCCGCCTGTATTCAAATACTGTTGTCGATCGAGATCATCCGCATCACGGCGCCGTGCGTGGCGGAGAAGCGGGGCACCGGGCGGCTGGCCGCGCTGTGCCTCTGCTTCGTGGCGCTGGCCTGTGCCGCCCTGGCAGCCATGCAGGCGCTGCCGATGCTGGAGGCGCTGGGCCAGGTTCGCTCGCACGCGCCGGTCGATGCCGATGGCGGCGTCACAGTCTGGTTCGTGTTCGGCGTAGTGGGGTTGTCGGTCAGCTTCGCGCTGATGGCACACGACCGGCTGCGCCGCATGCTGGAGCGCCGTGCGCGGCACGACGACCTGACCGACGTGCTCTCGCGCGGCGCGTTCTGGGAGGAACTCGAGCTGGCCTGCAAGCAGGCGGAACGCACGCGCCAGTCGTTCACCGTGGCGTTCATCGACCTCGATCACTTCAAGGCCATCAACGACCTCTACGGCCATCTGGCCGGCGACAGCGTGCTGCGCCACTTCGCCGGCCTGCTGCGCAAGGCAGCGCCGGCGGGTGCGGTGCTGGGGCGACTGGGCGGCGAGGAGTTCGCCATCGTCCTGCCCGATACCGCGATGGAGGCGGGCCGCGCCGTGAGCCTGCGCCTGAACGCGATCGTGCGCGGCGCGCCGTGCCCCTCGGAACCGGACCCGATTGCCTACACCGTCAGTATTGGCATGGCCGAGCGGCAGGCGGGCGAGAATGCCGATGCCGTCATGCGTCGGGCCGACCGCGCGCTGTACGACGCCAAGCAGATGGGCCGCAACTGCGTGTCGTCGCACGACAGCGGCGAGCCGGTCGGCATGCCGCGCCGGCCCCGTGTGCGCGAACGCGAATCCAACTGATTTCGCGCGCGCGGTGGAGTAGAATGCTGGCCTTGCCGCCACGGCAAGGCTCGTGGCGCCCCGGCCGCCCTTAGCTCAGTTGGATAGAGCACTCGCCTTCTAAGCGAGCGGTCAGAGGTTCGAATCCTCTAGGGCGGGCCAAGTCTTCACGCGGAAGGGTTCACGGCGGCGCCGTGCTTTCCACCTCCAGGGCGGGCATCCAGCTACCGGGTGCCGGCGCCCGCCGTACCGTCCCTCTTACCGTTGCCCGTCGGCCCACCAGTGGCCGCGCCAGCGCGACGCTGATCCCGGTCAATTCCCATACCGTCTGATCGTCCACCTGCAGCACAGCCATGGGGTGGGGCGCATTGCCGATGATCCGAACCTCGCCCGTGAGCGCGATGCGCGCGCCCACCGCCGGAGGCGGCGTCGCCCCGACGCAGGCGGCGAGGCAACCGGCGGCCGCCATCACCAGAAGGCCGCGCTTCGTCACCCCCCTCATTGGATGATCACCGACAGCGCGGTGCCGGGCGGCACGCTCACCCGTTCGCTATAGATCCCATGCATCGCCGGCCGGACGATGGGAATGCTCGCATACGGCTGCAGCTGCGCCGGCACGGTTTGCGTCAGCGCGCGGAGTCCGGCCAGGTTCTGCGGATCGATCACCGGCAGTCGCAGCGCGCCATCGACGCGCGCCGGAAAGCCGTAGCCAGCGGGGCTGTCGGTGGCCCGCATCAGCGACCCGGCGGTCGCCGAGAAGCGGCGAAGCTGCTCGCCGAGTCCCGCGCCGGTAGCTTCGGCCCGGATCGCCGCATCAAGGACTTCCAGTGACTTCTCGCTGCTCACGTCGCGCAACAGCCGCGAGAAGAACCCAGCGCCAAGCTGGCGATTGAGAAACCCGCCCAGCGAGCCCGACACCGAATAGCTCTCGCACGTCTCCCCGAACGGCTCCCACGTGGTCAGGCTGCAGTTGTACATGCCGTTGCGGATCCTGACGTAGTCGCGGAACCGGACATCGCGAATATCGTTGACGGCCGGGTCGATGGCGTGCCCGGCGAAGTCCTCCATCATCATCGCGGTGGCTTCTTCGATCCAGATATCGAACAGATACTTCGGGCCGTGGCCAGCGCCCCGGCGGTAGAAGTTCTGCAAGTGCATGCCTTCGTGGGCCATGGTGCTGGCAGCCTGCTTCAGCGCGGCGTCGCCCGCCGCGTACAGCGATTCCGAATTCAGGAAGAAGCCCACCGCTTCGTTGCTATGAGGGAGTCCGGCGCTGCGCCGGATCACGTCGCGCGAATAGAAGTAGCCCATCAGCCGCGCGGACGGGTTGTCGCTCGTCAGCTTGAGGATGACGATATCGAGCGGCTGGCCGGCACCCGGGATCAACTCCGCATACCCATGCGCGCCCCAGAGCGGCCCGCCGACGTGCGTCAGCAGGTCATAGACCTTGCCCGGCCCCAGGAAACTGGCGGCAAGCGCGTCGATGGTGGCGTCACTGACTTTTGCAGGACCGCGCTCGGCATCCTCGATCCAGAAATTGACGACCGTGCCGTCGCTGGCCTGTGACTGGCGCAACAGCGTCGCCATATGCGGCTGGTCTTCAGCGTCATGCCAGGTGCGGGACTCGTTGAGCACGGCCTGCCGCGGGGCGATCCGAGCTTCCCGCGCCTCCAGCGCCGCCAGCGGACGTGTGGCCGCCAGTCGGGCCCAGCCATGGGCGTTGAATTCGCCGACGCGCCGCATGACGGCGCTGTCCTCTCCATCGAGACGCCACGTCTTGCCGATCGCCGACGCGGATGCCTTGGGCACCAGCGGGAGAGCCGGCATCGCCTGCGGCTCAGCGCCCTGATTGGTGAAAACCAGCGTGACATCGTGCCCGGAGAGCCCGCGGATACTGACCGGCACATCGACCGGCGCGGCGGTGGCGTTCACATGCCGCCAGACCCCCACACTGGTTCCGGCATACGTATTGGCGTCCAGCGCGCCACAGCCGGTGCACGCCACCGACAGCAGGTCAGCCGGGGGGTGGGGCGCCGTCGGGGCAGGTGGGGTGGGTGGGATGGGCGGCGCAGTGGGGTGGTCGGACCCGCCATCACCCCCGCATGCGGCAAGGCCGCCAACCATGCAGCACGCCAAGGCCAGCTTCTTCATCATGACTCCTTTCCTCTTCGTATGGGAAAGGAAGCTTTTTCCATGGACCGCCGGCTAGGCGCTTGATCTGAATCAGCGGGCCGCAGAGATTCGCAATTGTTCTATCCGAAGGCCCCCGCGAGACATTGCGGGTTGGAACATTTCCCACTTTTTCGCCTATTCTTGGGAGGCGCTTGATGCTCCGCATTGATGCCAATGTGACGCCCTATTGGCAGGACTCTCGGCAGGATGATTGGTAGGCAGCAGCGCGCAAGATCAACCCCTCACCCGGTTTCGGCGCTCATGGGTAACAGCCAAAGCCCTCAAATCCTGTGGCAGGACGGCGAGCACGTTTTCTGTCGAGGCCAGCGCCCGGGCAATGACGGCGCCGACATCGTCCTGATCGTCCGGCCCGCCGCCGACTATCCATCGTCCGCCAGTCTCGACCGCCTTGCTCACGAATTCAGGCTGAAGGATGAACTCGACAGCGCGTGGGCGGTGCGGCCCCTGGAGCTTCTGCGCGAGGATGGCCGGACCTCGCTGGTGCTGGAAGACCCGGGCGGCGAGCCGCTCGAGTTGCTGCTCGGCGCACCCATGGAGACGGGCAGGGTCTTGCGCTTCGCTGCCGCCATCGCGGCGGCGCTTGGCCAGTTCCATCAGCGCGGCCTGGTCCATAAGGACTTCAAGCCTGCCCATGTTCTCGTGAATGTCACGGACGGACGCGCGCGACTCACCGGCTTCGGCATCGCCTCGCGGCTGCCGCGCGAGCATCAGGCACCCGAGCCGYCCGAAACGATCGCCGGCACGCTCGCCTACATGGCGCCCGAGCAGACCGGTCGGATGAATCGCTCCATCGATTCGCGCAGCGACCTTTATTCGCTCGGTGTGGTGATCTACCAGATGCTCACCGGTGTCCTGCCGTTTTCGGCGAGCGAGCCGATGGAATGGGTGCACTGCCACATCGCCCGAAAGCCGATGCCGCCCAGCGAGCGCCTGACGTCGATACCGGCCCCGCTTTGCCAGATCGTCATGAAGCTGCTCGCCAAGACGGCGGAAGAGCGCTACCAGACTGCGGCCGGTGTCGAGCAGGATCTGCGACGCTGCCTGGCTGCCTGGGAGAGCCATCGCCAGATCGATGGTTTCCCGCTTGGCGAGCACGACACGCCCGACCGTCTGGTGATTCCCGAGAAGCTGTACGGCAGGGAGCGCGAAGTCAACAGGTTGCTGGCGGCCTTCAACCGCGTGATCACGCGCGGCGCACCGGAACTTGTGCTGGTCTCGGGATACTCCGGCATCGGCAAGACCGCCGTCGTCAACGAGTTGCACAAGGTACTGGTGCCGCCACGGGGGCTCTTTGCCGCAGGCAAGTTCGACCAGTACAAGCGCGACATTCCTTATTCGACCTTGGTGCAGGCGTTCCAGAGTCTGGTGCGGCCGCTGCTTGGTAAGCGGGACGCCGAACTGGCGAGCTGGCGCGCCGCGCTGCTGGAAGCCCTGGAGCCGAATGCACGGCTCATGACCGACCTCATCCCCGAGCTGAAGCTCATCATCGGCGAACAACCGCCGGTGCCGGAGCTTGAGCCGCAGCAGGCGCAACGCCGCTTTCAACTGGTCTTCCGCCGATTCATCGGTGTCTTCGCCCGGCCGGAACACCCGCTGGCACTCTTCCTCGATGATCTGCAATGGCTGGACACGGCAACGCTCGACTTGCTGGAGGATGTGCTGGCGCGGTCGGACTTGCAGCACCTGATGGTGATCGGCGCCTATCGGGACAATGAGGTGGATGCCGCCCATCCCCTGACGCACAAGTTGCAGGCGATCCGGAGCGCTCGCGGAACGGTGGAGGAGATCACCCTGGCGCCGCTTGGCCGTGAACACCTCGGGCAGCTGATTGCCGATGCCGTGTGCTGCGACACGACGCGCGTGGCATCGCTGGCGCAGCTGGTGCATGAGAAGACGGCCGGCAATCCGTTCTTCGTGATTCAGTTTCTCTACGCGCTGGCCGAGGAGCGCTTGTTCCACTTCGACCATGACACGAAGGGCTGGTCCTGGCATCTCGATCGCATTCATGCCAAGGGCTACACCGACAATGTCGTGGATCTGATGGTGGGCAAACTGAGCCGTCTGCCGAGCGAGACACAGCAGGCGTTGCAGCAGCTGGCCTGCCTCGGCAACATCGCCGAGATCACGATGTTGTCCACCGTGCTGGTKATTCCGGAGAAGGAGGTCCATGCGGTGCTCTGGGAGGCCGTCCGCCTGGAACTGGTCGAGCGGCTGGAGGGCGCTTACCGGTTTATCCATGACCGCGTGCAGGAAGCCGCCTATTCGCTGATCCCGAAAGCGATGCGCGCCGAGGTGCATCTGCGGATCGGCCGCTTGCTGGTCGCCCGAACGCCCATCGGGCAGCAGGAGGCCGCGATCTTCGAGATCGTCAATCAGCTCAACCGCGGCGCTGCGCTGATCACGGCGCAAGCGGAGCGGGACCAGCTCGCCGGGCTCAACCTGATGGCGGGGAAGCGTGCCAAGGGTTCTACCGCCTATGCATCGGCGCTCACCTATCTCAATATCGGCGTGGCGCTGTTGGGGGAGGATAGCTGGGAGCGCCAGCACGAGATGCTCTTCGCGCTGGAGCTGAACCGGGCCGAATGCACCTTCCTGACCGGTGAACTCTCGGTTGCGGATGAGGAATTGGCGGCACTGTCAGGTCACGCCGCGACTACGGTCGAACAAGCCATCGTGGCCTGCCTGCACATGGATGTCTGCCTGGTGCTCGATCAGAGCAGCCGCGCGATCAATGTCGGCCTCAATTGCCTCCGACATTTCGGCATCGATTGGTCACCCCATCCGGACGGCGACGAGGTACGGCGCGAATACGGGCGCATCGGGTCGGCGCTTGAGGATCGGGAAATCGAGGCGCTTATCGACATGCCGCTGATGGAGGACCCTGCCTCCCTGGCCACCGTCGATGTGCTGATGAAGCTCTGGACGCCGGCCTTGTACACCGATGAAAACCTGGCTTCGCTGACGATCTGCAAGGCGGTCGGCCTGAGCCTGGAGCACGGCAATTGCGATGCTTCGTGCTTCGCCTACGTCATCCTCATCCGCATTGCAGGGCCGCATTTCGGCGACTACAAGACGGGGTTCCGGTTCGGTCAGCTTGGCTACGACCTCGTGGAGCGGCGCGGGCTTAAGCGCCTCGAGGCGAGAACCTTTGTTTGCTTCGCGCTGTTTGTCGTGCCCTGGATGAAGCACGTGGGGGCTTGCCGTGATCTGCAACGCCGCGCCTTCGATGCGGCAAACCGCGTCGGGGATCTCCAGTATGCAACCTACACGCGCAACGATCTGAACTCGAACCTGATCTTCTCCGGCGATTCGCTGTGCGACGCGCTGGCCGAAGCCGAGCACGGCCTGGCGTTCGCCGAGAAATCGCGGTTCGGTCTCGCCATCGACATCATCGCCACGCAAGTCGCGCTGATGCGCACGCTGCGGGGGCTCACGCCCAAGTTTGGTTGCCTCGACGACGCGCAGTTTGATGAGGCGCGGATCGAGCGGCGTTTCTCGGAGAACCCGGATCTGGCGATTGCGGCGTGCTGGTACTGGATCCGGAAGCTACAGGCGCGCTGTATCGCCGGCGACCACGCGGCGGCCATGGACGCCGCTGCGAAGGCAAAAGGCCTGCTCTGGACCACGGCCTCGTTTTTCGAGGAAGCCGAATACTATTTCTATGGGGCGCTGTCGCACGCCGCCTGCGCCGATGCCACATCCGGCGATGCGCGGCAAGCGCACCTGACGGCGCTGGCTGGGCATCACGGGCAACTGACGGTCTGGGCGGAGCATTGCCCGGAAAATTTCGAGAGTCGCGCCGCGCTGGTGGGCGCGGAGATCGCCCGGATTGAAGGCCGCGAACTTGATGCGATGCGGCTCTACGAACTGGCGATCCGCTCGGCGCGCGCCAACGGTTTCGTGCACGTGGAAGCGCTCGCCAACGAGCTTGCCGCGCGATTCTACGCGGCGCGTGAGTTCGCGGTCATCGCCGAGACCTACTTGCGCCATGCGCACTACAGCTACCTGCGCTGGCGAGCCGATGGGAAGGCGCGGCAACTTGAGCAGATGCACCCGCACCTCAGAACGGAAGCGTTTGCCCCCGGCCCGACGGGCACGATCACGACGCCCGTCGAACACCTTGATCTCTCGACCGTGATCAAGGTGTCGCAGATGGTCTCCGGTGTGATCGTCCTGGAAAAGCTGATCGAGATGGTCATGCGTACGGCGATTGAGCAGGCGGGCGCCGAACGCGGGTTATTGATCCTTCCGGATGCCGGTGAACAGCGGATCACTGCGGAGGCAACGATCGACGGGGAGATGGTCGCCGTGCATCTCCACGACCAGCCCATGACCGATGCGGTGCTGCCGGAGTCTGTTCTCAACTACGTCCTGCGGACGCGGGAGAGCGTCATCCTCGACGATGCCGTGGCGGATCCCACATTTGCGGCCGATCCTTACATCGCACAGCATCGCGCCCGTTCCATTCTCTGCTTGCCGCTGATGAATCAGGCGAGGCTCACTGGCGCGCTCTATCTCGAAAACCATCTCACGACCCATGTGTTCACTCCCGCCCGCATTGCGATCCTGAGGCTGGTGGCCTCGCAGGCCGCGATTGCGTTGGAAAATGCCCATCTCTACCGCGAACTTGTGGAGCGTGAGGCGAAGATTCGGCGCCTTGTCGACGCCGACATCATCGGGATCGTCGTCTGGACTGTGGAAGGCGACGTTCTCGAGGCCAATGATGCGTTTCTTCGCATGGTGGGATACGCGCGTGACGATCTCATCGCAGGTAGCGTGCGCTGGACGGACCTGACACCACCGGAATGGCGCGAGGGCGACGAGCGCGTGCTGCAAGAGATCAGGGAGATGGGAAGCGCGCCGCCGTTCGAGAAGGAGTTTGTCAGGAAGGACGGCAGCCGCGTGCCCGTCTTGATCGGTGCAGCCACCTTCGAAACCGGCCGAAGGGAGGGCGTCGCTTTCGTGCTCGACCTGAGCGAGCGCAAGCAGGCGGAGGAAAGTATCCGGGAGGGCGAGCGACGCTATCGCGAGGCGCAGACGGAACTGGCCCATGCGAACCGCGTTGCCACAATCGGGCATCTCGGGGCCTCGATTGCGCACGAAATCAAGCAGCCGGTCGCTGCGACAGTGACCAATGCGCACGCAGCCGTGCGGTGGCTGAGGGCCGAGCCGCCCAACATCGACGAGGTCAGCGAGATACTGGGTCGCATCATCAAGGATGGCAATCGGGCGGTGGACATCATTGGCCGCATCCGTGAACTGGTGAAGAAGGCGCCGCCCCGGAAGGAGCCGCTGGACATCAACCAGGCGATCCGCGAGGTGGTCGAACTTACCCGTGCCGAAGCACGGAAGCACGACACGCTGGTGCAGACGCATCTCGCGGACCCGTTGCCGCTTGTGCAGGGAGATCGGGTCCAGTTGCAGCAAGTCCTCCTCAATCTGCTCATCAACGCCATGGAAGCGATGAGCGGCGCGAGCGACGGCGCGCGGGACTTGCTGATCAGTACGGAGAAAGCGGAGGGGAACTGCGTGCGCGTGGCGGTGAGTGATTCAGGGCCCGGCTTTGCGCCAGACGACCCCGAGCGCATCTTCGCTCCCTTCTACACGACCAAGTCCGCCGGGCTGGGGATGGGGCTGTCCATCTGCCGTTCGATCATCGACGCCCATGAGGGTCGAATGTGGGCGAGTGCGAACGTGCCCCACGGTGCGGTCTTTCAGTTCACGGTGCCCGCGGAGCCGGGCACGTCATGGTGATCCCCTGAACGGGTATCTCAGGCGATGACCGTCGGCTATGCGGCAGCCTCCTCGCGCAGGCGACGGGCTTCGTCGCGCAGGAATTGCTGGTAGTCGTCCAGATCGCCGTCGAAAGGCTCGACGCCGCCCTTGGTGACCAGCCAGAACTCATCGCATACAGCGCGCAGCAGGGCCCGGTCGTGACTGACCAGCATCACCGTGCCTTCGAATTCGTTGAGCGCCATGCCGAGCGCTTCGCGTGTGGCCAGGTCGAGGTGGTTGGTCGGCTCGTCGAGCAGCAGCAGGTTGGGGCGCTGCCACACGATCATGCACAACACGAGCCGCGCCTTTTCGCCGCCGCTCATCGTGTGCACCGCCTGATGCACCATGTCGCCACTGAAACTGAAGGTGCCGAGGAAGGTGCGCAGGGATTGCTCGGTGCCACTCTGGCCGGGGGCGCGCATGTGCGGCGGCGTGTCCTTGGCAAGGCGGATCATGTGCTCCATCGGCGTGTCGAGCGGGCGCAGCACGTCGAGTTCCTGCTGTGCGAAGTAGCCGATGTTCAGGCCCTTGCCTTCGCTGATTTCACCGGCAACCGGCGCCAGCGCGTGTGCCACCGTCTTCACCAGCGTGGACTTGCCCTKGCCGTTCGCACCGAGAATGCCGATGCGCTGCCCCGCCAGCACGGAACGGTTGATGCCCTTCACGATGACCGTGGGCGGCGTGCCCGGGAGTGCGTCGGTCGGCGCCGGGTAGCCGAAGCTCGCGTCCAGCATCGACAACAGCGGGTTCGGGACGTTGAGAGGCTCCTTGAACTCGAACGTGAATTCCGCATCGGCAAGCACAGGGGCGATCTTCTCCATGCGTTCGAGCGCCTTGACCCGGCTCTGCGCCTGCTTCGCCTTCGAGGCCTTGGCCTTGAAACGGTCGATGAATTTCTGCAGGTGGGCGATCTTGTCGGCCTGCCTGGCCACCGCGGCCTGCTGCAATAGAAGCTGCTCGGCGCGCATGTCTTCGAACTTGCTGTAGTTGCCGCCGTAACGCACGAGCTTGGCGTTGTCGACGTGCACCGTCACCTGCGTCACGGCGTCGAGGAACTCGCGGTCGTGGCTGATCACCACCATGGTGCCCTGATAGCGCTTGAGCCAGGCTTCCAGCCAGACCAGTGCGTCGAGGTCCAAGTGATTGGTCGGTTCGTCGAGCAGCAGCAGGTCGGACGGGCACATCAGCGCGCGCGCCAGTTGCAGGCGCATGCGCCAGCCGCCGGAGAAGCTGTTGACCGGCTGGCTAAGCTGCGCACCACTKAAGCCAAGGCCCAGGATCAGCGCCTGGGCACGTGCGGGGGCATCGTGTGCACCAGCGTCGTGCAGGGCCATATAGGCGTGCGCCATGCGCATGCCATCGTCGCTGGCCTCGGCGGCGTCGACTTCGGCCTGCGCGGCCAACAGCACGGTGTCACCCTCGACGACAAAGTCGGTAGCGCTCTGCTCGGTCTCCGGCATCTCCTGCGCAACCTGGCCCATCCTCCACGCAGCAGGAATCGAGAACTCGCCGCTGTCTTCGTGCAGCGTGCCGTTGAGAAGGGCGAAGAAGGACGACTTGCCGGCGCCATTGCGGCCGACAAGACCGATCTTTTCGCCGGGGTTGAATGTGACGGACGCGCGGTCGAGCACGACATTGACGCCGCGACGCAGCGTGACATTACGAACGGAAATCATGGGGAGCCACTTCGGAGAGGATTGCCATGATAGCCGACCGGGCGTGTGACGGTCGTTATTTGTTGCGGTGCAACAATAGCAATCGGCGGAAAATCGACGATGAACGCCCAAAAAAAAAGCGCCCCAACTGGGGCGCTCTTGATGGCCGCGGGCCGCGCGCCGGGATTACGCCCCCACGCCCCCCGCGCCGACGATGTTGAAGCCACCGTCGACGTAGGTGATCTCGCCCGTCACGCCGCTGGACAGATCGGACAGCAGGAAGGCGGCCACGTTGCCGACTTCGTCGATCGTCACGTTGCGGCGCAGCGGGGCGGCTTCCTCGAAATGCCTGAGGAGCTTGCCGAAGTCCTTGATGCCGGACGCAGCCAGCGTCTTGATCGGGCCTGCCGAGATGCCGTTGGCGCGGATCCCGCGCTCGCCCACGGCTTCGGCCAGGTAGCGCACGCTCGCCTCGAGCGACGCCTTGGCCAGGCCCATCGTGTTGTAGTTCGGAACCACGCGTTCGGCGCCGAGATAGGTCAGCGTGAGCAGCGATGCCTTGTCGGACAGCAGCGGCAGCGCAGCCTTGGCCAGTGCCGGGAAGCTGTAGGCCGAGATGTCATGCGCGATGCGGAAGCCTTCGCGCGACAGCCCGTCCAGGAAATTGCCGGCGATGGCTTCGCGCGGCGCAAAGCCGATCGAATGCACCAAACCGTCGAATTTTTCCCAGCGCTGCCCCAGAGCGGCGAAAGTCGCGGTAATCTGCTCATCGCTGCCCACGTCGCACTCATAGATCATGTCGGAGCCGAATTCCTTGGCGAAGTCGCTGATGCGGTCCTTGAAGCGTTCGCCGACATAGGTGAAAGCCAGCTCGGCGCCCTCGCGCTTGCACGCGGAGGCGATGCCATAGGCGATCGAGCGGTTGGACAGCAAGCCGGTGATCAGGATCCGCTTACCTGCCAGAAATCCCATAAATTCTCCAAGATATGTGAGGGTGGGGCGGGCATGTTTCATGCTCGGCCCCCGGGGCCGGTGCACGACGGGTAAAGTTCCCCGCAGTTTGTTGCGCCGCGCAGAGGGAATGTCCGGATGGCTGGGGGCCACCCGGACGCATGTAAAATTGTCGCACAACTTCGCCCGGCCACAAGACGCCGGGCATGTCCAGGTCAGAGTGGAGGTCTGCAACGGGATGCCTATTCGCGCACGTTGGCCGCTTCAGGCGGCAGGGCAGTGCTTTCGTCGTGGCGCGGTGCTGCAGAAGGTGCGGGGGCTGGCGCCATTGGCGCTTTGGATATGCGTGCTGGCCTCGGGTTTTCCCGCATTGGCGCATGCCGCGCACGGGATTGCCCTGCACGGCGACCTCAAGTATCCGGCCGATTTCAAGCAATTCGACTACGTCAACCCCGATGCGCCCCAGGGCGGCACGCTGACGCTGGCCAACCCGGACCGGCGCACGAGCTTCGACAAGTTCAATCCGTTCACGCTCAAGGGCACCTCGGCGCCCGGCCTGACCGCGCTGATGTTMGAATCGCTGTTGATCAGTAGCGCGGACGAAACCGCCAGCGCCTATGGCCTGCTGGCCGACGACGTCACCGTGGCGCCCGACGCGCTGTCCGTGACCTTCCGCATCCGACCGGAGGCGCGCTTCACCAATGGCGACCCGGTCATGGCCTCGGACGTCAAGTACTCGTACGACATGCTCATGAGCAAGTCGGCCAGCCCCGGCTACCGGAGCATGTGTACCGACGTGAAGGCCGTGGTCGTGACCGGCGAGCGCACCGTCCGCTTCGACTTCAAGCAGCGCAACACGGAATTGCCGCTGATCGTCGGTTCACTGCCCGTGTTCTCGAAGAAATGGACCGCCAAGGTGCCGTTCGACAAGCTGACCTTCGAGGAACCGATCACCAGCGGCCCCTACGTCATCGACCGCTACGACGCCGGTCGCGGCATCATTTTCAAGCGAAACCCGAGCTATTGGGGCAAGGATCTGGCGGTACGGCGCGGCACGTTCAACTTCGGCCGCGTGGTCTACCGGCTCTATAAGGACGAGACGGCCAAGCTGGAGGCGTTCAAGGCCGGCGAATTCGATGCCATTGTCGAATATCGGTCGAAAAACTGGGCGAAGAGCTATGTCGGCACGCGCTTCCGCAAAGGCGAGCTGATCAAGACCGAATTCCCGCACCGCAACGGCGCCGGCATGCAGGGTTTCGTGATGAACATGCGCAAACCGGTGTTCCAGGATGTACGCGTCCGCCGCGCGCTGATCCTGGCGCTGGACTTCGAATGGCTGAACCGCCAGTTGTTCTACGGCGCGTACAAGCGGCTGGACAGCTGGTTCTCGAACAGCGACCTGGCCGCCAGCGCCACGTTCGACAGCCGCCCCGGTCCGGGCGAGATGGCGCTGCTGGAGCCGCTGCGCGCCCAGCTGCCGGCGGAAGTGTTCGGCCTCGATGTGGTGCAGCCCACCACCAACGCACCGCGCTCGCTGCGCGACAACCTGCGCGAAGCCCGCCGCCTGCTGGCCCAGGCCGGCTGGACCTACGAGGACGGCGCGCTGCGCAACGCCAAGCGCGAGCCGCTGGTGTTCGAATTCCTCGATGACGGCGGGGCGATGAGCCGGGTGATCACCACCTATGTGCGCAACCTGGAGAAGCTTGGCATCGAGGTGCATCAGCGCACCACCGACTTTGCGCTGTATCAAAAGCGTCTCGAGGATTTCGACTTCGACATGGTGTCGATCCGCTTCCCGGACTCGCAAAGCCCCGGCAACGAGCTGCGCGACCGCTTCACGACCGAGGCCGCGACCACGCCCGGCTCGGACAACCTGTTCGGCGTGAAATCGCCTGCCATCGACAAGCTCGTGGACCACGTGCTGCACGCGCACACGCGCGACGAACTCGTCACGGCGGGCCGCGCGCTGGACCGCGTGCTGATGCACGGGTACTACATCGTGCCGAACTGGTACAGTGCCTCGCATCGCGTGGCCTATCGCAATACGATGTCCTACCCGACCCGCCTGCCGTACTTCTATACGGCGGAGGGCTGGGTCCTCTCCAACTGGTGGCGGAACGATCTGACGCCGAAGACCCAATGACGGCACTGACGGAACCCGGACGCGCATGATTGCCTACCTGCTCAAACGCATCCTGCTGATGATTCCGACCCTGATCGGGGTCATTACGCTKACTTTCGTCGTGATCCAGTTCGTGCCGGGCGGCCCGGTCGAGCAGATGATGCTCGAACTCAAGGGGCGCGGCGGTGGCGGGGAGGCCAGCGGTGGCGGGGCGGAATACCGCGGCCGGCGCGGCGTGGACCCGGACAAAATCAAGGAAATCCAGGCGCTCTATGGCTTCGACAAGCCGCCAATCGAGCGCTATTTCATGATGCTGAAGCGCTTCGCCCAGTTCGACCTGGGCCAGAGCTACTTCCAGCACCGCAGCGTCTGGGAGCTGGTGAAGTCGAAACTGCCGGTGTCGATCAGCCTCGGGCTCTGGACGTTTTTTCTKACTTATCTGATATCGGTCCCGCTCGGGATCTCGAAAGCGATCCGGGCGGGCAGCCGCTTCGATGTGATCAGCAGCATGATCGTGCTGGTTGGCTACGCGATTCCGGGCTTCGTGCTCGGGGTGCTGCTGCTGGTGCTGTTCGGTGGTGGCACGTTCGTCCAGTGGTTCCCGCTGCGCGGGCTGACGTCCGACAATTGGGACCAGCTCACGCTGATGGGCAAGGTCATGGACTACCTCTGGCACCTGGTGCTGCCGATCACGGCGTCGGTGGTGGGCAGCTTCGCCGTCATCACCATGCTGACCAAGAACGCGTTCCTGGAAGAAATCCGCAAGCAGTACGTGCTGACCGCGCGGGCCAAGGGCCTGGCGGAGCGGCGCGTGCTCTGGAAACACGTGTTCCGCAACGCGCTGATCCCGCTCGTCACCGGCTTCCCGGCGGCGTTCATCGGCGCGTTCTTCACCGGCTCGCTGCTGATCGAGACACTGTTCTCGCTCGACGGGCTGGGCCTGTTGTCCTATGAAGCCGTGCTGCGCCGTGACTACCCGGTCGTGCTCGGCACGCTCTACCTGTTCACGCTGATCGGGCTGGTGACGCGCCTGATTTCGGATGTCTGCTACGTGATGGTCGACCCGCGCATTCACTTCGAGGGCATGCACCGATGAGCATTCTCTCCCACGGCGCGGTGCCCAACGGGCTGCCGCACTCGCCGTCGCCGCGCCAGCGCGCGTGGCAACGCTTCCGCCGCAACCRGCTGGGCTACTGGAGCCTGATCCTGTTCGTGGTGATCTTCGTCCTGAGCCTGTGTGCCGAGGTGCTGTCGAGCGACCGCCCGCTGGTGGTGCGCTACAAGGGCGAGTACTACTTCCCGATCGTCAAGGTCTACCCGGAAACCACGTTCGACGGCGATTTCCCGACCCGTACCGACTACCTCGATCCCTTCATCCGCGAACGGATCACCACGCACGGCAATTTCGCGGTGTTCCCGGTGAATCAGTATTCCTACGATTCGCTGAACTACTTCGCCAAGGAGCCGAATCCGGCGCCCCCCTCGTCCGAGAACTGGCTGGGCACCGACGATCGCGGCCGGGACGTGCTGGCGCGCCTGATCTACGGCTTCCGCGTGTCCGTGCTGTTCGGCATGGCGCTGACGATCATCGGCGTACTGGTCGGCACGCTTACCGGGGCGCTGATGGGCTTTTTTGGTGGGCGTTTCGACCTGTTCTCGCAGCGCGCCATCGAGATCTGGAGCTCGATGCCCGAGCTGTACCTGCTGATTATCTTCGCGTCGATCTTCGAGCCGAGCCTGGCGCTGCTGATCATCCTGCTGTCGCTGTTCGGCTGGATGGGGCTGTCCGATTACGTACGGGCCGAGTTCTACCGCAACCGCTCGCTCGACTATGTGAAGGCGGCGCGCGCGCTGGGCCTGTMCAATGTCCAGATCATGTGGCGCCATATCTTGCCGAACAGCCTGACGCCGGTGATCACCTTCCTGCCGTTCCGTATGAGCGCGGCCATCCTGGCGCTGACCAGCCTCGACTTCCTGGGTCTGGGCGTGCCGCCGACGACGCCGAGCCTGGGCGAGCTGCTGGCGCAGGGCAAGGGCAACCTCGATGCCTGGTGGATTTCGCTGTCCACGTTCGCGGTGCTCGTTATCACGTTGTTGCTGCTGACCTTTATGGGCGACGCGCTGCGGGATGCCTTCGATACGCGCCTGGGGCTGGCCCAGTTGCGTGGTCGTGTGGAGCCTAAGGCGCCTGCGGGAAGTCCCGCTGCGGAGGCCGTGCAATGAGCCTCGCCGCAACGTTTCCTGACGCCGTGGCCCCGCCGGCGCCCGGCACGCAATTGATGTGTGTGGACCGACTGTCGGTGACCTTCGGCGAGGGCGAGCACGCCACGCGCGCCGTGCGCGAGGTCAGCTTCGACCTGCGCGCTGGCGAGCGCTACGCGCTGGTGGGTGAGTCCGGCTCGGGCAAGACCGTGACCGCGCTGGCCATGCTCCGGCTGGTTGGCGACGCCCACTACCAGGGCGCCATTCGCTTCGAAGGCCAGGACCTGCTGCGCGTGTCCGGCMGCGAGATGCGGCGCATCCGCGGGTCCGAGATCGCCATGATCTTCCAGGAACCGATGACGGCCCTGAACCCGCTTTACACCATCGGCAACCAGATCGTGGAGACGCTGGCGCTGCACGAGGGCCTGGACCGCCGCGCCGCGCGCGACCGTGCCATCGCGCTGCTCGAGCGAACCGGCATCAGCGACGCCGCCAACCGTTTCAACAGCTTCCCGCATCAGCTTTCGGGCGGCCAGCGCCAGCGCGCGATGATCGCCATGGCCCTGGCCTGCCGGCCCAAGCTGCTGCTGGCCGACGAGCCGACCACGGCGCTCGACGTGACCATCCGCGCCCAGATCCTGGATCTGCTGCGCGACCTCCAGGCCGAGTTCGGCATGGCGGTGATGCTGATCACCCATGACCTGAACCTCGTGCGGGCGTTCGCGCAGCGTGTGGGGGTGATGGAGAAGGGCGTGCTGGTGGAGTCTGGCGAGACGGCCGAGGTGTTCGGCAATCCGCGCCATCCGTACACGCGCAAGCTGATCGACAGCCGCCCGCGCCGCGAGGTGCTGCCGCTGGTGCCACTGGCGCCGGTGCTGCTGGAGACCGATGCGCTCTGCGTCAACTAC
This sequence comes from Cupriavidus sp. 05T42, assembly GCF_056396345.1. Classification (NCBI taxonomy): domain Bacteria; kingdom Pseudomonadati; phylum Pseudomonadota; class Betaproteobacteria; order Burkholderiales; family Burkholderiaceae; genus Cupriavidus; species Cupriavidus sp. 05T42. The sequence continues at coordinate 192,390 of NZ_JBFTLH010000006.1, forward strand.
GCCAAGAAGCGCGCCGGGTTTGCCGGCTGGTTCTCGAAGGAGCAGTTCGCGGCCGTGAAGGACGTGAACCTGCAATTGCGCGAAGGCGAGACTGTCGGCATCGTCGGCGAGTCCGGCTCCGGCAAGACCACGCTGGCTCACGCCGTGCTGGCGCTCCAGCGCCAGAGCAGCGGGGCGATCCGCTTCCTGGGGCGTGCGTTCGACGCCTGCACGCACAAGGAGCGCAGTGCGCTGCGGTCGCGCATGCAGGTGGTATTCCAGGACCCGTTCGGCTCGCTGTCGCCCCGGATGACCATCGAACAGATCGTGGGGGAGGGCCTCGCCCTCCATCAGCCGGGGCTGTCGCCCGAGGCGATGCGCGAGCGCGTGATCGAGGCCCTGCGGGAGGTCGGGATGGACCGGACGGCGCTGGGCCGTTATCCGCACGAGTTCTCTGGCGGACAGCGGCAACGCATCGCCATCGCGCGAGTTTTGATCCTCAAGCCGCAGGTTCTGGTGCTAGATGAGCCGACTTCTGCACTTGACGTCTCGATCCAGCAACAGGTGCTGGCGCTGCTTTCCCAGCTCCAGCACAAGTACAACCTCAGCTATCTGTTCATCAGCCATGATCTAGCGGTGATTCGTGCGATGGCGCACCGCGTCGTCGTGATGAAAAATGGTGAAGTGGTCGAAGCGGGTGAGACGGAAACCGTACTCGGCGCACCGCAGCATCCGTATACGCGCAAGCTGATGGCGGCCGCACAGTTAGGGGTCGTCTGAATGATGTGCGGCGCAGCACGCATGCCGCACTAGCATGACAGCGCGATGTATCACATCGCCGTTATGCGGAATACGAGAAAAAAGATACGTTTTTCACGCTAGCTCATTGATTTGGCTGCGATTTCGGGCGAATTTGTAACCATCTTTGACACGATAATGACAGTCATTTACTATCCCGCGATACCTATTTTTGGGGGTGGTCTGTCGGTCGCATKCTGACCTTTGGGAAGGTCAACCACGCATGCGAATCGTGCACGGTACGCTGGCATATGTCTTGCGTACATACCGCCCTGATGTCTAGCGTTTGTCCGGCAATGTCTGACATGCCGGTCAGATAAGTCCGATTATCAGGAGAACCAATGCAACGAACGGTACTTCATTCCCTGGCGCGCGCCGCTATTGGAATTGCCATTGCATGCGGTGCGACTGTGTCGAATGGAGTGCTGGCGGATACGGTGTTCAAGGACCCGGACGCCCGGATCGATGCCCGCGCGGAACTGAGCGCGGATGCCCATCCGGAAGGCAAGCGTGGCTTGCTGTCGTCGGTGATGAACTCCACCAGCAACGTTGCCAGCAAGGCTGGCGACCTGGTCATGAACGCGCTGGGCCTGATTGGCGTGCGTTACCGCTTCGGCGGTAACAGCCCCGAATCCGGCCTGGACTGCAGCGGCTTCGTCCGCTACGTGTTCAACGACACCTTCGGCTTCGTGTTGCCGCGTCGCTCTGTCGAAATCAGCAAGGTTGGCACCACTGTGGCGGTCAACGAACTGCGTCCGGGTGACCTGGTGTTCTTCAACACCATGCGTCATACGTTCTCGCACGTCGGCATCTATATTGGCGACAACAAGTTCGTGCACGCGCCGTCCACCGGCAGCAAGATCCGCGTGGACGACATGCGTGCCAGCTACTGGGTGACACGCTACAACGGCGCGCGACGCATCGACGATGCCCAGCGCGGCGACGCCGACAACGGCATGGGCAACATGGTCGAGACGCTCAAGCGCTTCGACCCGGCTGCCCAGGGTCGGTCGCTGTACGGCGGCTGAACCGGCTGCTCGCCAAACAAAAAGGACTGCCTCGGCAGTCCTTTTTTATCGGGCTCGACATACAAATAAGACAAATACCCCACTAAAGGGTGACATGATGCGTCACATGAAGTGACACGAATTGTCACGAAGCGAGCCCATGTCCTGACAAGGATTGTCGTTTTACCCCACTATTGGGTGGTAACAATGCCGGTTGGCAGCTGGCGCGTACGGACGAGAGCGAGCTTGTCGCGCAGGCTCGCCAGTACTGCCGCCGTGGCTTGCTCGCCGGCCAGGATCGCGCGGTTGCGCGCCGTGAAGTCGCTGCCGCTCATGTCGGGCAGGTCAGGGCGGATCACGATGTCCGCGCGCGCCAGCGCCATCTTGTTGATCKACTGGCCCATGATGGCCGTGGTCTGCAGCAGCACGCCGCTCTGGCCGCCATTCTTTTGGCTCGACGGATCGGCCGAGATATTCACCGCGATCACGAACTCGGCGCCCATCTCGCGCGCCGCATCCACTGGCACCGGCTCCACCAGCCCGCCATCGACATAGTCATGGCCCTGGATCGACACCGGCTGGAACACGCCCGGCACGCTGCTGGACGCGCGCACGGCCTGGCCGGTATTGCCGCGCCGGAACAGGATCCGCTCGCCGGTCTTGAGATCGGTGGCGACGATGCCCAGCGGCAGCTTCATCTGTTCGATGGTGCGCTGCTTGACCAGCCGGTTCACATAGTTCTGCAGCGCCTCGCCCTTGAGCCAGCCACCGAACTTGGTGCCGAACGGCAGCGCCCAGTCGGCGATGGACGCCTCGTCCATGGTCAGGGCGAGCTTGTTCAGCGTGAAGCCATCCATGCCGGACGCGTAGAGCGCCGCCACCACCGACCCGGCACTGGTACCCGTGACGATATCGGGATGGATACCCTGCGCCTCGAGCGCCTTGATCACGCCGATATGTGCAAAGCCGCGCGCCGCGCCGCCGCCCAGCGCCAGGCCGATGCGCACCGGGCGCGGCGGCAGCGTGGCCACCGGCGGCGTGACGACGGGCTGGGTCGGCAGGGTGGGGGTCGGCTTCGGGCCGGTGGAGCAGGCCGCCAGCAGCATCGCCGCGGAGGCGCCCAGGAAATGGCGTCGTTTCATCGAGGAACGGGAATCTACGGGAAGTGATGCCGGCGCCGTGCGAGGCGGCATCCGAGGTCTCAGACCGGTGGCAGGATAAATGATTCCGGCCGGCGCGTAGCGAAAAAGCGGCGGCGGGCAGGGCGTATAATGCGCCATTCCTCGAATCTGGCCTGCGCGCCGCTGTGCGCGGGCCTTTTTGTTTCTCTCCGCCATGACACAACGCGTCCGCACCCGCTTCGCGCCGAGCCCGACCGGGTTCATCCACCTCGGCAACATCCGCTCCGCGCTCTATCCGTGGGCCTTCGCCCGCCGCATGCAGGGCGATTTCATCCTGCGCATCGAGGATACCGATGTCGAGCGGTCGTCCCAGGAGGCCGTCGACGTGATCCTGGAGTCCATGGCCTGGCTCGACATGGACATCGACGAAGGTCCGTTCTACCAGATGCAGCGCATGGACCGCTATCGCGCGGTGGTGCAGCAGATGATGGAGACCGGCCTCGCGTACCACTGCTACATGAGCACCGAGGAACTGGACGCGCTGCGCGAAGCCCAGCGCGCCGCCGGCGAGAAGCCGCGCTACAACGGCTTCTGGCGCCCCGAGCCGGGCAAGGTCCTGCCCGAGCCGCCGGCCGGCGTGCAACCCGTCGTGCGTTTCAAGAACCCGATCGGCGGCAGCGTGGTCTGGGACGACGCCGTGAAGGGCCGCATCGAGATCTCGAACGACGAGCTGGACGACCTGGTGATCGCCCGTCCCGACGGCACGCCGACATACAACTTCTGCGTCGTGGTCGATGACCTCGACATGAAGATCACCCACGTGATCCGCGGCGACGACCACGTCAACAACACGCCGCGCCAGATCAACATCATTCGTGCGATGGGCGGCCACGTGCCGGTCTACGCGCACCTGCCGACCGTGCTGAACGAGCAGGGCGAGAAGATGAGCAAGCGCCATGGCGCGATGCCCGTGACCGGCTACCGCGACGAGGGCTACCTGCCCGAGGCCGTGCTGAACTACCTCGCGCGCTTGGGCTGGGCGCATGGTGATGCCGAGATCTTCTCGCGCGAGCAGTTCATCGAGTGGTTCGACCTGGAGCACCTGGGCAAGTCGCCGGCGCAGTACAACCCTGAAAAGCTGGCTTGGCTCAACAACCACTACATCAAGGTGGGCGATAACGCCCGTCTGGCCGATCTGACGCGCCCCTTCATCGAGGCGCTGGGCGGCAAGGTGGAAGGCGCGAGCCTGGCCGACGTGATCGCGCTGGTCAAGGATCGCGCCAATACGCTGAAGGAAGTGGCCCAGGCCGCGATGCTGTTCTATCGCGGCGAGCCGCAGGCGGATGCCGCGCTGCGCACAGAGCACCTGACCGACGAGATCCGCCCGGCGCTGCAGGCGCTGGCCGCGCAACTGGCCGCGCTGCCTGAGTGGAAGCGCGAGGGCATCAGCGCCACGTTCAAGGCAGTGCTGGCCGAATTCGGCCTGAAGATGCCGAAGCTGGCTATGCCGGTGCGCCTGCTGGTGGCGGGGCAGTTGCAGACGCCGGGCATCGACGCGGTGCTGGAACTGTTCGGCCGCGAGACGGTGCTGCGCCGCCTTGCGGCAGCCTGAGAAAAGTGCGGAAAAATCTCGGCAGGGGCTTGCGCTCGGGCCGGGATTTCAGCATAATCTCCTTCTCCCTGCCGCGCGGCAAAAACCACGCGGATCGGTTGAAAGGCCGAAAAGGGACTTGCAAAGCGGTTGGATTGCTATATAATCTCGGCTTCGCCGGAATCGTAGTAAATCCCGCGACAGCAAGAAGCAGTAAATGACAGTAACATTGGGGCTATAGCTCAGCTGGGAGAGCGCTTGCATGGCATGCAAGAGGTCAGCGGTTCGATCCCGCTTAGCTCCACCAAGTTTCTGTCCCCTTCGTCTAGAGGCCTAGGACATCACCCTTTCACGGTGAGTACAGGGGTTCGAATCCCCTAGGGGACGCCAAAACAGTAGGGCGTAATCAAACGTCCAGCTAGTCGTCCGAAGCAATAGCTTCGAGCGGCGAACCAACACGGAGCGGTAGTTCAGTTGGTTAGAATACCGGCCTGTCACGCCGGGGGTCGCGGGTTCGAGTCCCGTCCGCTCCGCCAAAACTGAACCCGCTTGGGTAAAACCAAGCGGGTTTTTCTTTGGGTGAGAGGTTGATTATCTGATAATCGCCTCGCGGTTTTTGGCGAAAGCAAATGCCACATGGCAGTTGCACTTCGAAAGAAAATCGTAATATAATCGCGGCTTCGCTGAAACGCGATTATGCAGTACTGGTAGTAAAGGGCAGTACCACGGGGCTATAGCTCAGCTGGGAGAGCGCTTGCATGGCATGCAAGAGGTCAGCGGTTCGATCCCGCTTAGCTCCACCAAGGATTTCGAGGCACCGACCCAGCAAAAAAGGTGCCTCAGTCGTTGAAAAGTCTGTTACAGTTACGGACTTCGCAGCGCAGACGGAAACGTTGCAACAAGTTTCTGTCCCCTTCGTCTAGAGGCCTAGGACATCACCCTTTCACGGTGAGTACAGGGGTTCGAATCCCCTAGGGGACGCCAAAACAGCAGGGCGTAATCAAACGTCCAGCTAGTCGTCCGAAGCAATAGCTTCGAGCGGCGAACCAACACGGAGCGGTAGTTCAGTTGGTTAGAATACCGGCCTGTCACGCCGGGGGTCGCGGGTTCGAGTCCCGTCCGCTCCGCCAATATTAAAAATGCCTGCGCAAGCAGGCATTTTTTTTATCCTTCGCTTCCCGTTATTGCATTGCGTGACCCGCCTTTAAATCATGCGGGTTTGCTCACCCGCATGAAATACCGTACCAGCAGCGTGCCGGCCAAGGCCAGGCTGATACTGTTGCCGAACCAGAAACCGGCGGCGCCGCGTGTCCACTCGGGTAGCGCGTCGATCAAGCCGAATCCCATCACATACCCACTACCCAGCCCCACGCCCCACAGCGATCCTGCGTAGATCAACGTCGGAATCAGGGCGATCTTGTACGCGCGCAGGATGAAGGCGGTCATGACCTGCACCGCGTCAAATGCCTGATAGAACGCGACGAACAGCATCAACGGCAGTGCCTTGGTGACTACAGTCGGATCCTTGGCGTAGGCCTGCAGCAGCGGCTCGCGGAGCAGCCACAGCAGGGCGCCTGTCAGCAGCGCCAGCCCGGCCCCGAAGCGGATGCCGCGCCACGCCAGCCGGCGTGCCCCAGCCAAGTCACGCGCGCCAATCGACTGGGCCACCAGCGTGGACGTGGCAATCGCCAGAGAGAGCGGCATCATGTACGCTACCGCGCTCAGATTGGCGATGATCTGATGCCCGGCCAGCGTCTCGGTACCGAGTCGTGTGATGAAGATCGACATCAGCGTGAACGAGGTGATCTCGATCAGATAGGTCAGCCCCATCGGCACGCCCAGCCGCAGCAGCGGGCGGATCTTGCTCCAGTTTGGCCACTCCCAGCCGGCAAAAAGCGCCAGCGGCCGGTAGGCGGCGCCGGTGCGCAGGATCAGCAGGCCGGCGATGCACCAGGTCCAGCTGATCAGCGTGGAGGCCAGTGCGCAGCCCGGACCGCCCATCGGCGCCAGCCCCAGTCCCCCATGAATGAACCACGCGTTGAGCGGCACCTTCATCGCCAGCCCGGCGATCTGGAGCACCGTCACCATGATCGGCCGCGACAGCGCGTTGTTCAGCGCCATATAGATGCGGAAGCTCAGCGCGGCCGGCAGGCCGAACGCCACGATATGAAGATAGTGCGAGGCCTTCTCGACCAGCTCAGGCGGCGCCTTGGCAAACGTGAGCAGCGGCCCAGGGAACAGCAGCAACAGCATGCCCGGCACGGCCAGTGCCACACCCAGCCACGCGGCCTGGCGCACTTCGCTGCCAATCTCGGCGGTGCGGCCCGCGCCATAGAGTTGGCCGGCGATGGGTGCCAGCGCCTGGAGCACCCCCATCAGGCTGATATAGATGGTGATGTAGATGGAGCCGCCCAGGCCCACGGCGGCGAGGTCGGTAGCGGAGGCGCGCCCGGCCATCACCGTATCGATGACGCCGAAGGCCACCACCGCGAGTTGTCCGACCAGGACGGGCGCGGCGAGGTGGAGGATGCGGCGAATGTCTTGCAGCGCGCTGCTCATTGTTCTTGTCGGAAAGCATGGCGCGCCGGCTCAGTCGTGAGTCCGGCGCGTGAGGGGGGCGAGGGGCGTCCTGCGCGGAGGATTAAGGCTGGCGCGGCAGGCGGCGCGGCACCGTGGGCCGGGGCGGCGCAGCGCGGCCAACATCGACCAGCCGGTACAGGCGGAAGCGCTCGTCCCGGTCCGCAGGCCGGCGGCCTTCCCAGACCAGCCGCCATTCGAAGTGCGAAATGTTGCCGGGCGGGCCGTAATCCACGGCGTCGTGGCGCAGCAGCACGTCGCAGCCGTCATCGGGCCCGCCAAAGCGGATATGGCCGTAATACGAGAACGACGCCAGTTGCGCATTCCCCATGCGGATCGGCTGCACGCAGGTATAGGTCGACGGTAGCGCCATCGAGGCGGCTTGCGCCACATCGCGATAGGTCTTGGCGTAGTTGATGGCGGGCAGCCACAGCGTCATGGCCATCACCCACATCAGCGTCGTGCCGGCGGCCGAGATCACCACCGGGCGCCAGATCTGCTTGGGCGCACGCGACAGCCGCCAACGCACCACCAGTACCCAGGCCAGCGTCACCGCCAGCGCGATCACCACCGCGCTCCAGGTGAACGAGTGCTGGAAGCCCGGAATCAGCCGGTACACGTTGTTGGCGATCTTGGGCGGAAAACCGGTCGTGCGGGCGATCCACATGAACCAGAGGAAGCCGCAGAAGATCGTGAAGAACAGCAGGGCGAACCAGTCGATCGCGTTGATTACGCCACGCGCCAGCGTGGGCAATGCGAAGGCAGCCAGCACGGCCATCGGCGGCAGCAACAGGATGAACTGCACGTCGCCGGGGCTGCGTTGCAGCACCAGCAACAGGAGCAGTGTCGTCAGCATCGACAGCGGCAGCGCTACGTGGGCCGCGCGCCGCATGCCACGCCACGACAACCACGCCCAGACGGCCACCGGCCAGACCGGCCACGCGAACAGGAACAGATTTCGTGCGATGAAGCCGGCCGCGGCCAGTGACGGCCCGCCATAGGTGCGACGGTCGTAGCGGGCCCACTCGCGGATGAAGGTGACAGCCTCGTCGCGGTCGGCCGCGCCCAAGTACACCATCGCCATCCACGCGCCGACGATGGCCAGCGCCAGCGGCAGGCCAATCCCCGCCAGCCACTTCGCGGGCAGCGGCCGGCAGGCCACGGCGGCAAGGGCCGTGGCKAGCAGCAGGGCGGCGGCCAGGATCGGCCCGCTGGACAGGCACAGCGCGCCCAGCCCCACGCCGTACCAGAGGCTGCCCTGCACGGGCTTGTCCAGGCTGCGCACCAGCCCGTACAGCATGAAGGCGATAAAGCAGACCTGGCCGACCTGCGCCGTGGTTTCGTGCCCGCGCATCGCCAGCCCCACGCATGCCAGGAACAGCAGCAGCGCGCCATCGGCCAGCGCACGGCCATAGGAGCGCGCATCGGGCTGGCCGCCGAACGCGAACGCGAACGGCTGCACTTCGTCGCGCCGGCCGAGCAGGTAGGTGGAATACCAGATGAAGGCGCAGGTGCCGAAGTAGAACAGCGCCGTGGCCAGCCGCGACGCGTCCGGGGCGCCGAGCCAGCCGCCAAACAGCCGGATCATGATGCCGCCGAGCCAGAACACCAGCGGGCCGTCCTCGCTGAACGGCCGGCCGGCGATGTTCGGCATCAGCCAGTCCTGTGTACCGCCGGTGGCGAGCTGCCACATCACGCCGAAGCCCGCGGCATCCTCGTTCTTCCACGGATCGCGGCCGAACAGGCCGGCCAGCCCGTAGATGATGCAGATGGCCAGCAGCAGGGCGCGCGGCAGCGCGCCGGTGGCGGCGGCGGTCAGGTGGACGGGAGAGGTCTTGGCTTGACTCATCGGCGGTGAAATCGTAGGCAGCAACAATCGGCTGCACAAAAGCAAAGAGGCAGCCGATGCTGCCTCTTTGTCAGGTCGCGCGCGGCGGGAGCATCTGTTCCCTCGTGCGCGGCATGCTCGCGGCTCCGCGAGATTACTTCTTCATCGTGCTCAGCTTGCTGCCGAACTTCTGACGGAACTTCTCGACGCGGCCGGCCGTGTCCATGATCTTCTGGGTGCCGGTGTAGAACGGGTGCGATTCCGACGACACTTCGATCTTGGCCAGCGGGTAGGTCTTGCCGTCGTGTTCGATCGTGTCCTTGGTCTGGATCGTCGAGCGGGTCACGAACTTGAAGTCGTTCGACACGTCGTGGAACAGGACTTCGCGATAATTCGGGTGAATGCCTTCTTTCATGGTGCTTCCTTTCAGGTTGGGTAGCCAGTCCGCTCATGTCTGCCGCGTGCGTGCATCGGATGACGAATGCTTGCGACGAGCGAACCACTTGCCGATAACGGGCAAACCGGGATTATGCCAGAAAGACAAGCGCTTGGACAACAATACGCGCGCGGCTGTKACCATGTCGTCGGGTGTTCGGAAGTGCATTTTGCGTCATTTTTTGGCCGGGTCCTGACGATAGAACGTGGCCAGCGCTTCGTATAGCGTAGACCAATGCCGGCGCAGGCCTTCGGGCTCCACGAAAAATGCCTCGGACGCCACTGCGAAGAACTCGCTGGGCGCCTCGCATCCGTAGGGGTCGATCACCCGCAGCCGGGGCGGCAGCCGCTCGGGGTGGTTCCATGCACTGTCCGGTACGGCCTCGCAGGCATCGGCGAAGGCATCGTACTGGCTCAGGAACGCCTCGGCCCACTGTTCGGCATCGACGCCCGGATGCAGCACGCGCGAGAAGGGCGGCACGCCGTCGGGCTCGCCGTCGAGCATGTCGAGCTTGTGGGCGAACTCGTGGATCACCACGTTGTAGGTGTCCGCCGGCAGCGCGTGGTCGGAATCGAGCCCGGCGCCGGGCGTGCTCACGTCCTGCCAGGACAGGATGACGGGACCATGCTCCCACGCCTCGCCGCTCGCCTCCTCCTCCACGCCGTGCACCAGCCCGATCTCGTCCTCCACGGTGCGCCGGATCAGGAATTCGCCCGGATACAGCACGATGCCGTGCCAGCCGCGATACCACTCGATACCGAGCTTGAGGATCGGCACGCAAGCCTGCACGGCCACGCTGACCACCATCTMATCGGTCAGCGGCAGGTCGTGGGCAGTCGAATATTCCTTGCCGGCGATGAACAGCGTGGCCAGCTCGCGCAGCGCGGCCTGATCCTCGGCGCCGTAGCGCTGCAGGTAGGGCAGGGCAGCCACGGTGCGCGTCCAGAGGTCGTCCGGAATGGCGTAGTGCTCGAGCTTGCGGGCGCGTGAGCGCGAGCGCAGGTAGCTGGTCAGTTTGCCGAACATGGGCGGAGGGTCGTCGGATCGATTGGCAGAGACAAAAAAGGCGCACCCAAGGGTACGCCTTTCCTGCCTGATGCACTACCGGGGCGGTTAGCCGCCGCGGCGCATCATGTCGAAGAACTCCGCGTTGTTCTTCGTCGGCTTCATCTTGTCGAGGATGAATTCCATCGCCTGCACTTCGTCCATGTCGGAGATGAACTTGCGCAGGATCCAGATCTTCTGGAGGATTTCCGGCTTGATCAGCAGTTCCTCGCGGCGCGTGCCCGACTTGTTCAGGTTGATGGCCGGGTAGACGCGGCGCTCGGCCAGACGGCGCTCGAGGTGCACTTCCATGTTGCCGGTGCCCTTGAACTCTTCGTAGATCACGTCGTCCATGCGGCTGCCTGTTTCGATCAGCGCCGTGGCGATGATGGTCAGCGAACCGCCTTCTTCCAGGTTACGCGCGGCGCCGAAGAAACGCTTCGGGCGTTGCAGGGCGTTGGCGTCCACACCGCCGGTCAGCACCTTGCCGGAGGCCGGCACCACGGTGTTGTAGGCGCGTGCCAGACGGGTGATGGAGTCCAGCAGGATCACCACGTCGCGCTTCAGTTCCACCAGGCGCTTGGCCTTCTCGATGACCATTTCGGCCACCTGCACGTGACGGATGGCCGGTTCGTCGAAGGTCGACGCCACCACCTCGCCGCGCACCGAGCGCATCATTTCCGTAACTTCTTCCGGGCGCTCGTCGATCAGCAGCACGAACAGGTCAGCTTCCGGATGGTTGTTCGCAATCGCATGCGCGATGTGCTGGAGCATCACGGTCTTGCCCGACTTCGGCGAGGCCACCAGCAGCGCGCGCTGGCCACGGCCGATCGGGGCGATCATGTCGATCACGCGGCCGGTGATGTTCTCTTCGGCGCGGATGTCACGTTCGAGCTGGAGCGGCCGGTTCGGATGCAGCGGCGTCAGGTTCTCGAACATGATGCGGTTCTTCACCGCTTCGGGCGCCTGCCCGTTGACCTTGTCCACCTTGACCAGCGCGAAGTAGCGCTCGCCGTCCTTCGGGGTCCGCACTTCACCTTCGATCGAATCGCCGGTATGGAGATTGAAGCGGCGGATCTGCGAAGGGCTGATGTAGATATCGTCCGTGCTGGCCAGGTACGAGGTTTCCGGCGAGCGGAGGAAGCCGAAGCCGTCGGGGAGGACTTCCAGCGTGCCGTCTCCGTAGATGGTTTCGCCCATCTTGGCGCGCTTCTTCAGGATCGCAAACATCAGTTCCTGTTTGCGCATCCGCTGTGCATTGTCGATCTCGAGCGTTGCCGCCATTTCGAGAAGCGCAGACACGTGAAGCGATTTGAGTTCTGTCAGGTGCATAGACGAGGGGTACAGAAGTGGCCCGGACGGGCGAGACCAAAGGGAAGGGGGAAAGAATGAGCGAACGCTCGGGGAAGTTGTTGATGGCATCTTAGCACAATCCGGCCGGCGCGCCAGAGCTGGCGCACGCGAAGCCGGATCATGCGGTGCCGCAGCCAGCCATGCCGGGCTGGCCGCGGGGTCTGGCGTCAGGCCAGGGCCGGGACGTTGTTCTTCAGGAACGCGGTCAGGTCCGACTTGGACAGGGCGCCAACCTTCTGGGCGACAACCTTGCCTTCCTTGAACAGGATCAACGTGGGAATGCCACGGATGCCGAACTTGGCCGGCACCTGCTGGTTCTCATCCACATTGATCTTGGCGATCTGCACCTTGTCGCCGAAATCGCGTGCCACTTCGTCCAGGATCGGGGCGATCATCTTGCACGGACCGCACCACTCGGCCCAGAAGTCCAGCAGGACGGGCTTGTCGGACTGGAGGACGTCGGCGTCGAACGATGCGTCGCTCACATACTTGATTTGTTCGCTCATGGCGTGAAACCTCTGGGGCTCAGTTGATGTTGAAGGCTGACCGCTACCTTACACGAGAATCCGGCGATCGGTTTGCGATGGCGCCGGAGGCAGTCAGGTCAGACAGGTCGTGCCGTTGATGCCGATATGTTACCAGCTTGCCGAATTTCAATACCCCCTCGGAACGGGGTGCCGACAGGGCCGGGGACAGGTGCAATTGTGCCCCTGCGCGGTAATACCTGCTCAACATTGTGTTAATCGCGGCAAGAGAATCGCTCAATCGGCATCGGGTTATCCAGTACTCAAATGGATTATCTTTGTGCCCGGGGAATTCCCCCAATAAGGGTATCCGGCATGACCTGAAAAGCACTTTGAGAATCCTCCCCATGCCGGCCGACCGGCCGCGCGCGTAGAATGATATGGATTGCCAACCCCGCAGGCACCACAAGGCCACCGACCATGACTGCCGATCCCCGCAAGCCCGATCCCGCCGACGATCTGCCCGACACGCCACCGGACGTGGATCACCTGAGCGACGCCCTGGCGCACCTGAACAGCGCGGTGGAGACCAACAGCATTGCCACTGGCGCGGCCCGTGGGCTCGTCTACAGCGTGATGGAGACGCTCGGCACGCTGGTTGGCGATCCGGACCTGCCCGAGCACGCCCGCTCCGGCTACGAAGGGTTGCTCGAAACTGCCCGCGAGTTGCGTGCGCGGCTGGAGCGCGGTGATCACTGACCCGCGCCCGCCCGGGCTGCCGGGCGGCCCCGGCCAACGCCATCGTATTTCCTTGACTGACTACGCCGTGGCGCCCTGGCGCGCCACGGCCCCGTGCCCCCATTTGCGCCTGACCCGACGCGGTCGGGCGCGCCATCCATGACCCGGCTTTCGTTTTCTCCCGGCCCCGCCTTCCTTGAGCAGGCCGCCACCGCGACGTGGTATTTCCTTGACCATTGCGGACCGGCCGCCGCCGGCGCACACGTGGTCGTGCCCACGGCCGCGCAGATTCCGGGTGTCAGGCTGGCGCTCGACGCCGCCGCGCGCACCGCCGGCACGCCCCGGCTGCTGCCGCGCGTGCTGACGCTGGGCCACTGGCTGCTGGACCTCCCGCCCGACCTGGAAGCCGAGCCCAGGCCGGTGCGCAGCCATGCCGCGCGCCTGCTGGCCGTGCAGCAGGCCATCCGCGAACAGGACTGGCTGCGCCGCGCGTTCGGCGCCCAGACCGAGGGCGCCGCCTGGGGGCTGGCGCAAACGCTGCTGTCGATCAGCGACGAACTGAGCGCGCGCTGGCTGGAGGACGCCGCCGTCCGCGACGATGACGATATCGATGGCGAGGATCGCGCCGCGCTGCTCCAGGGCGCGTTGCAACGCACCTATGCGCACCTGTCGGAACAATTTCTTGGTCAGGAGGCGCAGATTGTTCTGGCGTTCTGGCAGATGCTTTCCGGTCCGGACGATCCGCTGCCAGCCCGGCGCCGCGCCCTGCAGCGGCTGGCGCAGCAGGTGGCCGGCCCAGTGGTGTGGATTGGCCCGACGCCGCCCGAACCCGTCGAGGCCCGCTTCCTCGCCCAGGCTGGCGAGCAGGTGCCGACGCTCGAAGTGGGCTACGACTGGTCCGGCGGCGCGCACGATGCCGAGGCCACGCCCGACTGGTACGGCACGCTGCTGGCACTGTGGCCCGAGGCACGGCGGATCGATGCAGTGGCAGACGAAGACGAATCTGATGCGTCAGACGATTCCCTGACCCGTCAGTCGCAAAATGCATTGCCTGATCAGCTCCCCGAACATCGCCCCCGCATCCGCGTGGTMGGCAGCGCGCGCTTCGAGGACGAGGCGACCGCCGCCGCCGACCAACTCGTGCAATGGCTCAACGAAGGCCGCCGCCACGTCGCGCTGGTCGCGCATGACCGCGTGGTGGCCCGCCGGGCCCGCGCGCTGCTCGCCCGCGCTGGGGCGCCGGTCCGCGACGAAACCGGCTGGAAGCTCTCCACCACGCGGGCGGCCGCCGCGCTGATGCGCTGGTTCGACGTCCTGGCGCGCGATGGCGACACCGCCGCGCTGCTCGACCTGCTCAAGAGCCCGTTCTGCCTGCCCGGCTTTGCCCATCGCGGCGGCGCCATCGCGCTGATGGAACGCCAGATTCGCCGCGAAGCCATCACCGGCGGCTGGGCGCGCCTGCGTCATCTGTTTGCCGAGCGGCGCGCCAACGCCACGCTGGTCGATGCCGAGACGATGGACGCCGACGAGGCCCAGCAAGCCACCTGCGCCGGCGCGCGCGCGTTGATCGCCACGCTGGCCGACGAGGCCGCCGCGTGGCCGCGCGGCCTGGCGCAGAAGCCCCTGACGGTCTGGCTGGCGCGGCTCGACGCCACGCTGGACGCGCTCGATATGCGCACGCCCCTCGCCGCCGACGACGCCGGCCGGCAGATGCTCGACGCCCTCGCGCGGCTGGCCGAGTTGCCCGACGACGAGACCGGCGCCCACGCCACGCTGAGCCAGCAGGAATTCCGCGCGATGCTGTCCGCCTTGCTCGAATCGGTGGCGTACAAGGAGCCGTCCGCGCAGAGTTCGTCCCGCATCACGATCCTGCCGCTGAACGGCGCGCGCATGCGGCGCTTCGACGGCGTGGTGATCGTCGGCTGCGACGATGCGCAACTGCCGTCCAGCGCCGCCGAACTGATGTTCTTCTCGAACCAGATGCGCCGCGAACTGGCGCTCGAAGACCGCGAGGCGCGCTTCGCCCAGCAGGCGCGCGATCTGGCCGAAGTGCTATTGAATAACGACGACGTGGTGATGACCTGGCAGCGCTTCGGGGGGCGGGGCGAGCCGCACCACGTGTCGGGCTGGATCGAGCGACTGTCGGCGTGCTGCGCGCGCGCCGGGGCGCCGATCGAGGCCAACATCGCCCCGCGCCTGCACGACACCTTCGCCCAGCCCGGCTATATGCCGGTGCCGACCGCCCCCGAGCGCGTGCCCGCCCGCTGGAGCGCGCAGGCGTACAACATGCTGCGGCGCTGCCCGTACCAGTTCTTCGCCGCGCGGATGCTCGGGCTGGCCGGTCTTGAGGCGGTAAATGACGACCTAGAGAAGCGCGATATCGGCAATCTGCTACACCGCGTGCTGCTGCAATACCACGCCGAAATCGCCGAAGCCGACGAACAGGACGCCGCGCGGCGGCTGGCCCGGCTGCGCCAGATTTCCGACACCGTGTTTGGCGCGCTGATGGCCGAGGACGGCAACGCCATCGGCTACTACCGCCGCTGGCTGGAGGTGCTGCCGTCCTATATCGACTGGCAGGCCGCGCGTGAGGCCGAGGGCTGGCTGTGGCGCGCCGGCGAATTCGACGTGAGCGTGGATGTGGCGATGCCGGACGGCTTGCCGCTGCGGCTGGCGGGCCGCATCGACCGGCTCGACAAGGGCCCGGATGGCGCGCACGCGGTGCTCGACTACAAGACGCAGCCGGCCAGCCGCCTGCGCCGCAAGGCCGGCGATGCCGAGGAAGACTGCCAGCTGCCGTTCTACGGCCTGCTGCGCGCCGATGCAGTGGCGGGAAGCTGGGTCGCGCTGGAAGGCGTGAAGCACGGCGGGAAAGACAGCGCCGCCGCCGCGCAGCGCGAAGTGGAACTGCCCGACTTCGCCGCCGCCGTCACGTGGCTGGAGCGCCAGCTGCGCCACGATGTGGGCCGCCTGCGTACCGGCGCTAAGTTGCCGGCCTTCGGTGACGCCGCCGCCTGTACCTATTGCGAAGCCCGCGGCCTGTGCCGCAAGGGCTTCTGGGAATCCACCGCCTTGCCAGATCTGCAGTCATGACCGACGTCCACGCCTACCTTCGCGATGGGCACCCCATCGAAGAGGCCGATTTCACGCGCGCCGCCTGCGACCCCGCCCGCTCGGTGGTGGTGGAGGCGTGCGCCGGCAGCGGCAAGACCTGGCTGCTGGTGGCGCGGCTGGTGCGCTTGCTGCTGGCCGGTGCCGCCCCGCACGAGATTCTGGCGATCACCTTCACGCGCAAGGCCGCCGAGGAGATGCGCGAGCGCCTGCTGGAAGTGCTCTCGCAACTGGCCAGCGGCACCGACGCCGAGGTGCTGGCCGCCCTGACCATGCGTGGCCTGACCCCGGACGCCGCCCGGGCCGCGCTGCCGCGTGCGCGCGGGCTGCACGCGAAGGTGCTCGCCTCGCCGGGGCGCATKGCCATCGACACCTTCCACGGCTGGTTCGGCACGCTGCTGCGTGGCGCACCGCTGGCCTCCGGCATCGTGCCGGGCGCATCGCTGCGGGAAGACGCCCTGCGCATGAAGCGGGAAGCCTGGGCGCCGTTCTGGCGTGCGTTGGCCCAGCCCCAATTCGCCGAATTGCGGGCATCGTACGAACAACTGGTCGATGCCATCGGCGACTTCCAGGCGCGCAGCCTGCTGGACCGCATGTTCCACGCGCGCAGCGAATGGTTTGCGATGCGCGAGGCTGGCGACCCGGCGACGATGCTCGCGGAACACCTCGGCGACGATGCCACGGCGGACGTACTGGTGGAGGCGCTCTGCGAGGGCGAATGGCTCGACGACTGCACGGCCCTCGCAAAACTGCTAGGGCAGGGCGGCAAGACCGAGCACGGCCATGCTGCCCGGATGATCGACGGCCTGACCGCCATCCGCACCTGGCGCGAGGCGGGCGGCGCGCCCGGCGACGCCGCCGCGCAAGCCTTCCACCGCCTGCGATCGGCGTTCTTCACGGCGGCGGGCGAGCCACGTGCGATGCGTCGCACCACGGCGCTGGTCAAGGCCGCGGGCGGCGAGTCCGCCGTGGACGATCTGCTAGCCCGCCATGCCGAACACTGCGCCCGGCTCGACGAGATCGCCGCGCGCCGCTGCGAGGCCGCCGTGCTGGCCATCAACCTCGCGCTGTACCAACTCGGCGATGCCCTGCTCGAGCGCTACCAGCGCTACAAGAACGACCAGCGCGCGATGGATTTTGCGGATCTCGAATGGCTCGCCGCCCGGCTGATGGCCGACGAGGAGACCGCCACCTACCTCCAGGTGCGGCTGGACGCGCGCTACAAGCACCTGTTGCTCGACGAGTTCCAGGACACCAATCCGCTCCAGTGGCGGATCCTGCAGGGCTGGCTGGCCGGCTACCAGGGCCTGGGCGAGAAGCCGACTGTCTTCCTGGTGGGCGATCCAAAGCAGTCGATCTACCGTTTCCGTCGCGCCGACGCCCGCCTGTTCGGCGCGGCGAGCGCCATGCTGCAGGCCGATTTCGGCGCCACCGTACTGCGGACCAATCGCACGCGGCGTAACCGTCCGGAGGTGCTCGACTGGGTCAACGCCGTGTTCGACCATGCGCGCGCCGAGGGCCGCTATCCGCTGTACGAGACCCAGACCACGGCGCTGCGCGAGCCCGGCGGGCCGGTCTGGCTGCTGCCGCTGGTCGAGGAGCCGGCTGAGGACGAAGCCGAGGTTCCGGCTGACGCCCCATCCCACCGCKACACGCTGACCCAGCCGCGCACGCGGCAGGGCGATTCGCTGCGCTACGAAGAAGGCCGGCGCGTGGCCGCCTGGCTGCACCATGTGCGCGACCACGTGCCCGTGCGGGAAGGCGACACCACGCGGCCTGCCTGCTGGCGGGACATGCACCTGCTGGTGCGCCGCAAGACCCATCTGGCCGATTACGAGCGCGCGCTGCGCGAGGCCGGCATCCCGTGCCTGAGTCCGCGCCGGGGCGGCCTGCTGGCGACGCTGGAGGCGCTCGACATCTCCGCGCTGCTCGCCTTCCTGATGACGCCGGAGTCCGACCTCGACCTCGCGCACGTGCTCAAGAGCCCACTGGTGGGCGCCACCGACGATGACCTGCTGCTGCTGGCCGGCCTGGAAGGCGAGGGCGGCTGGTGGGCGCGCATCCACGCGGTGGGCGTGCCGCCCGAATGTTCCGATGCGCTACGTGGCGGCGTGGCCCGGCTGCGCGCCTGGCTCGCGCTGGCGCCACAGCGACCCGTGCATGACCTGATCGACCATATCTATGATGCGGGCKAGGTGCGCCGCCGCTACGCCGAGGCCGCGCCAGCCGCCATCCGCGAGCAGGTGCTGGCCAATCTCGACGCCTTCCTGAAGCTGTCGCTGGACCTCGATGGCGGTCGTTATCCGAGCTTGCCGAAGTTTATCGACGAGTTGCAGGAAATTCGGCGCGGCGACGAGGACGAGAGCCCCGACGAGGGCGGCATGGGCGAAGGCGTGGAGGACGGCGAGGCGGAGCCGGAAGATGACGGCGAAAGCCAGCTTGATGCGGTGCATATCCTGACCGTTCACGCCGCCAAGGGGCTCGAGGCCCCCTTCGTGGTGCTGCTCGACGCGAACCACAGCGACCCGGCGGCGGACCGCGGAGGCATTCTGGTTGACTGGCCGCCTGAGTCGCCGGTGCCCCGGCATTTCTCGGCCTACGGCAAGCGCAGCGAGCGCGGCCGGGCCCGCCAGCCCCTGTTCGAGGCCGAAGCGGCGCTGGCCGAGCGCGAGAACTGGAATCTGCTCTATGTGGCGATGACGCGCGCCCAACAGGGTTTGCTGGTGAGCGGCGTGAAGGGCCGTGCGAGCAAGGCCGAGAAAGAGGGCGCGGCGGCCGAGATCGCGGGTAGCTGGTACGTGCGACTGGCGGCGGCAGGCGTGGGCGAAGCGGTGGACGGCTACCCGGAAACCGAAGCTGCCCCAGGCGATGCCGCGCTGACGCCAGTGAGCGAGCGCGTGCGCTACGCGGACTTCCGCCTGCGCTATCGCGACGCGGCGCCACTCCCGCAAATTGACGAATTCGATGAGTTCGACGACAAAGACCAGGAAGAAACGGTGGTGTTCGACGCCGCAGCGGCGGCCCATGGCGAACTGGTCCACGCCTTGCTGGAACGGGTGACGCGCTATCCGGAAGCCTTCGGCGCCTTGCCGGACGTGCCCACGGTCATGCGCTGGTTCCCGCTGACCGGCGCCGGGGCGCCGCAGGCGCGCGAACGCTGGCAGGCCCAGGCCGAAGCGGCCGTGGCCGACGTCCGCACGATGCTGACCGCACCGGCGCTGCGCCMGCTGTTCTTCCCCGAAGCGGCGCTATCGTCGCGCAACGAGGTGGAACTGTACGACGGGCGCGGCCGGCTGCTGCGGATCGACCGACTCGTGGAATTCACCGACCGCGTGGTCGTGATCGACTACAAACTGCGTTTGCTGCCGCAGGAACATGCCGCCTATGGCGCCCAACTCGCGCGCTACGTGGCGGCAGTGGGGCCGATGTTCCCCGGCAAGCGCATCGAGGCCGGCGTGGCCACGGCGGCCGGGGAGTGGATCGACGCGGGCAGTTTGCGCGCGCCGGTTCCGGCAATGCAGCAGGGGTCGTTGTTCTGAGCGATTGGGGGCATGCGCCCCCAATCGAAAAATGGGAGCAGAATAGGCGGCATTGCAGGGCGTTGCCGACGCTKTTGCCTGATTGTGCGGGGAGTGTGTGACGTGTAACGCGAACGGCTACGAAGATGTGCCGCGAAGGAATGCAGCAAAAGAATATGGGGGACGAGCCTGACCCTCGGCACTGATGGAAAACGGCTGTGGCTGCTTCGTTCCCGACCTGACCAGGTTGACCGCGCCACCATGCGAGGAGGCCCGTCCGACCGGCATTGTATCGCAACCGGCCGGCGGCGTCCCGAAATTAGTTGGAATACGATTTGTTCTAGCTAGTTTGATCTGACGCAGGCTGTGCGCCGGAGGATCGCTGGCAGCATGGCGGACTGGAAAAATCGTTCCATCTKAATGAGCCAGGACATGAACGCAAACGACCAGATCTTGCGCGGCGCGCTGGCGCCGCAGGACATCTCCACCGAAGTGCTGCTGGAGAAGTACGCCAAGGGCGAGGAAAGCACCATTGCCGATGTGCGTGCCCGCGTGGCGCGTGCGCTGGCGGAGGCCGAGCCGGCCGACCGGCGCGAGATGTGGGGCGCGCGCTTCCTCTGGGCGCTGGAGAACGGCTTCGTGCCGGCGGGGCGGATCAATTCCGCCGCTGGCACGGGTATCCAGGCCACGCTGATCAACTGCTTCGTCCAGCCCGTGGGCGACTCGGTTTCCGAGGCGCGCGACGGCAAGCCCAGCATCTACGCGGCCGTGGCCCAGGCGGCCGAGACCATGCGGCGCGGCGGCGGGGTGGGCTACGACTTCTCGGCCATCCGCCCCGGCGGGGCGCTCGTGCGCGCGACGCACTCGCGCGCGTCCGGGCCGGTGTCGTTCATGAAGGTGTTCGATGCTTCCTGCGCCACCGTGGAGTCCGCCGGCGCCCGGCGTGGCGCGCAGATGGGCGTGCTGCGCTGCGACCACCCCGATATCGAGAGCTTTATCCACGCCAAGGACCAGGGCGACCTCACCAACTTCAATATCTCGATCGGCGTGACCGATGCGTTCATGCAGGCCGTGGAGGCAGATGGCGAGGTGGAACTGGTCCACGAGGCCGAGCCGGGCATGGACATGATCGCCGCCGGCGCCTATCGGCGTGATGACGGCCAGTGGGTCTACCGCCGCGTGCCGGCCCGCCAGCTCTGGGACCAGGTCATGCAGGCCACGTATGACCATGCCGAGCCGGGCATCCTGTTCCTGTCGCGGATCAACGCGGACAACAATCTCTATTACTGCGAGACCATCGAGGCGACCAACCCGTGCGCGGAGCAGCCGCTGCCGTCGTATGGCTGCTGCTGCCTCGGGTCGATCAACCTGACCGGCTTCGTGCGCCAGCCGTTCACGGCCGAGTCCTATTTCGATTTCGAGGCCTTCGCCGAGGTCGTGCGGGTGTCCACGCGCATGCTGGACAACGTGCTGGACGTCACGTTCTGGCCGCTGCCCGAGCAGGAGGCCGAGGCCCGCGCCAAGCGCCGCATCGGCCTGGGCTTCCTGGGGCTGGGGAGCGCGCTGGTGATGCTCGGCCTGCGCTACGACGGCGATGCCGCGCGCGAGCTGGCCGGGCGGATTTCGGAAGCCATGCGCGACCATGCCTACCTGGCATCGGTGGAGCTGGCCGACGAGAAGGGCGCCTTCCCGCTGTTCGAGGCCGACCAATACCTGGCCGGCGGCTTCGTGAGCCGGCTGCCCGAGGCCGTGCGCGACGCCATCCGGGCGCATGGCCTGCGGAACTCGCACCTGCTCTCCATTGCCCCAACGGGCACGATCACGCTGGCATTTGCCGATAACGCGTCGAATGGCATCGAGCCGGCGTTTTCGTGGACCTACAACCGCCGCAAGCGGATGCCGGACGACAGTTACCGATCGTTCGAGGTGGCCGATCACGCCTGGCGACTGTATCGCCACATGGGCGCCGACATGGAGCGGCTGCCGGAGAGCTTCGTCACCGCGCTCCAGATGTCGGCGCTGGACCATATGCGCATGCTGGAGGCGGTGCAGCCCTATATCGACACCAGCATCAGCAAGACCGTCAACGTGCCGGAGGACTATCCGTACGAGGCCTTCCGCAACCTCTACCTGGAGGCCTGGAAGGCCGGCCTGAAGGGGCTGGCGACCTATCGGCCCAACAGCGTGCTGGGCGCCGTGCTCTCGGTCACGCCTGCCGCCGCCCCGGCGACGGCCTCCACCGCCACCACGGCCACCCCKGACGACGATCCGCTGACGCGCCCGTTCAACAGCCGGCCGCTCGGAGACCTGGAAGGCGTGACGTCCAAGGTGGAGTATCTGACCTACGAGGGCCACAAGACCGTCTACCTGACCGTGAACTTCATGCGGGTCTCGGGCGTCATCGATGGCAAGCCGGTGACGGTGGAGCGGCCGCTCGAGTTCTTCATGCCGGCGGGCCAGCGCACCGAGGGGCAGCAGTGGATCACCTCGACCATGCGGCTGCTGTCGATGGTGGCGCGCTCCGGCGGCCCGGTGGCCAAGGCACTGGCGGACATGCGCAACGTGGTCTGGGACAAGGGCACGGTCCGATATGGTGCATTGGTGCGCCAGGACGGCACCGAGGTGCCGCGTTTCCATGATTCMGAGGTGGCCGCCATCAGCTACGCGCTCCAGCGCATCCTGATCAAGCGCGGGTTCCTGGACGAGGACGGCGCCCAGGTGCCGGCGGCGGCGCTGGCGGCCCGGCTGGCCGGGCGGGACGCGTTCCAGGCTGGCGAGCCGGCCCTGGCGCTGGCCGGCAACCCGACGCGGCCGGCCCCGGCCGGCCACAACCCCGGCGTGGGCACCGGCAAGCCTTGCCCCGAGTGTGGCGCCCACGCCMTGCACAAGGTGGATGGCTGCGCCAAATGCGCCAATTGTGGCTACGTGGGGGAGTGCGGTTAATCGGCGCCATTCGGGGCGGCGCGTTTTGCTACAATCGCCGCMATGAGTTATCAAGTTCTAGCGCGCAAATGGCGCCCCAGGGATTTCACCACGCTGGTGGGCCAGGAGCACGTGGTCCGCGCGCTCACGCACGCGCTGGAACAGCAGCGGCTGCATCACGCCTACCTGTTCACCGGCACCCGTGGCGTGGGCAAGACCACGCTCTCCCGGATCCTGGCCAAGGCCCTCAACTGCACCGGCATTGACGGGGCGGGCGGCATCACGGCCCAGCCGTGCGGCCAGTGCAAGGCCTGCCAGGAGATCGACAGCGGCCGTTTCGTCGACTACATCGAGATGGACGCGGCGTCCAACCGGGGTGTGGACGAAATGGCGCAACTGCTGGACAAGGCGGTCTACGCGCCGACCGTGGGCCGATTCAAGGTCTACATGATCGACGAAGTCCACATGCTGACCAACCACGCCTTCAACGCGATGCTGAAGACGCTGGAAGAGCCGCCCGGACACGTCAAATTCATCCTCGCCACCACCGATCCGCAGAAGATTCCGGTCACGGTGCTGTCGCGCTGCCTGCAATTCAACCTGAAACAGATGCCGCCGGGGCATATCGTCTCGCATCTGGACCATATCCTGGGCCAGGAAGGCATCGGCCATGACGGCAACGCGCTGCGGCTGCTGGCCCAGGCGGCCCATGGGTCGATGCGCGACGCGCTGTCGCTGACCGACCAGGCCATCGCCTATAGCGCCGGGCAGGTCTCCGAGGAGGCCGTGCGCGGCATGCTC
Organism: Cupriavidus sp. 05T42; assembly: GCF_056396345.1. Taxonomy (NCBI): domain Bacteria; kingdom Pseudomonadati; phylum Pseudomonadota; class Betaproteobacteria; order Burkholderiales; family Burkholderiaceae; genus Cupriavidus; species Cupriavidus sp. 05T42. The sequence goes on from NZ_JBFTLH010000006.1 coordinate 215,678, forward strand.
GGCGCCATCGACCAGAGCTACCTCGTGCAATTGCTGGACGCGCTGGCAGCCGAGGACGGCGCCGCCATGCTCGGGATTGCCGATGCGATGGCGGACCGCAGCCTGTCGTTCGCCGGCGCGCTGCAGGATCTGGGCTCGTTGCTGCACAAGGTGGCGCTGGCGCAGGCCGTGCCGGCGTCCGTGCAGGACGAATGGCCCGAGGCTGACGAAGTACGACGGCTGGCCGGCGTGTTCGACGCCCAGGAAGTGCAGCTGTTCTACCAGATTGCCAATATTGGCCGCAACGAACTGGCACTGGCGCCGGACGAGTACGCCGGCTTCACCATGACGCTGCTGCGCATGCTGGCCTTCCGGCCGTCCGCCAGCCCGGCGACGGTGGGCGGGCAGGGCGGTGGCGGCCAGCAGCAAGTTGCCCGACCGCGCCCCGCCGCGCCGGCAGCACCCGCGCCGCGTGTGGCGGCTGCGCCGGTGGCGATGGCCCCGGCTGCTGTTCCGGTTGCTGTGCCCACGCCTGCCGCTGTTTCGGCTCCGGTGGCGCCAGTCGCTCCGGTGCAGGCCGCCGAGCCGGTTCGACCCGCACCCGTGGCACCTTCTGTCCGCGCCGCCGAGCCGGTGACACCGGTCCGGGCCGAAGCGCCCGTGCCATCCGCTCCGGCGCCGGTAGCCGATGCCGCCGCGATGTCGCCCGCCAAGGCCGCCTTGCTGGCCGCCCGCCAGGCCACGGCTGGCCGTGGCGGCGCGCGGMCGATGTCGGCGCCCGCTGCGGCGGCAGCGCCGAGCCCGCGTCCTGCTGCCCAGCCGTTGCGTCCGCCTGCGGCGGCGCGCCCGGCCACGGCCGTCACGCCGGCACGGGAAGCGCCGGCTGCACCCGCCGCCCAGCCGCTCAAGCCAGTCCAGACGCCCCAACCGGTGCCATCCGCCCCGGCCGCGAAGTCGGCCAKCGGCGAAGTGCCGCCTTGGGAGGAATTGCCCCCCGATTTGCCGGTGATCGGCCCGTACGACAGCGATCCGGGCTATGACCCGAGCTTCGGCGGCTACGACAGCGGTTTCGAGTCGGACTCGTTCGAACCCGCGCCGCGCGCCAGCCGCGCCGCACCACAGGCCAAGCTGGCTCGCCGGCCGGAGCCGGAGGCCGCCGCACAGCCCGCTCAGCCGGCTGTGCAACTGGCGCCTGCGATTCCGCCCGTGGCGCCGAGTGCCGCCGATGACGGCACGCCGCCCGTGTTCACCGACGACTGGCCGACGCTGGCCGCCACGCTGCCGCTCAAGGGCTTGGCCCAGCAGTTGGCGTTCCAGAGCGAGTTGCACCGCGTGGTCGGCCGCACCCTGCACCTGCGCGTGCCGGTGGCGGCCATCGCCGAAAACAATGTCGCCGAACGGCTCCAGGCCGCGCTGGTCGAGCAATTCGGCGTGGAAGTGCGCGTGCAGTGCGACATTGGCGCTGTCACGCACACGGCGGCTGCTGTCGATGCAGCGGCACGGGCCGAGCGCCAGCGCGAGGCCGAGTCCACGATTGACGGCGATCCGTTCGTGCAGGGGCTGTTGCGCGAGTTCGGCGGGCAGATCGTGCCCGGCTCCGTCCAGCCACGCGCCGCCTGACAACTATTCCCGGGGCGGCCAGACCAGCACCACCGGCGCCGCCCCGCCATCCACACATATTGATTCAGGAGTATCCCCATGATGAAAGGTCAACTGGCCGGGCTGATGAAGCAAGCCCAGCAGATGCAGGAAAACATGAAGAAGATGCAGGAGCAGCTGGCCCTGATCGAGGTTGAGGGCCAGTCCGGCGCCGGTCTCGTGAAGGTGCTGATGACCTGCAAGAACGACGTGAAGCGCGTGACCATCGACCCGAGCCTGCTGGCCGACGACAAGGACTTGCTGGAAGACCTCGTCGCCGCCGCGTTCAACGACGCCGTGCGCAAGGCCGAGGCCACCACGCAGGAGAAGATGGGCTCGATGACGTCCGGCCTGCCGCTGCCCCCGGGCTTCAAGCTGCCGTTCTGATGACGCATCTGACAGGGGCGCGCCGATGAGAGCGGCGCCGCCCACCTCGCTGCAGGCGCTGATCGAGGCGCTCAAGGTGCTGCCCGGCGTGGGGCCGAAGTCCGCCCAGCGCATGGCCTATCACCTGCTGCAGCACGACCGCGACGGCGCACGCAAGCTTGGCGACGCGCTGCGCGGTGCTGCCGACGGCATCCGCCATTGCGAGCGCTGCAACACCTTCACCGAGCAGGAGATCTGCGAGACGTGCCGTGACACCGCGCGCGACGCCTCGCTGCTTTGCGTGGTGGAGACGCCGGCCGACCAGGTGATGATCGAGCAGACGCTGACCTATCGCGGCCAGTATTTCGTGCTGATGGGGCGGCTCTCGCCGCTCGACGGCATCGGCCCGAAGGACATCCACCTGGACCGGCTGCTGGCCCGCGCCACGGACCCCGAACTCGGCGGACCGGTGGGCGAGGTCATCGTGGCCACTAATTTCACGAGCGAGGGCGAGGCCACTGCGCACTACATCGGCGAGATGCTGAAGTCGCGCGGGCTCAAGGTGTCGCGGCTGGCGCGCGGCGTGCCCGTGGGCGGCGAACTCGAATACGTGGACGCGGGCACCATCGCTCGCGCCGTCATGGACCGGCGTAGCCTGTAGGTATCGGACTTCCTCGGACAAACATGAATCTGGCGCGCTTCGACCTCGTGACGCTTGGCCTGTTCGTGGCCGTGGCCCGACAGGGCAGCATCTCGGCCGGCGCGCGCCAGTCGCACCTGGCCGTGGCGGCCGCCAGCAAGCGGATTTCAGATCTCGAAGCCGCCGTGGGCGCGCCGCTGTTCTTCCGCCACGCCGCCGGCGTGCAACTGACCGAGGCCGGACAGGCCTGCTACCACCATGCGCTGACCATCCTCCAGGACGTGGAACGGATGGCTGGCGTGATGTCGGACTACGCGTCCGGCGTGCGCGGGCAGGTGCGCGTGTGCGCCAACACCTCGGCCATTACCCAGTTCCTGCCGGACGACCTCGCGGCGTTCATGCGCCAGCATCCGACCATCCGCATCGAGCTGGAGGAGCAGAACAGCAGCGAGATCGTCGCCGCGCTGGTCGAAAACCGCGCCGATGTCGGCATCTTCGCCGATCGCACGCCAAGCTCCGGGCTGGTGACCGTGGAATACCGGCAGGACGAGTTGGTCATCATCACGCCGCCCGGGCATCCGCTGTCCGAGCGCGGGCCCGTGCATTACGCCGATACGCTCGAATACGACTTCGTGAGCTTGCCTCAGGTGACCTCGCTGGCGGCGCGGCTGCTCGAGGAAAGCAGCCGGCTGGAGCGGCAGTTCCGGCTGCGCATCCAGGTGCGCAGCTTCGACGCGATGTGCCGCATGGTCATGGCCGGGCTGGGCGTGGGCGTGCTGCCGCGCATCGCGGCCGAGCCGCACGTGAAATCGATGGGGCTGTCGCTGGTGCCGCTGCAGGACGCCTGGGCGCGCCGCTCGCTGCTGATCGGCATGCGCGATCCGGCCGGGCTGACCGTGTCGGCGCGGCTGCTCATCACCCATCTCTGCGGCGACCGCGCGCCGTTCTAAGGCGATCTCCGCGCCATCCCCCGGGATCCCCGGGCGAACTCCGGGTAAGCCCGCCCCTTCGCGTTCCGAGAAAGCCCGCTTGCCGGAATGCCGATTCCGTCGCCCGCGCCGCTGGTGCACACTCCGACCCAACATGAAAAGCCAGTCCCGCAGATCGATGCGGCGCGGCAGCCACGGTCATCACGGAGACACCTCACATGGCGCAACAGATTCTCGAAGGCATTCGCGTCCTGGAACTGGGACAACTGATTGCCGGCYCCTTTGCCGCCAAGACCCTCGCGGATTTCGGCGCCCACGTGGTCAAGGTGGAGCCGCCCGGCCAGGGCGACCCCCTGCGCAAGTGGCGCATGATCCACGAGGACACCTCCGTCTGGTGGGAAGCGCAGTCGCGCAACAAGCAGTCCATCGCCATTGACCTCCGTCAGGCGGAAGGCCAGGCGCTGGTGCGCAAGCTGGCCACCGAGGCCGATGTCCTGATCGAAAACTTCCGCCCCGGCACCATGGAAAAGTGGGGTCTGGGCTGGGACGTGCTCCACGCCGCCAATCCGAAGCTGATCATGGTGCGGGTGTCCGGCTACGGCCAGACCGGCCCGCGMCGGGACGAACCCGGCTTTGCCGCCGTGGCCGAGGCCATGAGCGGCCTGCGTTACCTGACCGGCGAGCCGGGCCGGCCGCCGGTGCGCGCCGGGCTCTCGCTGGGCGATACCATCGCCGGCCTGCATGGCGCCCTCGGTGTGCTGCTGGCCCTGTACGAGCGCGATGCGCGCGGCGGGGTGGGGCAGGTGATCGACGTGGCGCTCTATGAGTCGCTGTTCAACCTCAGCGAAAGCCTGCTGCCCGAGTACTCGGCCTTTGGCGCCGTGCGCCAGCCGGCTGGCGGCGCGCTGCCGGGCATCGCGCCGTCCAACGCCTATCCCTGCGGTTGCGGCGAATATGTGCTGATTGCCGCCAATGGCGACGCAATCTTCCGCCGCCTGATGGCTGCGATGGGCCGCGCGGACCTCGGCGAAGATCCCGCGCTGGCCCGCAACGACGGCCGCGTGAAGCGCGTGGACGAGATCGACGCCGCCATCGCCGCCTGGACCCAGACCCAGACCGTCGAGTCCGCACTGGTGGTGCTGCGCGAGGCCGACGTGCCGTCCGGCCGCATCTACACGGTCAAGGACATCGCCGAAGACCCGCACTACCGGGCGCGCGGTGTGATCGAAACCGTGACGTCGGCCCGGGGGCTGAGCGTGGAAGTGCCGGGCATCATCCCGAAGCTGTCCGCCAACCCCGGGGCCATCCATGACCGCGCGCCCACGCTGGGCGAGCATACCGATGCCGTGTTGGCCGAATCCGGCTTCGACGCGGCCGCCATCGCCGACCTGCGCGCCCGAGGAGTGATCGCATGAGTGCCCAACGTTATCCGCTGGCCGGGCCGGCCAAGATCGAAATCAACGATGTGGCGCCGCGTGACGGCCTGCAGATCGAGCCGGTGGTCGTGCCGACCGAAGGCAAGGTGGCCTTCGTCAACGCGCTGGCCCACTGCGGTTTCGCGCGCATCGAGGCGACGTCGTTCACATCGGCCCGCGCCATTCCCGCGCTGGCCGATGCCGAGGCCGTGATGCACCAGATCGAACGCGTGCCGGGCGTGGCCTACACGGTGCTTGTGCCGAACCTGCGCGGGCTGGAGCGCGCGCTGTCGTGCCAGCCGGACGAGGTGAACCTCGTCATGTCGTGCAGCGAAACCCACAACCGCGCCAACCTGCGCATGACGCGCGAGCAGTCCAAGGCGCAGTTGACGGCGATGATCGACGAGGCCGGCAAGGCTGGCGTGCCGGTGAACGTGTCGCTTTCCACGGTGTTCGGCTGCCCGTTCGAGGGCGATATCCCCGAGGCCGATGTGATGGCCCTGGCGCGCCGATTTGCCGATGCGGGTGCTTCGGGCATCACTTTGTGTGATACCACGGGCATGGCCTATCCGAACCAGGTGGCGGCGATGTGCGAGGCATTCCAGCGCGCGCTGCCGCAGACCGGGCTGACCATCCACCTCCACAACACGCGCGGCATGGGCCTGGCCAATGCCATCGCGGCCTGGCAGACCGGCGTCACGCGCTTCGACGCGGCCGCCGGCGGCCTGGGCGGCTGCCCGTACGCGCCCGGCGCGAGCGGCAATGTCAGCACGGAAGAACTCGTCCACATGTTCGCGTCGATGGGCGTGGACACCGGCGTAGACCTGGACGGCCTGCTGGCCGTGGTCGGGGGCCTGCCGGCACTGGTTGAGCGCGAAATTTCCAGCCAGCTGCTGCGCGCCGGCCCGCGCCTGCGCACCCATCAACCCCCGGCCTGGATGGCTGAGCACTTCGCCGGGCAGTAACGCCAGAGATTCAGATCCCTTCGCTTCCCTATATAACAAGCACGGAGACAACCATGAACCGCAAGACTCAACTGACGGCCGCCGCGCTGCTGGCTGGCATGACACTCGTACCTGCCGCCCAGGCGCAGGACAGCACCTATCCCAACAAACCGGTGATGCTGGTGGTGTCCGCCGCGGCCGGTGGCACGACGGACATCGCCGCGCGCCTGATCTCGGAGCCGCTGTCCAAGGCACTCGGCCAGTCGGTCGTCGTCGACAACAAGCCGGGCGGCAACGGCACCATCGCCGCGCAGGCCGTGCAGCGCGCCAAGCCGGATGGCTACACGCTGCTGGTGCAGTATTCGGGCTACCACGTGATCACGCCGCTGCTGACCAAGCAGCCGTGGGATCCGGTGAAGGACTTCGCGCCCGTGGCGAACCTGCTGTCCGCCCCGCAGGTGCTGGTGGTGCGGCCGAGTCTGCCGGTCCACTCGCTCAAGGAACTGGTGGCCTACGCCAAGGCGAATCCGGGCAAGCTCAACTACGCGTCGTCGGGCAATGGCTCGCTCCAGCACGTGTCCACGGAATTGCTGAACCTGCAGGCCGGCACGAAGATTACCCATGTGCCATACAAAGGTACCGGCCCGGCGATGACCGACCTGCTGGGCGGCAACGTCGACCTGACCATCACCACGCCGCCGCCGCTGATGGGCCATATCGCCGCCGGCAAGCTGCGCCCGCTGGTGGTGACCAGCAAGACGCGCCTGCCTAGCCTGAAGGACGTGCCGTCGGCACCGGAGGCGGGCTATCCCGACCTGGACGTGTCGTCGTGGTTCGCCATGTACGCGCCGGCCGGCACGCCGAAGCCCGTCATCGACAAGCTGACTTCGGAGATCGAGAAGATCATGAAGTCCGATGCCTTCCGCAAGAAGGCCGAGGAACTGGGCGCCGAGGCGCGCTACATGAACCCGCAGCAGCTTGATCAGTACCAGCGGGCCGAACTGACGCGCTGGGGCAAGGTCATCAAGTCCGCCGACATTCACGCGGAGTAAAGCGGAGGAGGTCACGGAGCCAGACATTCCGACCATGGCAAGGTGATCGAAAGGCGGCGCACGTACACTGTGCGCCGCCGCGCTGCGTTTACGGCCGGCATTGCGTTGCGTTGGCAATGTCCGCCAAATGTCTGCATCGTCCGGTAGGTGTTGATCCCGATGCGGGCACCGGCCGCGGCCGGTAGCATCGCAATTTGCCGCAAGGCGGCACGCAACGAACAAAAACAGGTAGTCAGGTAGGAGAGCATCTCATGTACGACAAGACATTCTGGAAGCGGGCGCTGATCGCACTGGCCCTGTTCCTGGCCGGGTGGTTCACCTTCAGCAGCGCGCAGGCGCAGGGCAAGCCCGAGAAGACCAAGGTGACCATCGCCGTGGGGGGCAAGAATCTCTTCTATTACCTGCCGCTGACGATTGCCGAGCGCCTGGGCTACTTCAAGGAAGAGGGCCTGGACGTGGAAATCGTCGACTTCGCCGGCGGCGCCAAGGCGCTCCAGGCCGTGGTCGGCGGTAGCGCGGACGTGGTGTCCGGCGCCTACGAGCACACCATCAACCTGCAGGCCAAGGGCCAGCAGTACCAGGAATTCGTGCTCCAGGGCCGTGCGCCGCAGATCGTGCTGGTGGTGTCGAACAAGACCATGCCGAACTTCAAGTCGATTGCCGACCTGAAGGGCAAGAAGATCGGCGTGACCGCGCCGGGTTCCTCGACCAATATGATGGCCAACTTCGTGCTGGCCAAGTCGGGCCTGAAGCCGTCGGACGTGTCGTTCATCGGCGTGGGCGCCAGCGCCGGCGCGGTGGCCGCCATGCGCTCGGGCCAGATCGACGCGATGGCCAACCTGGATCCGGTGGTGTCGATGCTGACGCAGAAGAACGAGGTGAAGATCGCCTCGGACACCCGCACGCTCAAGGAAACCCAGGCGGTGTTCGGCGGGAATATGCCGTCGGGCTGCCTGTATGCCTCGACCGCCTTCATCCAGCAGAACCCCAACACCACGCAGGCGATGACCAATGCCATGGTCCGCGCGCTCAAGTGGCTGCAGAAGGCTGGCCCGTCGGACATCGTGAAAACCGTGCCCGAGAGCTACCTGCTGGGCGACCGCGCGCTCTATCTGGCCGCCTGGGAGCAGGTCAAGGAAGCCATCTCGCCGGACGGCACGATGCCGGCTGATGGCCCKAAGACGGCGCTGAACACCTTGCAGCAGTTCGATCCTGAGCTGAAGGGCAAGTCGATCAAGCTCGAGAACACGTTCACGAACACGTTCGTCCAGCGCGCCAACGCCAAGTACAAGTAATCGACAAGTCAGCGCACCCGCCTTCACACCGCCCGCCGCGCGCGCAACGCTCGGCGGGCTTGTGTTTTCTCTGAGTCCAGTTTTTCGACGAGTTTTCTTCGAGCAATGAGCACGCCCGCACTTTCCCTCGAGAACGTTACCTGCACCTTCGTCTCGCGCGAGGACCGCAGCCAGCGCTACACCGCCGTGCGCGATGTCACGCTGTCCATCCAGCCCGGCGAGTTCGTCTMGGTGGTGGGCCCCACGGGCTGCGGCAAGTCCACGCTGCTGAACGTCGGCGCCGGCCTGCTGGAGCCTTCCAGCGGCACCGTGCGCGTGTTCGGCGAGCCGCTGGTCGGCATCAACCGCCGCGCCGGCTATATGTTCCAGTCCGAGGCGCTGATGCCGTGGCGCAGCGCACTGGACAACGTGATTGCCGGCCTGGAATTCCGCGGCGTGCCGCGCGCCGAGGCCGAGGCGCAGGGCGAGGAATGGCTACGCCGCGTGGGCCTGGGTGGGTTTGGCGACCGCTATCCGCACCAGCTCTCGGGCGGCATGCGCAAGCGCGTGAGCCTGGCGCAGACGCTGGTGCTGGACCCGGACATCATCCTGATGGACGAGCCGTTCTCGGCGCTGGACATCCAGACCCGCCAGCTGATGGAAAACGAGGTGCTGGACCTCTGGGCCGCCAAGCGAAAGGCCGTGCTGTTCATCACGCACGACCTGGACGAGGCCATCGCCATGAGTGACCGCGTGGTGGTGCTGTCGGCCGGCCCGGGCACCCATCCGATTGGCGAATTTGCGATCGACCTGCCGCGTCCGCGCGACGTGGCGGAAGTCCGCAACCATCCGCGCTTCGTGGAGCTGCACGCCGCCATCTGGGACGTGCTGCGCGAGGAAGTGCTCAAGGGCTACGCGCAGCAGCGCAAGGTCGCCTGACCCTCTGACGATACAAAAACTCGTAGAACAACGATATGGCATTTCGAGCGGATTCTAAGGGCATGCTGCGTGTGTGGCAGCTGCTGGTGCTGGTGGTGATCCTGGGGGTGTGGCATGCGGCCACGCGCTCGCAAGAGGTGGCGTTCTTCTTCGGCGAACCGCTGATGGTGGCGAAGCGCATCTGGACCTGGTTCGTCGTCGAGCGTGACATCTATATCCACCTGGGCGTGACGCTGCTGGAGACGGTGCTGGCGTTCGGCATCGGCACGGTGGCCGGGCTGGGCGTGGGGCTGTGGCTGGCGTTGAGCCCGTTCACCTCGGCCGTGCTCGACCCGTATGTGAAAGCGGCCAACTCGATGCCGCGCGTGATCCTGGCGCCGATCTTCGCGGTCTGGTTCGGGCTGGGGATCTGGTCGAAGGTGGCGCTGGCCGTGACGCTGGTGTTCTTCATCGTCTTCTTCAACGTCTACCAGGGCGTGAAGGAAGTGAGTCCGGTGGTGCTGGCCAACGCACGCATGCTCGGCGCGAACCAGAAGCAACTGCTGCGCCACGTGTACCTGCCCAGCGCCACGAGCTGGGTGTTCTCGTCGCTGCACACGTCAGTGGGTCTGGCGTTCGTGGGCGCGGTGGTGGGCGAGTACCTGGGTTCCGCGCGCGGCGTGGGCTACCTGATTCTCCAGGCCGAAGGCACGTTCGACATCAACACGGTGTTCGCGGGCATCGTAGTACTGACCGCGTGCGCGCTGGTGCTGGACTGGATGGTGACGGTGGGGGAGAAGCGGCTGATGAAGTGGCAGCCGAGTTCGGGTGAGACCGAAAAACTCTGAAATACTGCGTTAAACGTTGTTGAATTCGCCCTCTCCCGGCCATGTCCAGACAAAGGACAGGCCGGGGAAGGGCGGAGAAGCGTTACGGCATGATGACGATCTTGCCGGTCACCTTGCGCGCTTCCATGTCCTTCAGCGCCTGCGGCGCCTGCTCCAGCGGGTAGCGTGCCGAGATGTGCGGGCGAATCTTGCCTTCCTTCATCCAGCCCAGCATCTGCGCCATATTGGCCTGATTGTTACGTGGCTCGCGACGGGCGAAATCGCCCCAGAACACGCCGACCAGCGACGCGCCCTTGAGCAGGGCCAGGTTCAGCGGCATCTTCGGGATCTCGCCGTTGGCGAAGCCCACCACGAGGTAGCGGCCACGCCAGCCGATCGAGCGGAAGGCCGGCTCGGCATAAATCCCCCCAACCGGGTCATAGATGACGTCCGGGCCCTTGCCGTCGGTCAGCGCCTTGACGCGCTCGCGCAGGTCTTCGGTGCTGTAGTTGATCAGCGCGTCGGCGCCGTGCTCCTTGCAGACCGCCAGCTTCTCGTCGGTAGACGCCGCCGCGATCACCCGCGCGCCAATCGCCTTGCCGATCTCGATGGCCGCCAGGCCCACGCCGCCGGCCGCGCCCAGCACCAGCATCGTCTCGCCAGCCTTCAGCTCGCCCCGGTCCACCACGGCGTGGTGGGAGGTGCCGTAGGTCAGCGTGAAGGCGGCGGCCACGTCGAAGTCGATGCCGGGCGGCATCGGCACCACGGCGCTCGCCGGGGCCTTGGCCTGCGTGGCGAAGGCGCCGTTGCCGAGATAGGCGATGACCTTGTCGCCGGGCTTGACGTGCGTCACGCCCGCGCCCACCGCGTTGACCACGCCGGCCAGCTCCGAACCGGGCGAGAAAGGCAGCGCCGGCTTGGCCTGGTACTTGTTCTGGATGATCAGCACGTCGGGGAAGTTGACCCCGGCGGCCTTGACGTCGATGACGACCTCGCCATCGCCGGGCACGAGGTCCGGGAGGGTGTCGAGCGAAAGGGAATCGGGCGGGCCCCAGGCTTTGCAGAGTACGGCTTTCATCTTGTCTCCGGTGGTGGTGTTGTGGTGTGGCGATGGTCTGCGCTCCGGGAAGTGTAGCGCAAAAAAGCACGATCGTTCTGTTCGCGTCGGGCGGCGGTTCCACGCCGTTTTGGTGCCGCGATGGCCGCTTTGCTCGGGTACAATCGCGGCCATGCATATCCTTCTCGCCAACGACGACGGTTATCTCGCGCCGGGCCTTGCCGTTCTGCATGCCGCGCTCGCCCCGCTTGCGCGCGTGACGGTGATCGCGCCCGAGCAGAACCATAGCGGTGCGTCGAATTCGCTCACGCTGCAACGTCCGCTCTCGGTTTTCGAGGCGCGCGAGGGCGTGCAGAAGGGTTTCCGTTTCATCAATGGTACGCCCACCGACTGCGTGCACGTGGCACTGACCGGCCTGCTCGAGGATCGGCCCGACCTGGTAGTGTCCGGCATCAACCAGGGCCAGAACATGGGCGAGGATGTCCTGTACTCGGGCACCGTGGCCGCCGCCATCGAGGGCTATCTGTTCGGCATCCCGTCCATCGCGTTCTCGCAGGTGGACAAGGGCTGGGAGCACCTGGACGCCGCCGCGCGCGTGGCGCGCGAGATCGTGGAGCGTGTGATCGCCCGCCCGCCCCAGGAGCCGTTCCTGCTCAACGTCAACATCCCGAACCTGCCGTTCGAACATCTGAAGGGCCAGCGCGCCACGCGCCTCGGCAAGCGCCATCCTTCGCAGCCGGTCATCACGCAGGTGAATCCGCGTGGCGATACCAACTACTGGATCGGCCCGGCCGGCGACGCGCGCGACGCGAGCGAAGGCACCGATTTCCACGCCACCGCCAATGGGTTTGTCTCGCTGACGCCGTTGCAGCTCGACCTGACCCATCGCGCGCAGCTCGAACAACTCGGACAGTGGCTGGGGTAGGCGTGTCGTTCGCGTCGGCCCTCCAGTCTTCGATTCCGGTATCGCGCCGATGAGCACCACGCCGCGCCGATCCCGCTTTCCGCTGCCGCTCGATGCGGTAGTCGAACGCAAGCCCGCGCCGAAGCGCACGGCCGGCCTGCCCGCCGTGGGCGGGCGGCATGTGGCCGCGCCCGCGCCGGCGACCGTCAAGCCACGCAAGCCGTCCGCACCGCCTGCGGCCCCGCCGCCACCGGGCAGTGCCGTGGAGGCGCGTGCCTCGGCGGCCACGGCGGGCGGGGGCGGCATGGCGTCCGATCGCGCCCGCACCGCGTTGGCTGCACGGCTGCGTGCCGGCGGCATCCGCGACGAGCGCGTGCTGAGCGCCATCGCCACGGTGCCACGTCATCTGTTCATGGAGCCGGGGCTGGCCTCGCAAGCCTATGAGGACGCCGCGCTGCCGATCGGCCATCAGCAGACCATTTCCAAGCCGTCGGTGGTGGCGCGCATGATCGAACTGCTGCGCGAGGGCCTCACGCCGGACCAGCCGATCCCGCGGGTGCTGGAAATCGGCACCGGCTGCGGCTACCAGGCTGCCGTGCTGAGCCTCGTCGCGCAGGAAGTGTTCTCCATCGAGCGGATTCGTCCGCTCCACGAACAAGCCAAGGCGAACCTGCGTCCGCTGCGCGTGCCGAACATCCGCCTGCATTACGGCGATGGCATGCTCGGGCTGCCGCAGGCCGCACCGTTTTCCGCCATCATCCTGGCCGCGGCCGGGATGGACGTGCCCGAGGCGCTGCTCGGGCAACTGGCGATTGGCGGCCGGCTGATCGCCCCGGTGGTGGCATCCGCACCGGGCGGCCCCGGCCAGACCGTCACCCAGCAGCTCTTGCTGATCGAGCGCCTGAACCGTCATCGGTTTCACAGGACCGCGCTTGAAGCCGTTTTCTTTGTGCCCTTAAAATCGGGCACCATCTGAGTCGAACTATGCACAACATCGTGAAATCGGAACATTTCGCACGTTTGGGACAACGTTTCACCGTCACCGCGCTCGTCGCCCTGCTGGCTGCCTGCGCCAATTCGCCCATGCCCGCCCCGGTGGTGGACCGTACCTCCACCGCAGGTGGACAGGCCGCCGCGTCCGTGGAGCCGGCGCCGCCTGGATACTATCGGGTCAAGCGAGGCGATACCCTTTACCGTATCGCGCTCGAGAACGKGCAGTCGTATCGCGACGTGGCGTCGTGGAACAATATCGGCAATGCGAATCAGATCGAGGTCGGACAACTGCTGCGCGTTGTGCCGCCGAGCGCCGACGCTAACGTAGCCCCGGGCGTCGCCACGGTGCCGGTGGCGCCTGGCACGGTGCAGTCGCAGCCGATTGACGCGGCGCGCCCGGTCGGCACCCCTGTCGGGACCCCCTCCGGCACCACGGCAGCGGCCTCGGTGCCGGCCGCCACGCCCTCGGCCGGTGCATCGGCAGCAGCGGCGGCTTCGGCCCCGGCTGGCGACGTCCGCCTGTCCTGGCCCGCCAGCGGTCAGCTGATCGGAAAATTTGATGACAAAGGTAACAAAGGCATTGATATCGCTGGTAAAAAAGGCGATGCCGTGCTGGCTGCCGACGAGGGTAGGGTGATTCACGTAGGCCCCTTGCGCGGCTACGGGAATCTTGTCATCATCAAACACAACGACACGTATCTCACCGCCTACGGTCATAACGACAAGGTGCTGGTGGCAGAGCAGTCAATGGTCCGCAAGGGCCAGAAGATTGCCGAAATGGGTAACAGTGATACTGACAGGGTCAAGCTGCACTTTGAGGTTCGCAAGAACGGAAAACCGGTCGATCCGATGCGGTATCTGCCGCCACAGTGAGGTTTCATGCCACGCCAGAAAACTGTCTCATCCGGAGTTGTCAGCAGGACCCGTCGTCCCAAGCAGCCGGAAGGAAAGGCTGGTGTGGCGAAATCTGCCGACGTGGTGGACGCCGAGGGCTTCGGCGACGATCCTGCTGCCGAAATGGTCCCGGCTACCGACGAGCCCATCACGCCCGTTTCGCGTGCCGGCCTGCGTGACACCGATCTCGCCACCGACCTGCGCGTAGACGTCGTCGCCGCCGACGACGGCGACGACGATGAAGCCGAGGACGAGGAAGAGGAAGAAGAAGCCGCCGAGGCCGCGCCCGAGCACGACGACTTCAAGACCGTGCTCCACACGGAACTCGCCGCCGACACCGTCCAGCATTACCTGAACCGCATCAGCATCAAGCCGTTGCTGTCCGCGCCGGAGGAACTCCATTTCTCCACGCTGGCCAAGGGCGGGGATTTCTCCGCGCGGCAGGTGATGATCGAGCGAAACCTGCGCCTCGTGGTCAGCATCGCCAAGGGCTACCTGAACCGTGGCGTGCCGCTGCTCGATTTGATCGAGGAAGGCAATCTCGGCTTGATGCACGCCATCGAGAAGTTCGATCCGACCCGTGGTTTCCGCTTTTCCACCTATGCCACGTGGTGGATCCGCCAGAGCATCGAGCGCGCGATCATGAATCAGGCCCGCACGGTGCGGTTGCCGGTGCACGTGATTCGCGAACTCAATCAAGTACTGCGTGCCAAGCGTCATCTTGAAAAAGGTGGCACCGATGGCCGCGACGCCAGCCTCGAGGACATTGCTCATCTCCTCGGAAAGACGCCTGACGAGGTGCAGGACGTGCTGGCACTCAATGAACATACCACCTCGCTCGATACGCCGTTCGATCTCGACCCAGGCTCCAGCCTGCTCGATTTCCTTTCCGACGAGCACAACGCCGCGCCCGACCAGGAAGTGGCCCACCGCGAGTTGGAAAACCTGATGAAGCTTTGGCTGGCCCGCCTGTCGGAGAAGCATCGCTATGTGGTGGAGCGCCGCTTCGGCCTGAACCACATCGAGCCGGCTACGCTCGAGGAGCTGGCCGAGGAAATGGGTCTGACGCGCGAGCGCGTGCGCCAGATCCAGCAGGAAGCGCTGGTCAAGCTCAAGCGGCATTTCGCTTCGCAAGGTGTCAGGAAGGACGCCGTTTTATGACCCCTGTGCTGGTATTCGACATCGAGACGATTCCCGATGTCGCCGGCCTGCGCCGTTTGCATGACCATCCCGCATCKATGAGCGACGCCGAAGTCGCCGAGCATGCGTTTGCCGCCCGCCGGGACAAGACCGGCTCCGACTTCATGCCGCACCACCTGCAGCGCGTGGCTGCCATCTCCTGCGTGCTGCGTCGCACGCAGCGCGATGGGTCCGCCGTGTTCCATGTCGGCTCGCTCGGCACGCTCGAGGATGGTGAGGCCACGCTGATCCAGAAGTTCTACGAACTGATCGCGCGCTACAGCCCGCAACTGGTGTCGTGGAATGGCGGTGGCTTCGACCTGCCCGTGCTCCACTATCGTGGGCTGATCAACGGGGTCGCTGCGCCGCGTTACTGGGAAATGGGTGAGGGCCGCGACGACGACAGCCGCGAGTTCAAGTGGAACAACTACATCAGCCGCTATCACATGCGGCATCTGGACCTGATGGACCTGCTGGCGATGTACCAGCCACGGGCCAGTGCGCCGCTCGACGACCTGGCCAAGCTATGCGGCTTCCCCGGCAAGATGGGGATGGACGGCAGCAAGGTCTGGGAGGCCTACCAGCAAGGCCAGCTCGCCGCAATTCGCGATTATTGCGAGACTGACGTCGTCAACACCTACCTGATGTACTGCCGCTTCCAGTTGATGCGCGGCGGGCTGACGCCGCGCGAGTTCGACATGGAAGTGTCGCTGGTTCAGGAGTCGCTGGCCGAGCTGCCGGGCGAGCAGTGGATGCAGTACCTGCGCGCCTTCCAGCTCAAGCCGATGAGCCCCGAGGACGACGAAGAGCCCGAAATCTAGGCGTCCAGTGTCAGATGGATGGGCTGGTGGTCCGATGCATCGGTCTCGCCGTTGACCTCGCAACGTTGCACTTCGGCGAGCAAATTCTCCGTCACGAACACGAAATCACACGCGAAGGGCGGCTCCGGCCATTGCTTCTTGTCATAGAGGGCGCAGGTCGGCGCGTGGGGCTCGCCCGGGTGGGTGTGGATCCACGCGTCTTGCCAGTTCGGCGTGGCATCGGGGTAGCGCTCGAGCATGGTCCGGTAGGCCACATCCTCCGGCTTGGCGTTGAAGTCGCCGCACAGGATCGCTTCAACGGGCCGTGGCTCCGGCGTGAACGGGCCGGGCCGTGATTCCGATTTGCTGGGCCGCCGCGCGTGATCGCACGCCTCCTTATGCCAGTCGCGCAGGGCGGTAGCCTGGGCCTCGCGTTGGAGCTTCGAATAGAACTCCAGGTGCGTGGAGATCACACGCAGACGCCTGGCGCCAATCTGCACTGTGACCTCCAGCGCCACGCGTGGCATCGACGCCACTTCCGGATCAGCCGGCCAGGGTAATGCATGGCGGAAGACCTCCCGCACCGCGAGCCGAGTCGCGACCACGTTGCCGAACTGGCGATGGCTGCCATCGTTCCCGGTGCGGTCGACGCCCGGCGCGAAGATGACGCGGTAGCCGGGAAGCAGGGCGGTCAGCTCGGCCACCTGATCGCCGCTCGGGTTGCCGGCCATGTCCGTGAAACCCCGCGTGACCTCCTGCAGGCAGATCACGTCGGCGTCGGCCATGCCGCGCATGGTGTCGACGATCCGCGCGAGGTCGACCTTGCCGTCTGCCCCGCGCCCCCATTGGATATTCCACGTAATCAGTTCCATCGCCGTCCTCTATTGCGGCTGCCGTTTGGCGCCGTGACTGGAATACAATCGCGCTTTCGCAAAACAATACGTCAGGTCCCACTGGTGTCTCAAGCCGTGTCTTCACCCGCCCAGCCGGCGACGCAGTCTAGTGTCGCTTCCGCCACAACTCCGGGGTCTCCCGACCCGATCGTCAAGATCGAAAGCCTTGACATGGAGGCGCGCGGCGTCGGCCGCCTGGTCAATGAAGACGGCACGCCGGGCAAGGTGATCTTCGTCGAAGGTGCGCTGCCGGGCGAGACGGTCAGCTATCGCAGTTTCCGCCGCAAGCGGAGCTACGAGCAGGCCCATCTGGTGGAGGTGAAGCAGGCGTCTGTGATGCGCGTGGAGCCGGGGTGCCAGCATTTCGGCGTGTGCGGCGGTTGCTCGATGCAGCACCTGGACGCGCGCGCCCAGTTGGCCATCAAGCAGCGCGTGCTGGAGGACAATCTCTGGCATCTGTCGAAGGTGCGGCCGGACGTCGTATTTCGTCCAATTGCCGGCCCAGACTGGGGCTATCGCTACCGTGCGCGACTGACCGTCCGCTATGTGGCGAAGAGGGGCGGGGCGCTGGTGGGCTTCCACGAGCGCAAGAGCAGTTACGTGGCCGACATGACGCGCTGCGAGATCCTGCCGCCGCATGTGTCCGCCTTGCTGGTGCCGCTGCGCGAGCTGGTCGCGGCGTTGTCGATCCGCGACCGCATGCCCCAGATCGAACTCGCGGTGGGCCAGGAAGTGACGGCGCTGGTGCTGCGCATCCTTGAGCCGCTGACCGATGCCGATAAGGACCTGCTGCGCGCCTTCGCCGACCGCCACAGCGTGCAGTTCTGGCTCCAGCCGAAGGGCCCGGACACGGTCTATCCGTTCTATCCGGCCGATCAGGAACTGGCGTACACGCTGCCCGAGTTCGGCATCCGCATGCCGTTCAAGCCGACCGATTTCACGCAGGTCAATCATCAGATCAACCGTGTGCTGATTGGCCGCGCGCTGCGCCTGCTGGACGCCCAGCCCACGGACCGGCTGCTCGACCTGTTCTGCGGTATCGGCAATTTCACGCTGCCGCTGGCCACGCAGGGCGCATCGGTGATGGGCATCGAGGGCAGCGAGGTGCTAACCACGCGCGCGCTGGCCAATGCCGAGTACAACGGGCTGGCTGGCAAGACGTCGTTCGCCTCCCGCAACCTGTTCGAGGTGACGGCCCAGGATATCGCCGCGCTGGGCCGCTTCGACCGCTGGCTCGTCGATCCGCCCCGCGAGGGTGCGCTGGCGGTCTGCAAGGCGCTGGGTGATCTCAACCAGGCCGGCAGCGACGTGCTGCCGCAGCGCATCGTCTACGTGTCTTGCAACCCGGCCACGCTGGCGCGCGACGCGGGTATGCTGGTGCGCGAAGCCGGCTATCGGCTGGCCGGCGCCGGTGTGGTCAACATGTTCCCGCACACGTCCCACGTGGAGTCGATCGCGGTCTTCGAGCGGGACTGACCGGCGGCGATGCTCATCGCGCAGGCATGAAAAAACCGGCCCGAAGGCCGGTTTTTCGTTTGCAACAACGTTGCGGGTCGTGCGTCAGTCGCGGCTGCCGCCGAAGATGCCGAGCAGCGCCAGCAGGTTCGCGAACACGTTGTAGACGTCGAGGTAGATCGCGAGCGTGGCGGTGATGTAGTTCGTCTCGCCGCCGTTCACGATGCGCTGCACGTCAAACAGGATGTACGCGGAGAAGATGCCKATCGCGATCACGGACACGGTGATCATCAGCGCGGGCATCTGCAGCCAGATGTTGGCCACGCTGGCCAGGATCAGCAAGATCACGCCGACGAACAGGAACTTGCTCATGCCGGAGAAATCGCGCTTGCTGACCGTGGCGACGGACGCCATCGTGGCAAACACGGCCGCCGTGCCGCCGAACGCGTACATGATCAGCGCCGGGCCGTTCGAGAACGACAGCGTCGCGCTGATCAGTCGCGACAGCATCAGGCCCATGAAGAACGTGAACGCCAGCAGCAGGACCACGCCCATGCTGCTGTCCTTGGTCTTCTCGATGCCGTACATGAAGCCGAACGCGACCGCGAAGAAGATCAGGATCGAGAGGCCGGGGCTGCCCGCCATCAGGGTGAAGCCGGAGGCCACGCCGATCCACGCGCCGAGCACGGTCGGGATCATCGAGAGGGCCAGCAGCCAGTAGGTGTTGCGTAGGACCCGATTGCGGACGACGACATCGGTCGCGCCCGCGTTGTTGCCGAAACCGTAGGTGTTCAGCTTGTTGTTCATGGTGACTCCTGTCATCAATGTTCGGTGAGGCGCCGGGTGAGACCCGGGCGGCACAGCGTCAATGTGGCATTGCGTAGGCGGTTTTGCAAGGGCCTTTGTCTTAACAATAACGCATTGGCCTGGTTGTTTTCCGATTTCGCAAACATTGGACGAGACTTTGGGCCTTCCGTTCCCCGGCTGCGCACCCAAAAAGTGTATTTTACGCTACTTATTGCGCCGCAACATCGTGCGCCAGGGCTCACAACGGGGCGAACGGGTCACGCGCTCGAATCCGTCTTGGTCTCGTGCTAGAATTGCACGTTTAATCCATTTGTAACCCCTTCATTTTTCGGAGTTTTTCATGGCGATCGAACGCACCCTGTCGATTATCAAGCCGGATGCCGTGGCCAAGAACGTTATCGGCCAGATCTACGCCCGTTTCGAGGCCGCTGGCCTGAAGATCATTGCTGCCAAGATGGTTCACCTGTCGCGCGGTGAAGCCGAGCAGTTCTACGCCGTGCACAAGGCACGCCCTTTCTTCAAGGACCTGGTGGACTTCATGGTTTCCGGCCCGGTGATGATCCAGGCCCTGGAAGGCGAAGGCGCCATTGCCAAGAATCGCGACCTGATGGGCGCCACGGACCCGAAGAAGGCTGAAAAGGGCACGATCCGCGCCGATTTCGCCGACAGCATCGACGCCAACGCCGTGCACGGCTCGGACKCCGCGGAAACGGCAGCTCAGGAAGTGGCTTTCTTCTTCCCGGGTATGAACGTTTACGGCCGCTGATTGTCCCTGACATCACGACCTGTACTGAAGTAAAGCTGGAATTGCCGTCATGAACCCTCTCGTCAACCTGCTCGATCTCGACGCGGACGCGCTCACCGCCTATTGCGGCGAGCTCGGCGAGAAGCCGTTCCGTGCCCGGCAATTGCAGCGCTGGATCCACCAGTTCGGTGCCAGCCAGTTCGACGCCATGTCGGATCTCGCCAAGTCGCTGCGCGAAAAGCTCGCCACGCGCGCCGAGATCCGCTCGCCGGCCATCATCACCGACAACGTGTCGACCGATGGCACGCGCAAATGGCTGCTCGACGTGGGCGCTGGCAACGCGGTGGAGACGGTGTACATCCCCGAGGACACGCGCGGCACGCTGTGTGTGTCCTCGCAGGCTGGATGCGCCGTCAACTGCCGGTTCTGTTCGACCGGCAAGCAGGGTTTCTCGCGCAATCTGTCGACTGGCGAGATCATCGGCCAGCTGTGGATGGCCGAGTTCGCCATGCGTGCCCAGCTGGGCCGCGGCCCCAAGGACGAGCGCGTCATCTCCAATGTGGTGATGATGGGCATGGGCGAGCCGCTGCTCAACTACGACGCCGTGGTGCCGGCCATGCGCCTGATGCTCGACGACCACGCGTACGGCCTGTMGCGCCGCCGCGTCACGCTGTCCACCTCCGGCGTGGTGCCGATGATGGACCGCCTGTCGAAAGACCTGCCGGTGGCGCTGGCGGTGTCGCTGCATGCGTCGAACGACCCGCTGCGGGACATGCTGGTCCCGCTCAACAAGAAGTACCCGCTGGCCGAACTGATGGCGGCATGCCGCCGCTACCTCGAGTTCGCGCCGCGCGATTTCATCACCTTCGAATACTGCATGCTCGATGGCGTCAACGACGGCGTCGAGCACGCGCGGGAACTGCTGAAGCTTGTGGCCGACGTGCCGTGCAAGTTCAACCTGATCCCGTTCAACCCGTTCCCGGAATCTGGCCTGAAGCGCTCGAACAACGAGCAGATCCGCCGCTTCGCCCAGGTGCTGATGGACGCGGGCATCGTTACCACGATCCGAAAGACCCGCGGCGACGATATCGACGCCGCCTGTGGCCAACTGGCCGGGGAGGTCATGGATCGGACCCGTCTGGCCGAGCGCGGCAAGTTCGGCAAGATCACGCCACTGGTGCCGGTGGTTGCCGCCGGTCAATCTCGGGAGGCCCGTCCTGCATGACCCGTCTGATTGTCGCAGCCCTGTCAGGGCTGATGATGTTGTCCGCCTGCACGTTGCCGCCTCCGCCTTCGCAGGACATCAAGACCGCCTCCGACCAGACCGCAGCGAGCCGCCGCGCCGCCATCCGGCTGCAACTGGCTACGCAATATCTTGACGCGCGCCAGTATCCGGTGGCGTTGGACGAGGTGAAGCAGGCCATCGCGATCGATCCGGCCTCCGTGGACGCCTACCATGTGCGCGCCCTGATCTACATGGGCATGAACGAGAACGCGCTGGCGGAGGATAGCTTCCGCACGGCGCTCTCGATGCGTGCCAACGATCCGGACGTGCTCAACAACTACGGCTGGTTTCTCTGCCTGACCAACCGTTTTTCCGAGGGCAAGGCCACGCTCCAGCGCGCGGTGCAGGCGCCGTCCGCCAACGGCCCGGTCAAGCCGCTGACCAACCTCGGCGCTTGCGAGCTGCGCAACGGCGACATGGTGGCGGCGGAAAAGAACCTCCAGACCGCGTATGGCTATGATCGCAGCGATCCGTCGGTCAATACGAACCTGGCGCTGCTGAACTACAAGCGCGGCGACTTCGCACAAGCACAGGAATATGCCGGCAAGGTCAACAACAGCCGGTTTGTCAGCGCGCAATCCCTCTGGCTGGGAGCGCGTATTGCACGCCGTCAGGGCGACACAGCGACACAGAATTCGCTGCTGTCGCAACTCCGCAACCGGTTTCCCGACTCGCGCGAGCTGACGGCCTACGAGAGAGGAGCTTGGGATGAGTGAACAAGAGCGCGCCTTGGAAGCTGCGACGACGGGTCACGTCGGCAGTGGCGCGACAGACTCCGACCGCGAGGCCGTGGCCCGCGAGATCGGGGCGCAACTGAAAGAAGCACGCCAGACGCAGCGTCTGTCGCTGGAGGACGTGAGCGCGCGGCTCAAGGTGGCGTCGGCCAAGCTGGCGGCCATCGAGTCCGGCAACGTGGCGAGCCTGCCTGACGTAACGTTCGCCAAGGGCGTGATGCGGGCCTACGCGCGCACGCTCCATATCGATATCGACGCGCTGCTGGGCCAGTATCACGCCCAGGCGCAGACCGCGCCGGTGCAGGAAATCACGCGCCGCCGCGAAGGTGCGATCAACCAGACGTTCGACGACCGCAAGCGCTTCGGCTCGAAGAGTTCGAGCGGGGCGGGCGGCCGCTGGGTGTGGCTGTTCTTCGTGCTCGTGGTGCTGGGCGCCGGCGGCTATTTCGGCTTCGACCACGCCCGTGCATGGTGGGAATCGCGTGAGCAAGCCGCCGCGGAAGCGCCGGCCGCCGCCGTTGTCACGGAAGACCCCACCACGGCGCAGAGCCATGGCGACGGTACGGTGACCGCAGCGCTGCCGCCGGTCATGGCGGGTAACGATTCCCCGGCGCCGTCGGAGGCACCGCCCACGACCGTGGCCGGCCTGCCGCTGGCAACGGGTGGCGCATTGGGCACTTCGGATGCCGTTTCGGCGGCACCTGCCGCGCCGTCGGCACCCGCCGCGCCGTCGGCACCCGCTGCAACGAAGCCCGCTCCGGCCGCCACGGCGACGCCCGTGACGGAAACGACCAAGCCTGTCCCGGCGACGCCTGCGGCCACGGCCACCACGGCTGCGGACGGCACGATCCAGATCCGCTTCTCGGCGGACACCTGGTACGAGGTGCGTGACCGCACCGGCAAGATTATCCTGGGCGGCACCGCCAAGGCCGGCGATACCGCTGCCGGCAGCGGCGCGGGTGGCCCGTACAAGATGATCCTGGGTAATGTGAAGGGTGTGGAATCKATCACGCGCAATGGCGCGCCCGTCGATTTCCAGTCAGCCAACCGAAATAATGTGGCGCGCCTGACGCTGCAGTGATGCAGTCGGGTGGCGCATCAAGCGATGCAACAAGGTGGTAACGCTATGAACGAGAAGGCTTCCCAGCCGGTCCTGCCGGGTTCGTTGCCGCGCCGGCAATCGCGCCAGGCGCGTGTAGTGTGGGGCGACAATATCGTCACCGTGGGTGGTGGCGCACCGGTCCGTGTGCAGTCGATGACGAACACGGATACGGTTGATGCCATCGGTACCGCGATCCAGGTCAAGGAACTGGCGCGCGCCGGGTCCGAGATCGTCCGCATCACGGTGAACACGCCCGAGGCCGCCGCCGCCGTGCCGGCCATCCGCGAACAGTTGGACCGCATGGGTGTGGACGTGCCGCTGGTCGGCGACTTCCACTACAACGGCCATACGCTGCTGCACGATTATCCCGAGTGCGCACAGGCGTTGTCGAAGTACCGGATCAACCCCGGCAACGTCGGCAAGGGCGCCAAGCGCGACCGGCAGTTCGCCGAGATGATCGAGCTGGCGTGCCGCTACGAGAAGCCGGTGCGCATCGGCGTGAACTGGGGCAGCCTGGATCAGGACCTGCTCGCCCGCATCATGGACGAGAACGCCGCCCGTGCCGTGCCCTGGGGCGCGCAGAGCGTGATGGTCGAGGCGCTGATCACGTCGGCGATCGAGTCCGCGCAGAAGGCCGAGGAAATCGGCCTGCCGGGTAGCCAGATCATCCTGTCGTGCAAGGTCTCGCAGGTGCAGGAGCTGATCGCGGTGTACCGCGAGCTGGCCCGCCGCTGCGAGTACGCGCTGCACCTGGGCCTGACCGAAGCCGGCATGGGCAGCAAGGGCATCGTGGCCTCGACGGCCGCGCTGTCGGTGCTGATGCAGGAAGGCATTGGTGACACCATCCGCATTTCGCTGACCCCGGAACCGGGCGCGGCGCGCGAGAAGGAAGTCTACGTGGCGCAGGAAATCCTGCAGACCATGGGGCTGCGCAATTTCACGCCGATGGTGATTGCCTGCCCGGGCTGCGGTCGCACCACGAGCACCACGTTCCAGGAACTCGCGTCCAGCATCCAGTCGTATCTGCGCGAGCAGATGCCGACGTGGAAGACCGCGTATCCGGGCGTCGAGGAAATGGATGTGGCCGTGATGGGCTGCATCGTGAACGGCCCCGGCGAGAGCAAGCATGCCAATATCGGCATCTCGCTGCCGGGCTCGGGCGAGTCGCCGGCGGCGCCGGTGTTCGTCGATGGCGTCAAGGTGAAGACGCTGCGCGGCGAACGCATTGCCGAGGAATTCCAGGCGATCGTGGACGAGTACGTGCGCACGCACTACGGTCCCGGCGCCACGCAGCAAGTACAAGAATCGGTGGCCTGAACCCGGCTGCATCGCAGCGAGGCAGGCAACACCGCAGGTAACGAAACGGATATGAGCGAAGAGAAGACGAAGGCCGCCAAGGCACTGCAGGGCGTGAAGGGCATGAACGACATGCTGCCCGCCGACGCCCCGCTGTGGGAAATGTTCGAGAATGCCGCACGCAGCATGCTGCGTGCCTACGGCTACCAGCAGATCCGCACGCCGATCGTCGAGCATACGCAGCTGTTCGTCCGTGGCATTGGCGAGGTGACGGACATCGTCGAGAAGGAGATGTATTCCTTCACCGATGCGCTGAACGGCGAGCACCTGACGCTGCGCCCGGAAGGCACGGCGGCGGCGGTGCGCGCGACCATCGAGCACAACCTGCTCTATGACGGCCCGAAGCGCCTCTGGTACACCGGTCCGATGTTCCGCCATGAGCGTCCGCAGCGCGGCCGCTATCGCCAGTTCCACCAGCTTGGCGCCGAGGCACTTGGCTTTGCCGGCCCCGACGTGGACGCCGAGATCATCCTCATGTGCCAGCGCCTGTGGGACGACCTGGGCCTGGTCAACGTGCGGCTGGAACTCAATTCGCTGGGTCAGGCGCATGAGCGCGCGGCCCACCGTGAGGAACTGATCAAGTACCTCGAGGGCTTCCAGGACATCCTCGACGAGGACAGCAAGCGCCGCCTCTACACGAATCCGCTGCGCGTGCTGGACACGAAGAATCCGGCGCTCCAGGAAATGGCCGCCAACGCGCCCAAGCTGATCGACTTCCTGGGCGAGGAGTCGCTGGCCCACTTCGAGGGCGTGCAGCGCCTGCTGCTGGCCAACAATATTCCGTTCAAGATCAATCCGCGCCTCGTGCGCGGGCTCGATTACTACAACCTGACCGTGTTCGAGTGGATCACGGACAAGCTCGGCGCGCAGGGCACCATTGCCGGCGGCGGTCGCTACGATCCGCTGATCCAGCAGATGGGCGGCAAGCCCGCACCGGCCTGCGGCTGGGCGATGGGCATCGAGCGGATCATCGAACTGATGCGCGAAGAGAAGCTCGCGCCGGAAGCGCCAGGTTGCGATGTCTATCTGGTCCACCAGGGTGAGGCGGCCGGCCAGCAGGCCATGATCGTCGCCGAGCGGTTGCGCGACGCCGGCCTGGACGTGGTGGTGCATGCCACGCCGGATGGCAAGAGCGGCAGCTTCAAGTCGCAGATKAAGCGCGCCGACGCAAGTGGCGCATCCTTTGCCGTTATTAT
Source organism: Cupriavidus sp. 05T42 (assembly GCF_056396345.1). Lineage (NCBI taxonomy): Bacteria > Pseudomonadati > Pseudomonadota > Betaproteobacteria > Burkholderiales > Burkholderiaceae > Cupriavidus > Cupriavidus sp. 05T42. The sequence goes on from NZ_JBFTLH010000006.1 coordinate 241,060, forward strand.
TGGCGACGACGAAGTGGCKGCCGGCGTGATGCAGGTCAAGCAGCTGCGTGGCGGCAGCGCTGGTGACGGCGGCCCGCAGGCAAGCGTTGCGGCCGAAGCGGTGGTGGACCACATCATCGACGCGATGATCAACGCGACAGAGTCTGACACCGCGGACGACGCGGAAGACGAACAATAAGCGAATTCAGCGGTATCCAGCCTGGCCGATCCCGGGGGACGGCCGGACTTATCAACCTTTGCGGGTAACTGCCGCGACATGGCTTGCGAGACATGGCTTACGATCTAGAAGAACAGGAACAGCTTGAGAGCCTGAAGGCCTGGTGGAACCAGTACGGCAACATCATCACGTGGATCGTGATTGCCGCGCTGCTCGGTTTCGCGGCCTGGAGTGGCTGGAACTACTGGCAGCGCGTGCAGGCGCGCGATGCCGCGCTGCTGTACGAGCAGGTCACCAAGGCTGCCGAGGCCCGCGACGCGGACCGCGTGAAGCGCGCCGCCACCGACCTCGAGGACAAGTTCGGCCGTACGGCCTATGGTCCGATGAGCGCGCTCGTGGCGGCCAAGGTGCTGTACGATGCGGGCGATCTGGCCGGCGCCAAGACGCAGCTGCAGTGGGCCGTGGATCATGGTGGCGACGAGTACGCGCCGCTGGCGCGCGTGCGTCTGGCCGGCGTGCTGCTCGACGAGAAGGCGTACGACCAGGGCCTCGCGCTGCTGAAGGACACGCCGCCCGCCCAGTTCGAGGCACTGTTCGCTGACCGCCGGGGCGACCTGCTGGCCGCGCAGGACAAGCGCGACGACGCTCGCACTGCTTACCGCCAAGCGCTGGAGAAGCTGAGCGCCGATGAAGGTGGTATGCGCCAGATCATCCAGTTCAAGCTCGACGCGCTGGGCACGGCCTGAGCGGCACATCGAATAATCCTTAGGATCGTATCCCTATGACGTCATTGCTCCGCGCCGCCGCCATCCGTTCGCTGTCTCCCGTGGTGTCTCGCCGTGTCGCCCGCGTGGTAGTCGCCGGCGCCTGCGTGAGCGCGCTGGCCGGCTGCTCGCTGTTCGGCAAGGAAAACAAGCATCCGCCCACCGAGCTGAAGCCGATTTCGGCCACGCTGTCCGTCAAGCAGGCCTGGAAGGCCGACGTGGGCAAGAGCGGCCCGTACGTGATGGCCCCGGTGGCGGCTGGTAATAATGTATACGTGTCGTCCAAGGGCGGCACCGTGCTGGCGCTGGAAGGCAATTCGGGGCGTACGCTCTGGAAGGCCAAGACCGACCTCGACCTGACCTCGGGCCCCGGCTCGGACGGCTCGGTGACGGCTGTGGCCGGCGAGAAGGGCGCGATCTACGCCTTCGACACCAGCGGGAAGCAGATCTGGAAGAAGCAGGTCAACGGCGAGGTGCTGTCGGCGCCGCTGGTCGGCAACGGCCTCGTGGTCGTGCGCACGACCGATACGCGTGTGATCGGCCTCGACGCCCAGACCGGCGACCGCCGCTGGATCTACCAGCGCTCGCAGACCCCGCTGAACCTGCGCGCCGCCATGGGCATGGTCTATGCTGGCGACGGCATCGTCATGGGCTTCCCGGGTGGCAAGCTCGGCGTGCTGGCACCCGGCAACGGCGTGCTGCGCTGGGAAAGCACGGTGTCGTATCCGAAGGGCGTGTCCGAGATCGAACGGCTCAACGACGTGACCGGCGTACCGGCCGTCAATGGCCGCCAGGTGTGCGCCACGACCTTCCAGGGCCGTGTGTCGTGCCTGGAACTGGCCAACGGCCAGCCGCAGTGGGGCAAGGATTTCTCCTCGCCGACCGGGCTGGCCCAGGATGAAACGTCACTGTTCGCCAGCGACGAAACCTCGACCCTCTTCGCGTTCGACCGTTCCAACGGCAACGAGCGCTGGAAGAACGACCAGCTCCGCTATCGCAGCCTGGGTGCGCCGATCGCGCTCGGCCGCTCGGTGGTGGTGGGCGATTTCGAGGGCTTTGTCCACTTCCTGTCCCGTGAAGACGGGCAGATCGTGGCCCGCATGAAGACCGACGGCAGCGCCGTCAGCGCAGCGCCGGTCGTGGCCGGCCAGACGCTGGTCGTACAGACCCGCGACGGTGATATCTTCGGTTTCGTACCGAACTGATCGCCAGCGCACGCAAGCCTGGCCGTGCCCCTGTCGCACGACCGGCGCCAATCCGGTAGCATGATCCCTGGTCGTGCCAGCAACTGCGGAAGGTGGCGATTCGCCCCGGTTCCGCGCCCGACAGGAAGCCCCATTTCAGGGAATACGGCCAGCCGCGCGGTAATCCGTGCGATGGTTGTCGGATCAACATGACTCCGGAGTTGCCGGGGGACGGCATATGCCGCCCCCMGTTTCCGTTTATTGCATGAAACCAGTTATCGCACTCGTCGGACGCCCGAATGTGGGCAAGTCGACGCTATTCAATCGCATGACCCGCTCCCGGGACGCCCTTGTGGCCGACCTGCCGGGTCTCACGCGGGACCGCCACTACGGCGAAGGCCGCATCGGCGAGCGTCCGTTCATCGTTATCGACACGGGTGGTTTCGAACCCGTGGCCAAGGACGGCATCGTGGCCGAGATGGCCAAGCAGACGCGCCAGGCCGTGGTCGAGGCCGACGTGGTCATCTTCCTGGTCGACGGCCGCCTGGGCCTGGCGCCGCAGGACCGTGTGATCGCCGACTACCTGCGCAAGACCGGTCGTCGCATCATGCTGGCCGTGAACAAGGCCGAGGGCATGAAGTACACCTCGGTAGCCGCGGACTTCTACGAACTCGGCATGGGCGACCCCTATGCGATTTCGTCCACGCACGGCGACGGCGTGAGCGAACTCGTGGACGAGGCGCTGGAGATGGCCGTGCAGGAGCGTCCGGAGCTCGCCGAGCAGACGGATGAGAGCCATCGCGGCGTGAAGATCGCGATCGTGGGGCGCCCGAACGTGGGCAAGTCCACGATGGTCAACACGCTGATCGGCGAGGAGCGCGTGATCGCGTTCGACATGCCGGGCACCACGCGTGACGCGATCTATGTGGAATTCGAGCGGGGCGGCAAGCCGTACACGCTGATCGACACGGCTGGCCTGCGCAAGCGCGGCAAGGTGTTCGAGGCGATCGAGAAGTTCTCGGTGGTCAAGACGCTGCAGTCGATTGCCGACGCCAACGTGGTCGTCCTGCTACTCGACGCCCAGCAGGACATTTCCGAGCAGGACGCGCACATCGCCGGCTTCATCGTCGAATCCGGCCGGGCGCTGGTGGTGGGCGTGAACAAGTGGGACGGACTGGACGGCCACGCGCGTGACCGCATCAAGCACGACCTGGAGCGCAAGCTGCAATTCCTGAGCTTCGCGAATTTCCACTTCGTATCCGCGCGCGAACGCACCGGCATCGGCGCGCTGCTGCGCTCCGTGGATGAGGCGTACGCCGCCGCGATGGTCAAGCTGCCCACGCCGCAGCTGACCCGTGTGCTGGCCGAAGCGGTGGAGTTCCAGCAGCCCAGGCGGGTGGGCGCGTCGCGCCCCAAGCTGCGCTACGCGCACCAGGGCGGCTCGAATCCGCCGATCATCGTGGTGCACGGCAACGCGCTGCAAGGTGTGGCCGAGACCTATCGTCGCTATCTGGAAAACCGMTTCCGGACAGCGTTCAAACTCAAGGGCACACCGCTGCGCATCGAATTTCGTACGAACAAAAACCCGTACGCCGACTCGAAGGAATGAGGCGCAATGGTGCCTTTCTTCGCGGCCAAGTTTCGTTTGCGTTCGTTTGGAACTGAGGCTAAATTCACGGTAGCAGGGGAAGCCCTGCACGTTGATGCCAGCCTGGTACCGTTTTGATCTTTTTTCTGGCGCGGTTTTGCGCCAACTGACTTGAACCGGGGACTTTTGTCCCCATCATCCATCACTAAATCTATAATTTTGGAGTGTGCCATGAGCAACAAAGGGCAATTGCTACAAGACCCGTTCCTGAACGCGCTGCGCAAAGAGCACGTGCCGGTTTCCATCTACCTCGTCAATGGCATCAAGCTGCAAGGCAACATCGAATCGTTCGACCAGTACGTCGTCCTGCTGCGTAACACCGTGACGCAGATGGTCTATAAGCATGCGATTTCCACCGTCGTGCCTGCGCGCGCGGTCAACTTCCGCGTGGATGACTCCCCCGAGGGCTGATACTTCCTCTCTCGCTGCCGGCCGCATTGCGATGCGGCCGCAGCACCGTGCCTTCCCTCTTCAGTACCGTCCCACGCGGATGGTGCCATCCGCCGCGGCACGTTGCCGCAGCCGGCCATTGTATTAACAACCGTTTCTCCTTCAGGCGCTTCGCGTCCTCCCGCTTGCAACCCAGAGCTACCTCCAATACCGATCCGTCTCGCGCCATCCTGGTGGGCGTGGATTTCGGCAAGCATGATTTCCAGGAAAGCCTGTCCGAACTGGCGCTGCTGACCTCCACGGCCGGCTCGCTGCCGGTGCATACGCTGACGGGCAAGCGCTCGCGTCCCGACCCCGCGCTGTTCATCGGCTCCGGCAAGGCGGAGGAACTCAAGGAAGCGGCCGACGCGCTCGACGCCGACATCGTCGTGTTCAACCACGCGCTCAGTCCCGCCCAGCAGCGGAATCTGGAGCGATTCCTGAACCGGCATGTCATCGACCGTACTGGCCTGATCCTCGACATCTTCGGCCAGCGTGCGCAAAGCCACGTCGGCAAGGTGCAGGTGGAGCTCGCCCAGGTCCAGTACCAGGCGTCGCGCCTGGTTCGCGCATGGAGCCACCTGGAGCGGCAGAAGGGCGGTATCGGCATGCGCGGCGGCCCCGGCGAGCGCCAGATCGAACTGGACCGCCGGATGCTCGATGAGCGCGCCAAGCGGCTCAAAGCCGACCTGTCGCGGCTCCAGCGCCAGCACCATACGCAGCGCCGTGCCCGCGCGCGTAACGACACACTCAGCATCTCGCTGGTGGGTTATACCAACGCGGGCAAGTCCACGCTGTTCAACGCGCTGACCAAGGCGCGCGCCTATGCCGCCGACCAGCTGTTCGCCACGCTCGATACGACGTCGCGCCGTCTGTTCCTGGAGGGCCTGGGTAATGTCGTGCTGTCGGATACGGTCGGGTTCATCCGCGACCTGCCGACGCAGTTGGTGGCGGCGTTCCGCGCCACGCTGGACGAGACCGTGCACGCCGACCTGCTGCTCCACGTGGTGGATGCMTCCAGCCCGGTGCGGCATGAGCAGATCGAGCAGGTCAACCGCGTGCTGGCCGAGATCAACGCGTCGGATATCCCGCAGATCGTCGTGATGAACAAGATCGACGCCGCGCCCGAACTGCTTGAGCAGGGCCCGCGCGTGGAGCGCGACGAGGATGGCGTGCCGAAGCGCGTGTTCCTGTCCGCCCGCGAGGGCGTGGGGCTCGACGTGCTGCGCGAGGCCATCGTCGATGTGGCGCGCTGGCTGGCGGAGCAACCCGATGCGCCGGCGCCGTACGACCCGCGCCTGGCCGAGGTGCCGGGGCTGGCCGACGACGCCATGTTCGAACCGGACGGCCGGGAGGGCCCAGATGCCCCAGATGACCCCGATTCGGACCCTCCGCGCGCGAATTAAGCAGGCAATCTCATTGTTGTTCAGCGAGATTCGCCACCCGATTGGGGATTTTGAGCAAAAGTGATCAAGATGACTGCTAGAATCCCCCTGTTCCAAACTTCCCGGACCCGTGCACTTCATGCCCCTGTTCCAACGGAATCCTGACTCGCGCTCTGTGCCAGGCAGCCAAGCCCTGCATCCTGCAGGCTGGTCGCGCCTGCGCGCCATCTTCTCGCTGAACGATCCCCGCTGGGGCCGTAACGGTCAGGACGATGAAGACAAGGACAAGGATAAGAATCGCCAGCAGAACCAGCGGCCGCAGGACGGCCCGCCCGACCTCGACGAACTGTGGCGCGACTTCAACCGCCGCCTGAACGGCCTGCTGGGCCGCAAGGACAACGGCGGGGGTGGCCCGAACTTCGGCAACGGCCCCCGTACGCCGGGCAAGGGTTCGAACATCGGCATGGGCATCATCGTGGCGGCCGTGGTCGGTATCTGGCTGGCCAGCGGCTTCTTCATGGTGCAGGAAGGCCAGACCGCCGTGATCCTGCAGTTCGGCAAGTTCAAGTACACGACCGGCCCCGGTATCAACTGGCGCATGCCCTGGCCGGTTCAGTCGGCCGAGGTGGTCAACCTGTCGAACGTGCGCTCGGTGGAAGTGGGCCGTGCCACGTCGATCAAGGACAGCAACCTCAAGGACTCGTCGATGCTMACGCAGGACGAGAACATCATCGACGTCCGTTTCACGGTGCAGTACGACATCCAGGACGCCGGCGAATTCCTGTTTTTCAACAAGACCGACCGCGGTGGCGATGAGGAACTGGTGACGCAGGCCGCCGAGACGTCGGTGCGCGAGATCGTGGGCCGCAACAAGATGGATGCGGTGCTGTACGAGAACCGCGAGGAGATTGCGCAGTCGTTGGCCAAGTCGATCCAGACGATCCTGTCCGCGTACAAGACCGGCATCCGCGTGATCTCGGTCAACGTCCAGAGCGTGCAGCCGCCCGAGCAGGTGCAGGCTGCGTTCGATGACGTGAACAAGGCCAGCCAGGATCGCGAGCGTGCGATCAGCGAAGGCCAGTCGTACGCCAACGACATCCTGCCGCGTGCCAAGGGTACTGCCGCCCGCCTCAAGGAAGAGGCCGAGGGCTACCGCTCCCGCGTGGTGGCGCAGGCCGAGGGTGATGCGGCCCGTTTCCGCTCGGTGCAGACGGAATACGCGAAGGCGCCGCAGGTGACGCGTGATCGCATCTATCTGGAAACCATGCAGCAGATCTACGCCAACACGAACAAGATCCTCATCGACGCCAAGGGCGGCAACAACCTGCTGTACCTGCCGCTGGACAAGCTGATGTCGCAGGTGCAAGGCACCGCCGCCACGCCCRCGCCGACGCCGGGCACGAGCGCACCGCCCGTGCCCGAGGCAGGCACCGACATCCGGTCGCGCGAAGGCATGCGCAACCGCGACCGCGATTCGCGCTGAGGAGACCCGTCATGAACCGACTGATTTCCTTCGCGATTGGACTTTTCATCCTGCTGGCCGTGGTGTCGTCGATGCTGTTCGTGGTCGACCAGCGCCAGTACGCCGTGGTGTTCGCGTTCGGCGAGATCAAGCAGGTGGTGCGCGAGCCCGGCCTGCACTTCAAGCTGCCGCCGCCGCTGCAGAACGTGGTCTTCATGGACCGCCGCCTGCAGACGATCGACGTGGCCGCCAGCGAGCGTTTCCTGACCGCCGAGAAGAAGAGCATGGTGGTGGACTGGTTCGTCAAATGGCGCATCACCGATCCGCGCAAGTTCTTCGTGGCGTTCAACGGCAACGTGCGCGGCGCCCAGGATCGCATGACGCAGCGGATCGACTCCGTGGCGCGCGAGGAGTTTGGCAAGCGCACCGTGGCTGACGTAGTCGCTGGCGAGCGCGAGAAGGTGATGCAGAACATTCGTGCCGGCATGTCCGAGTACGCGCAGTCGGTGGGCGTCGAGATCCTCGATGTGCGCCTGAAGCGCGTGGACCTGCTGCCCGCCATCAGCGAATCGGTCTACCGCCGCATGGAAGCCGAGCGCAAGCGCGTGGCGAACGAGCTGCGTTCCACCGGTGCCGCAGAGGGCGAGAAGATCCGCGCCGATGCCGACCGCCAGCGCGAGGTGCTGCTGGCCGAGGCCTATCGCGACGCCCAGGTGGTCAAGGGTGAGGGCGATGCCAAGGCATCGCAGGTCTATGCCGATGCCTTCGGCAAGGATCCGAGCTTCGCGCAGTTCTGGCGCAGCATGGAGGCCTATCGCAACACGTTCCGCGACAAGCGTGACGTGATGGTGCTGGAGCCCAATTCCGACTTCTTCCGCTATATGCGCTCGTCCGGCGGAAGTCCGGCTGCCGCACCCGCAGGCAAGAAGTAGGGCGGCACGCGCAGACTCGCGTGCGTTCGACAAAACCCCGGCCCGCCCGGGGTTTTGTCCGGCTGGAGGGGCCGCGCCGAAGTGCGCCGCCGTCCGCGCCGGATAGCCAGGCCGGCCGGTCAGACCAGCCGGCCTGAAACCGTTTTTGAGAGAAGAGATTCACCATGTCCGACCACTGGCTCCTGCCCGAAAACATTGCCGACGTCCTGCCGTCGGAAGCGCGCAAGATCGAAGAACTGCGCCGCCGCATGCTGGACCTGTTCCGCACCTATGGCTACGAGCTGGTCATGCCCCCGATGCTCGAGTACCTGGAGTCGCTGCTGACCGGTACCGGGCATGACCTGGACCTGCGCACGCTGAAGCTGGTGGATCAACTGTCGGGCCGCACCATGGGCCTGCGCGCGGACATCACGCCGCAGGTGGCGCGCATCGACGCCCATCTGCTGAATCGTCCCGGCGTGACGCGCCTGTGCTACGCCGGCAACGTGCTGCACGCGCGCCCGGCCGGCTTCCATGCCACGCGCGAGCCGCTGCAGATCGGCGCCGAGATCTACGGCCATGCCGGCCTGGAAGCGGACGTCGAGATCCAGGAACTGATGCTGGCCGCCCTTGATGCCGCCGGCCTGACCAATGTGCGGCTGGACCTCTGCCACGCCGGCATCCTCGAGGCGCTGCTGGACGGCCTGCCGTCGATCCGCAAGATCGAGGACGCGATGTTTGCCGCGCTGGAGACCAAGGACGTGCCCGCACTGCGCGTGCTGACCGAAGGCCTGCCCCAGACCGAGCGCGACGCGCTGCTGGCCCTGCCGACGCTCTACGGCGGCGTCGAGGTGATCGAGCGCGCCCGCGCGACGCTGCCGGCCAGCCCGGCCATCGGCCGCGCACTGGACGAGCTGTCGGCGCTGGCCGCGCAGGTACGCGGCGCCAGCGTGAACATCGACCTTTCCGATTTGCGCGGTTACCACTATCACAGCGGCGTGATGTTCACGGCCTACGTAGCGGGTCTGCCCAATTACGTGGCCCGTGGCGGCCGTTACGACAAGGTCGGCGAGGCCTTCGGCCGCGCGCGCCCGGCTACCGGCTTCTCGCTCGATCTGCGCGAGGTGGCGGCACTGTCGCCGGTGGAAGTCCGCGCGCTGGCAATCTACGCCCCGTGGGACGCCGATCCGGGCCTGCGCACGACCATCGCGTCGCTGCGCGCGACCGGCGAGATCGTGATTCAGTCGCTGCCCGGCCATACTCATGAGCTCGATGAATTCAACTGCGACCGGCAGCTGGTTCGTCAGGGCGATGCCTGGGTGGTGGTACCGCGCTAAGACCCGATTCAGCCGGTTCGCACGACGCGTTCCGGCATTTTCCTCCGCTCTCCATGTGACTTTTTGCGCCTTTTTTCGGCGCAAAATCGCTGTCGCGGTGTCATACGTGCGCCCGAAAATCGGGAACCGTCCGGCAACGAGAGTAGAATACGTTTTTAACCTTCTGACCAATTCAACATGTCCGCATCCGCAGTAGGCCAGGGACGCAATGTCGTCGTGATCGGAACCCAGTGGGGTGACGAAGGCAAAGGGAAAATCGTCGATTGGCTTACCGATCATGCAAAAGGCGTGGTGCGGTTCCAGGGCGGCCACAACGCTGGCCACACGCTCATCATCGGCGGCAAGAAGACCATCCTGCGACTGATCCCGTCGGGAATCATGCGCGAGAGCACCGTCTGCTACATCGGCAACGGCGTTGTGCTGTCGCCCGAGGCACTCTTCCGTGAGATCGAGGAACTCGAGGCCGCCGGCCTCCAGGTGCAGAACCGCCTGCGCATCTCCGAAGCCACCACGCTGATCCTGCCGTACCACGTAGCCATCGACAAGGCCCGCGAAKCGCGCCGTGGTGCCGCCAAGATCGGCACCACCGGTCGTGGCATCGGCCCGGCCTACGAAGACAAGGTTGCCCGCCGCGCGCTGCGCGTGCAGGACCTGTTCGATCCGAAGCACTTCGCCGAGCGCCTGCGCGAGAACGTGGAATTCCACAACTTCATGCTGACCCAGTACCTGGGCGCCGAAGCCGTGGACTACCAGCAGATTCTCGACGAGATGCTGTCGTACGCGCCGCGCCTGAAGCCGATGGTGGCGGACGTGTCGGCCGAGCTGTACGCCGTGAACGAGAGCGGCGGCAACCTGATGTTCGAAGGCGCGCAAGGCACGCTGCTGGACGTGGACCATGGCACGTATCCGTTCGTCACGTCGAGCAACTGCGTGGCTGGTGCGGCTGCAGCGGGCGCGGGCGTCGGCCCGGGCCGTCTGAACTACATCCTCGGCATCACCAAGGCCTACTGCACGCGCGTCGGTGCGGGCCCATTCCCGAGCGAGCTGTATGACAACGACAACCCCGCGCGCCAGGACGCCGTGGGCGTGCGCCTGGCCAACGTCGGCAAGGAATTCGGCTCGGTGACCGGCCGTCCGCGTCGCACCGGCTGGCTCGACGCCGCCGCGCTGAAGCGTTCGGTGCAGATCAACGGCGTTTCGGGCCTGTGCATGACCAAGCTCGACGTGCTGGACGGCCTGGAAACGATCAAGCTGTGCGTGGGCTACGAGCTCGACGGCAAGACCGTCGACATCCTGCCGCGCGGCTCGGATGCCGTGGCCGCCTGCGTGCCGGTGTACGAGGAATTCCCGGGCTGGAACGAGTCGACGTTCGGCGTGAAGCAATGGGACGCGCTGCCCGAGGCGGCCCGCGTGTACCTGAAGCGGATTGAAGAAGTCGTCGGCATTCCGATCGACATGATCTCGACCGGTCCGGACCGCGACGAAACGATCCTGCTGCGCCACCCGTACCAGGTGGCCTGACGTATCGGTATTACCCGTGAGCATGATCGCGGCGCCACGAGTGTCGCGGCCTCACCAAGCCAATCGGCCCGCGGAATGCGGGCCGAAGCTTTATCGGCTTTGTCTATCGGTCATCGACCAGAGACCTGACCTGAGAGAAGAAACAGATCATGAACCTGCCTACCAATGACGAAGAGAACCTGTGGGTCTCTTGGGATGATTACCACCGCCTGGTCGCGCGGCTGGCGCTGAACGTGCACGAGTCGGGCTGGAAGTTCGACAAGATCCTGTGCCTGGCGCGCGGCGGCCTGCGCGTGGGTGACCAGATGTCGCGGATCTTCGACGTGCCGCTGGCCATCCTGGCCACCAGCTCTTACCGCGAGGCGGCGGGCACGCAGCAGGGCGATCTCGACATCGCCCAGTACATCACGATGACGCGCGGCGAGCTGTCCGGCAAGATCCTGCTCGTGGACGACCTCGTAGATTCCGGCGTGACGCTGGAACGTGTGGGCCGCCACCTGAAGGAGCGCTATCCGGCCGTGACCGACGTGCGCTCGGCCGTGCTCTGGTACAAGGCGTGCTCGAAGGTGGAGCCGGATTACCATGTGACGTTCCTGCCGTCGAACCCCTGGATCCACCAGCCGTTCGAGGAATACGACACGCTGCGTCCGCACAACCTGGCGGCCTGGCTMAAGCGCGGCAAGCGCGCCTCGCTGCTGGACGACGACTCGGCGGCCTGAGCCGGCCGAGCCATCGCCATGTCGGCTGCGCTATCCGCGATCCGGACTCAGTATTCGGACTAGTAGCCGACCGTGAACCGCTGGCGCACATGCGCCGGCGCTTCGATCTCGTCGAGCATGGCGATCGCGTAGTCTTCCATCGAGATCGTGCTCTTGCCGGCCGCATCGGCCAGCAGTTCCTCCCCACCGAGCCGGAACTTGCCCGTGCGTTCGCCCGGCAGGAACAGCGCGGACGGGGACAGGAACGTCCACGCCAGCGCGGTTTCGCCGCGCAGCGCATTCAGGAAATCACGGCCTGCGGCGGCCTCGTCCTTGTACTGGGCTGGGAACGTCGGCGTGTCGACCAGTTGCACGCCGGGCGCCACGAACAGGCTGCCTGCGCCACCCACCACCAGCAAGCGCTCGACCCCGGCGGCCTTGACCGCATCGACGATCTGCGGCGCCTTGGCCTGCAGGAATCGCACGGTGCTGATCACGGCGTCGTGGCCCCGCAGGGCGGCGGCGAGAGCTGCGCCGTCGGCCACATCCACGTTGCGCGGCGTCACGCCGGTGCGTGCCGGCAGGCTGCTGGCCTGGCGGGCGAGGGCGGTCACGGTGTGGCCGCGGCGCAGGGCTTCATCGGTGAGGCGGGTGCCCACGTTGCCGGTGGCGCCGATGATGGCGATTTTCATGGGTGTTGCTCCTTCACAGTGGCGATATGAAACCAAGATGGTTACATATCGAGGTAAAAAAATCAGCGCTTGCGGCGCTGCGCGGCGGCGTGTTCGACATCCGCGAGCATGCCGGCAATGGTGATGTCCGCGAGCGTGGCGTCCATKGCAGCTTGCGCCCGGTCTGCCACCTGGCGCAGCGCCCCGGTGATCTCGCGGCCGACCATGCAGGCTGGGTTGGGCGCGCTCTGGTGCAGCGTGATCATCGACGGTGTCTCCACGGCACGAAACACTTCGAGCAGCGTGATGGCCGATGCGGGCCGCGCAAGCGTGGCGCCGCCGGTGCTGCCCATCGTTGTGGCCACGAATCCGGCGTCGGTCAGGGCGCCGATGATGCGCCGGATCAGCGCCGGGTTCGTCCCCACGCTGCCGGCGATCATCGACGACGGCACGGGGCCGTCGCTCTGCGCGAGCAGGGTCAGGGTGTGAACGGCGACGGCAAACCGGCTGCTGGTGCTCATGAACGAAATCTCAATGTGAAACCATCTTAGTTACAGATGGTCGAACTGTCAACGCGGTAAATGGCCATTGTTGCCGTTTGTTTTTCGCGAAGGGTGGCCGAATCGTGCCGGATAATGCCGGAATCGGCACTGAAACTGATACACTCATCGACGGCGCMGTGCCGCCAATGAATTCACAAGCCAGAATGGCGTAGAGGGGAGTGCGGATTTGCAGGTTTCTCGGATCAGCGTCGGCAACGCGAAAATCATAGCGATGCCGCAAAACAAAAAGCCCGCAACTTGCGTTGCGGGCTTCTCGCTGAAACCTGGTGCCCAGGAGAGGACTCGAACCTCCACAGTGTTGCCACCGCTAGGACCTGAACCTAGTGCGTCTACCAATTCCGCCACCTGGGCAGGTGTCGAAACAACCGAAGCCGCCATTATAGCGACCGTAAAACGTTTGTMAAATAGTTTCCAGAAAAATTGAATCAGAACAACTATCCGATCCCTAGCCGGGAAGAAATCCTCGGCGTGCTGAGAACTTCGGGGTCGCCGCAATCGGCAGGCGATATCGCCAAGGCCCTGGCCGTCACGCGCAAGGAGCACGACGGCTTCCAGAAGCGCCTCGCCGCGATGGAGCGCGACGGCCAGATCGAACTGAACCGCAAGGGCCGCTATGAGCTGGCCCACCAACCGAATTTCATCGTCGGCCGTGTGCAGGGGCACCGCGACGGTTTCGGTTTCCTGATTCGCGATGACGGTGAGGACGATGTCTTCCTGCCCGAGCGCGAACTCCAGAAGGCGATGCACAACGACCGCGCGCAAGTGCGCGTGGTGGGCTACGACCGCCGTGGCCGCCCGGAAGGGCAGATCGTCGAGATCGTCGAGCGCGCCAACCGCTATGTGATTGGTCGCCTGCTGTCCGAGAACGGGGTGCTCGTGGTAGCGCCCGAGGACAAGCGCATCGGCCAGGACATTCTGATTCCGCCCAAGCAGCAGGGCAAGGCCCGCGTGGGACAGGTGGTCAGCGTGGAGCTGATCGAGTATCCGGACCGCTACGTGCAGCCCGTGGGCCGCGTGGTGGAAATTCTGGGCGATATCGACGATCCCGGCATGGAAATCGAGATCGCCGTGCGCAAGTACGGCGTGCCGCATGCGTTCTCGCCGGCCGCCGCCAAGGAAGCGCAGGGGCTGCCGGACGAGGTGCGCGAAGCCGACCTCGACCATCGCATCGACCTGCGCGACATCCCGCTGGTCACCATCGATGGCGAAGACGCGCGCGACTTCGACGATGCCGTCTATTGCGAGCCGGTCAAGATCGGCCGCGCCAAGGGCTGGCGCCTGATCGTGGCGATTGCCGACGTGTCGCACTACGTGCGCCCAGGCACGCCGCTGGACGCCGATGCGCTGGACCGCGCCACGTCGGTCTACTTCCCGCGCCGCGTGATTCCGATGCTGCCCGAGAAGCTGTCCAACGGCCTCTGCTCGCTGAACCCGCACGTGGACCGCCTGTGCATGGTCTGCGACGCGGTGATCACGGCCAAGGGCGAACTCAAGGGCTACCAGTTCTACCCGGCGGTGATGCACTCCAAGGCGCGCCTGACCTACAACGAGGTCTGGGCCGTGCTGTCGAACACCAAGGGTCCCGAGGCGCACAAGCGCGGTGACCTCGTGCCGCACATGCAGAACCTGTACGAGCTGTTCCAGGTCCTGCTCAAGGCGCGCCGCGAGCGCGGGGCGATCGACTTCGACACCACCGAGACCTACATCGTCTGCAACGCGCAGGGCAAGATCGAGCAGATCCTGCCGCGCACCCGCAACGACGCGCACCGGCTGATCGAGGAGTGCATGCTGACGGCCAACGTCTGCGCGGCCGACTTCCTCGAGCGCTTCAAGCATCCGGCGCTGTACCGCATCCACGCGGGCCCGAGCGAGGAAAAACTCAAGAATCTGCGAGAGTTCCTGCGCACGTCCGGCCTGTCTCTGGGCGGTGGCGACAAGCCGCAGGCATCGGACTACGCCGAGGTCATGGACAAGATCAAGTCCCGCCCCGACGCGCCGATGCTCCAGACCATGCTGCTGCGCTCGATGCAGCAGGCGGTCTACAGCCCCGACAATATCGGCCACTTCGGCCTCGCGTACGAGGCTTACGCCCACTTCACGAGTCCGATCCGTCGCTATCCCGACCTGCTCGTGCACCGCGCGATCAAGGCCGTGCTGGCGCACACCAAGTACCAACCGGCGTTCGCGCACGGCACCGAGCTGAACACAGCGGTCTCGCCCAAGGCGCGCCGCTTGAACGCGGCCGATGCCGAGAAGAAGGCGCAGAACTCGGCCGCCCGGGCCAAGCGCAACGAAGCCATCTGGGATGAGTTGGGCCTGCACTGCTCGGCAAACGAGCGCCGGGCTGACGAGGCCTCGCGCGATGTGGAGGCCTGGCTGAAGTGCTACTTCATGCGCGACAAGCTCGGCAGCGACTTCGCCGGCACGGTCAGCGCGGTCACCTCCTTCGGCATCTTCGTGCAGCTCGACGAACTCTATGTCGAAGGGCTGGTGCACGTGACCGAACTGGGCAGCGACTACTTCCAGTTCGACGAGGCTCGCAACGAACTGCGCGGCGAGCGCACGGGCATCCGCTATCGGCTGACCGACCGCGTGCGCGTGCAGGTGTCGCGCGTCGACCTGGACGCTCGCAAGATCGACTTCCGCCTGGTGCAGGAGCCGTCGGCCAAGACGCTGCGCGCCCGCACGACGGGACCCGAAGTGCAACCGCGCGTGCCGGCCGCCCATGCGGTGCCCGCGCGCAAGAAGGGCCGTCAGCTGGCGGCGCTGCTTGGCGGCACGTCGAAGCCTGAGGAATCGTTCGACGAGACGCTGGACCGCGTGATCGAGGAGCAGCCGGTGTTCGAGGCCGTGATCACGCCGATGAAGCCGCATGTGGGTCATGCGCCGCATGGCAAGTCCGGCGGCAAGCCGGCCAAGCGCGCGGCCAAGCCCAAGCCCGCGCACCTCGAGCAGCCGCGCAAGCCCACGGCCAAGCGCACCGCCAAGGCGGCGGCCAAGACCGCGCGCCCGGCACGCAAGCGTTAAAACACGCGGCGCCGGGGTGGCCATGGCGGGTACAATCCCGCCATGGCCAAACACAAACTCCTGATCGGCTTTCACGCCGTGAACGCACGCCTTCGCCAAGACGCGAAGAGCGTGTCCGACATCTATATCGAATCCAACCGGCGCGACCGCCGCATGCAGGACTTCATCCGCCTCGCGGAAAGCCTGAACGTGCGCCTGCATCCGGTGGATGCCGACCGCCTGCGCGGCATGGCCGGCACCGATCGCCACCAGGGCGTGGTGGCGCGTGCCGACGACATCTCGCTGGCGCTCAATCTGGACGAACTGCTCGATAGCATCGAAGGCACGCCGCTGCTGCTGGTGCTCGATGGCGTGACCGATCCGCACAACCTCGGCGCCTGCCTGCGCGTGGCCGATGGCGCCGGCGCGCATGCCGTGATCGCCCCGAAGGATCGCAGCGTCGGGCTGAACACCACGGTGGCCAAGGTGGCCAGCGGCGCGGCCGAAACCGTGCCTTACATCACCGTGACCAACCTCGCGCGCACGCTGCGCGAGCTGCAGGAGCGCGGCATCTGGGTGGTCGGCACGGTCGACGGCGCCGAGAAGACGCTGTACGACTTGGACCTCAAGGGCCCGATGGCGATCGTCATGGGCGCCGAAGGCGAGGGCATGCGCCGGTTGACGCGCGAGACCTGCGACGAGCTGGTCGGCATTCCGATGGCGGGCGGCGTGGAAAGCCTGAACGTGTCGGTGGCGAGCGGCGTCTGCCTGTACGAGGCGGTGCGCCAGCGCCGACTGCCRCGCTGACATCGGCATATTGGCGATGATTCTGGACGCGGCATTGCTCGCCCAGGCGCGCGACCGAATCGCGGCGGCGCGCCAGATCTTCGTGCTGACTGGCGCGGGGGTCTCGGCGGAATCGGGCGTGCCGACGTTCCGTGACGCGCTGACGGGCCTCTGGGCCCGCTTCGACCCCGAAGATCTCGCTACAGAGGCCGCATTCCGGCGCCAGCCGGCGCTGGTCTGGCAGTGGTACGAGCACCGCCGCGCGATGGTTTCGGCCACCCAGCCCAACCCCGCGCACTTCGCGCTGGCGCAGCTGGCGGACCAGAAACCGGTCACGCTGGTCACGCAGAATATCGACGGATTGCACCAGCAGGCCGGCAGCCAGCATGTGATCGAGTTGCACGGCAACCTGTTCGCCAACAAATGGCTGGATGGCTGCGGACACTGCGACACGGTGCCGCCGGTGCCGGGCGAACCGCCGCATTGCGCGCTGTGCGGCGCGATGATGCGGCCCGGGGTGGTCTGGTTTGGGGAGGATCTGCCGCGCGTGGCGCGCTATCGCGCCGAGCACGCGGCGGAGACCTGCGATCTGTGCCTGGTGGTCGGCACGTCGGGGCTGGTGTATCCGGCGGCGGCGCTGCCGGGCATGGCCAGGGAGAACGGGGCGTTCGTGATCGTGGTCAATCCGCAGCCGTCGGCGCTGGACGCCACCGCGGACCTCGTGCTGGCGGCGCCAGCAGGGCAGTGCCTGCCGGCGCTGTGGTAAGGGCCTAGGCGGCCAGCTCTCCCACCAGCTTTTCCAGCTTCACCGCGTCGGCCGCGAACAGGCGGATGCCTTCGGCCAGCTTTTCGGTGGCCATCGCGTCCTCGTTCAGTTGCCAGCGGAACGCCGGCTCGTCGGCCACGACGCGCGCCACATTCGCTGCCTGCGCATGCTCTACCGACAGCTTGCGCTTGACCGTGCCGCGCCCAGCCGCCAACTGCTCGAGCAGCTCCGGGCTGATCGTCAGCAGGTCGCAGCCAGCCAGGGCCAGGATCTGGCCGGTGCCGCGGAAGCTCGCGCCCATCACCTCGGTCGCATGGCCGAAACTCTTGTAGTAGTCGTAGATCTGCCGCACCGAGCGCACGCCCGGGTCGTTGTCGCCGGCATTGGCGTCGGCGTCCCACTTGTCACCTGCCTGCTTCTTGTACCAGTCGAGGATACGGCCGACGAACGGGGAGATCAGCTGCGCGCCGGCCTCGGCACAGGCCACGGCCTGCACCAGTGAGAACAGCAGCGTCATATTGCAGCGGATGTTTTCGCGCTGGAGGATCTCGGCTGCCTTGATGCCTTCCCAGGTGGAGGCGATCTTGATCAGCACGCGCTCCCGCGCCACGCCGCGCTGCTCGTACAGCCCGATCAGGTGGCGCGCCTTGTCCACGGTGGCCTGGGTGTCGAACGAGAGCCGTGCATCGACCTCGGTGGACACGCGGCCCGGCACGATGGCCAGGATCTCGCAGCCAAAGGCGATCAGGAGCTGGTCCATCACGGCGTCCAGGCCCGCGTTGCCATGATGGTCGCGCACGGCCTGCTCGAGCAGGGGCCGATATTCGGCCTTCTGCACCGCCTTGAGAATCAGGGACGGATTGGTGGTCGCGTCCTGCGGCGTGTACTGCTTCATCAACTGGAAGTCGCCGGTATCGGCCACTACCGTGGTGAATTGTCTCAGTTGCTCTAGCTCGGTCATGATCTGTTCCATCCGGTTCCGTCAGTTGCCGCCCGCTTGGGAAGTCAGCATTCATTGTAACGGCGCTGGCACGGTTGGAAACAACGCCGTCACACGCCGATCCGCTACACTACGCGTTTCCCCCCAAGCAATCAGGCTGTTTTCACATGACGCAGGATGAACTCAAGGCGCTGGTGGCGCAAGCCGCCGCCGACTACGTGAAGCAGGAAGTGCCCCAGGGCGCCGTACTCGGCGTCGGCACCGGCTCCACCGCCAACCTCTTCATCGACGCCATCGCGGCGTTCAAGGAGCGCTTCTCGGGCGCGGTGTCCAGCTCGGAGGCTTCCACGCGACGCCTGCAGCAGCATGGCATCCAGGTGCTGGACCTGAACGAAGTGGACGAGATTCCCGTCTACGTGGACGGCGCCGACGAGATCGACGCCTCGGGCGCGATGATCAAGGGCGGCGGCGGCGCGCTGACGCGCGAGAAGATCGTGGCCGCCGTGGCCGGCCGCTTCGTCTGCATCGCCGATGGCAGCAAGCTCGTGGACACGCTCGGCGCGTTCCCGCTGCCGGTGGAGGTGATCCCAATGGCACGTGCAGCCGTGGCGCGCAAGCTGGCCGCGCTCGGTGGCCAGCCGCGCCTGCGCATGACCAAGGAAGGCGGCATCTACAAGACCGACAACGGCAACGTGATCCTCGACGTCTCGGCGCTGCGCATCACCCAGCCGAAGGACATCGAACAGCAGATCAACCAGATCCCGGGTGTGGTGACGGTGGGGCTGTTCGCGCTGCGTGGCGCGGACGTGCTGCTGCTGGGCACGGAGCAGGGTGTGCAGCGCACCGATTATTGACCGGAAGCGTGGCCCGGGCGGCCTAACCGGCCGCCCATGAAAAAGGGGTGCTTGATAAAGCACCCCTTTTCGTTTTTCCAGACTGGCGAATCAGTTCGCCGGCGGCACGTAGCCGGCGGCCGCATCGGCGCCTTCGCCGAAGAAGTACTTCTCGGTTTGCTTGAGCAGGTACTGGCGCGCGCGGGTGTCGGCCATGTTCAGACGATTCTCATTGATCAGCATGGTCTGATGCTTGAGCCAGCCGGCCCAGGCTTCCTTCGACACGCTTTGCCAGATCTTCTTGCCGAGTTCGCCCGGCAGCGGCGGGAAGTCGAGGCCTTCGGCTTCCTTGTTCAGCTTGATGCAATGGACCGTGCGGGCCATGTGAAACTCCTTGTTCGTGGCGCTTTTGTGGTGCGAGGGGACGCCGATTCGTGATGCCGGTTCTGGGCGGCTGCGTGGCCGCTATTGTAGCCAAGCCCGGCCAAGGCTGGGCTTGGCCCTGCCGGCGTTACAGTTTCTTCATGAGCACCATCGATTTGCGCTGCCAGTTATAGAGCTTGCGCTTGTCTTCCGGCAGGTCGTCCACGGTGGCGTGGACGAAGCCGCGCTTCAGGAACCAGTGCTCGGTGCGCGTGGTGAGCACGAACAGCCGGTCCAGCCCCAGCGCGCGGGCGCGGCGCTCGATGCGCTTGAGCAGCCGCTCGCCGTCGCCAGTGCCCTGGGCCTCGGACGAGACMGTCAGGCAGGCCATCTCGCCCATGTTCTCGCGCGGGAATTCGTAGAGCGCGGCGCAGCCGAACAGCACGCCATCGTGCTCGATCACCGAGAAATTGCCGATATCCCGCTCGATCAGGTGACGTCCACGTGGCACGAGCGTGCCATCGGCCTCAAGCGGTGCAATCAGTTGCAGGATGCCGCCCACGTCATCGAGCGTGGCTTCCCGCAGGCTTTCCAGGTCGGTGTCGGACACCATGGTGCCTACGCCATCGTGCAGGAAGAGCTCCAGCAGCACCGAGCCGTCGAGCGAATAGGGGATCAAGTGCGCGCGGGGCACGCCGCCCTTGAGCGCCTTGACCAGATGTTCCAGGTAATAGGCCACGTCCGGCGGCAGGTGGTTGTTCTGCAACCGCTCCACGGCCGTGCGCAGCGACATTTCCTTCATCAGCTTGCCCACCGGGTCCGGCACGCCGGGCACTTCGGTGATGTAGATCAGCTTGTCGGCCTTCAGCGCGCTGGCGGTGGCGCTGGCCACGTCTTCCATCGACAGGTTGAACGCCTGCCCGGTGGGCGAAAAGCCCAGCGGCGACAGCAGCACCACCTTGCCGTGCGAGAGCGACATGTGCATCGAGTCGTTGTCGATCTTGCGCACCAGCCCGGTGTGCTGGTAATCGACCCCGTTGACGATGCCCACCGGCCGCGCGGTGATGAAGTTGCCGGAGACCACCGACAGCTGCGCGCCAGCCATCGGCGTGTTCGGCAAGCCCTGGCTGAAGGCGGCCTCGATGTCCAGGCGCAGCTCGCCGGCCGCCTCCTTGGCGCATTCGAGCGCGGCGTTGTCGGTAATGCGCACGCCGTCCGCGTACTGGGATTCCACATGGCGCAATGCCAACTGCTCCTCCACCTGCGGGCGGGAGCCGAAGACCAGCACGATCTGCATGCCCATGGCGTGCAGCAGGGCCACGTCGTTGACGAGCGCGTTGAGCACGCCGGCCTTGACCAGCTCGCCGCTGAAGGCGATCACGAAGGTCTTGCCGCGGAAGGCGTGGATATAAGGCGCGACGGCGCGCAGCCAATCCACGAACTGCTGGTGGTCCGGCCCGCTGGCCTCGGCCAACTCGGCGGCGGCCGTGGCGGACGGGATCGGCGTGGCGGGTTCGGCGACGGGGAGGGGGGCTGCGCTCAGGGCAGCGGGGGCGTCTTCGTCGGGGGCGACAGGGGCCGGAGCAGGCGCCTGCGCATTGGAGGTTCTGGCGTTCATGCCGCGGATTATAATCCCGGCCAATGTCAGCACAACGCCCCGTCAAACCTGTTTCCCGGCCGCCACGCCCGCCCCGTCCATCACGTGAGGCGCGCCCGGCGGGCCAGCCTCCCGAGCAGCGGCCCCAGGAGTCTTCCGAACAGCGGCGCGAGCCGCGGCCGGAGCGCGCGCCGCGCCCGCCGCGCGACGCCCAGACCCCTCGAGAGCCGCGCGAGCCGCGCCAGCCGCGCCCCGTGCGCCCGGTCCGCATGGCTAATCCGCTGCCCGAGATCACCTTTCCCGAAGCGCTGCCGGTTTCCGCGCGCCGGGACGAGATCGCCGCCGCGCTGCAGGCCAACCAGGTGGTGATCGTGTCCGGCGAGACCGGCTCCGGCAAGACCACCCAACTGCCCAAKATCGCGCTGTCGATCGGCCGTGGCCCGGCGCGGGAAGGCAAGGAAGGCGGCGGCCTGATCGGCCACACCCAGCCCAGGCGGATCGCCGCCACGTCCACGGCCAAGCGCATCGCCCAGGAACTGGGCACGCCGCTGGGCCAGAACGTCGGCTATCAGGTGCGGTTCAACGACACGATGTCCGCCGGCGCCTCTGTCAAGCTGATGACGGACGGCATCCTGCTGGCCGAGACGCAGAACGACCCGTTGCTGCGTGCCTACGACACGATCATCATCGATGAGGCGCACGAGCGTAGCCTCAACATCGACTTCCTGATCGGCTACCTGCGCCAGATCCTGCCCAAGCGGCCGGACCTGAAGGTCATCATCACGTCCGCGACGATCGACGCCCAGCGGTTCGCCGAGCACTTCGCCCGTAACGGCAAGCCGGCGCCGGTGATCGAGGTCAGCGGGCGGCTGTATCCCGTGGAAGTGCGATATCGGCCGATCCAGTCCGATGCGCCGCCCGACGCCGCGCCGAAATCCGCCCAGGCCCGCGAGCGCGACCTGTACGACGGCATTGTCGAGGCCGTGGACGAACTGTGCCGGCTCGGCCCCGGCGACGTTCTCGTCTTTCTGCCAGGCGAGCGCGAGATCCGCGAGGCCGCCGAGGCGCTGCGCAAGCACCATCCTCCGCATACCGAGATCCTGCCGCTGTTCGCGCGGCTCTCGGTGCAGGAGCAGGAGCGCGTGTTCAAGCCATCGAACGCGCGGCGGATCGTGCTGGCGACCAACGTGGCCGAGACCTCGCTGACCGTGCCGGGCATCCGCTATGTGGTGGATACGGGGCTTGCGCGCGTCAAGCGCTACTCGTACCGCAACAAGGTGGAGCAGTTGCAGATCGAGGCGATTTCGCAGGCCGCCGCCAACCAGCGCGCGGGCCGGTGCGGCCGGGTAGCCGATGGCGTTTGCATCCGTCTATACGAGGAATCCGATTTCATCGCCCGTACGCGCTTCACCGACCCGGAAATCCTGCGTTCGTCGCTGGCGGCGGTGATTCTGCGCATGAAGGTGCTGCGGCTGACCGACATCGAGTCGTTCCCGTTCATCGAGCCGCCGCTGGGCCGGGCGGTTGCCGATGGCTACCAGCTCCTGCAGGAACTGGGCGCCGTGGACGAGGCCAACCAGCTTACTGGCACTGGCCGTCAACTGGCCAAGCTGCCGCTGGACCCGCGCGTGGCGCGCATGATCCTGGCCGCGCGCGAGCAGCAGTGCCTGCGCGAGGTGCTGATCATCGCCAGCGCGCTGTCCGTGCAGGATCCGCGCGACCGTCCGCAGGAGGCGCAGGAAGCCGCCGACCAGGCCCATCGCAAGTTCATGGACGAAAAGTCCGAGTTCCTGGGGTGGGTCAAGCTGTKGAAGTGGTTCGAGGAGGCAGTGGCCCACAAGAAGACCAACCGGCAGCTGCAGGACCAGTGCCGCGCCAACTTCCTCTCGCACGTGCGGCTGCGCGAGTGGCGAGATGTTCACTCGCAACTTCTGACGACGGTGACCGAGCAGGGCTGGCGCCTGAATGAGACGGAACCGACGTTCGAGCAAGTCCACAAGGCGCTGCTGACCGGGCTGCTCGGGAACGTCGGCCTGAAGCTGGACGAGGCCGACGGGCGCGGGCGCGAGTACCTGGGCGCGCGCGGCATCAAGTTCCACCTGTGGCCGGGCTCGCTGATCGCGCGCAAGGTGGGCCGCTGGATCATCGCCGCTGAACTGGTCGAGACGAGCCGGCTGTTCGCACGCACGCTGGCGCGGATCGAGCCGGAATGGATCGAGCAGGTGGGCAGCCATCTGCTGAAGGTGAGCTGGAGCGACCCGCACTGGGAAAAGAAGGCCGGCCAGGTGCTGGCGATGGAGCGCGGCACGCTGTACGGCCTGCCCATCTACCAGCATCGGCGCGTGCACTACGGGCCGATGAACCCGGCCGAGGCGCGCGAGCTGTTCATCCGCCGCGCGCTGGTGGAGGGCGAATTCGACACGAAATTGCCGTTTTACGCCCACAACCAGCGGCTGCGGCGCGAAATTGAGAATCTGGAGCACAAGTCGCGCCGGCAGGACGTGCTGGTGGACGACGAGCTGATCTACGCCTTCTATGACCGGGCGATCCCGGCGGACACCCATAACCAGACCAGCTTCGAGACGTGGTACCAGGCGGAGAGCGCGAAGGATCGCAAGCTGCTGTACCTGAACCGCGACGAACTGATGCGGCACGAAGCGGCCGGCATCACGACCGACCTGTTCCCGAAGCTGCTGCCGATTGCCGGCGTGGACATGGGGTTGTCGTACCACTTCGAGCCCGGCAGCCACCGCGACGGCGTGACGCTGACCGTGCCGCTGTACGCGCTGAACCAGGTGCGGCCCGAGCGCACCGAATGGCTGGTGCCCGGCATGATCAAGGAGAAGGTGCACCTGCTGCTGAAGTCCTTGCCGCAGAAGCTGCGCCGCCACTGCGTGCCGCTGCCCGAGTACGCGGGCGGGTTTGTCGACCGCCAGCCGTTCGGCGAGGGCGAGTTGATCGACGTGCTGATTGCCGACATCCGCGAGCAGACCGGCACGATGGTGCGCCGCGCAGACTTCAAGCAGGAGACCCTGCCGGCCCACCATGCGATGAACTTAAAGGTCATCGACGAACATGGCCGACAGCTCGAAATGGGGCGGAATCTGGCGCAATTGCGAGCCGAGTTCGGCGGACAGGCGCAGCAGTCGTTCCAGAACATTGCCGCCCGCGACGTGCCCGCGGCCGAGGCCGGCCAGTACGAAAACCTGACGTCCTGGTCGTTCGGCGAACTGCCCGAACTGCTGGAAATCCGCAAGGGCAACCAGACCCTGTTCGGCTATCCGGCCCTTGTGGATCATGGCGACCATTGCGAGGTGGAGGTCTTTGACGACCCGCAGGAGGCGGCACGCATCCACCATACGGGGCTGCGCCGACTGTTCGCGATCCAGCTCCGCGAGCCGGTGAAGTTCATCGAGAAGAACATCCCGAATCTTCAGCAAATGGCGATGCAGTACATGACCCTGGGCACGCAGGAGGAACTGCGCAACCAGATCGTGATGGTCACGCTGGAGCGCGCCTGCATGCAGCCGCCGCTGCCGCGCAACGAGGCCGAGTTCAACGCCCGCAAGGACGAGGGGCGCGCGCGGCTGTCGCTGCTGGCGCAGGAGATGGCGCGGCTGGTGGGCGCGATCCTGGCCGAGTACGCGGGACTTCCGCGCAAGCTGCTCCAGGCCAAGCCGTTCGGCTCCGCCCACCAGGACATGGAGGCGCAACTGGCGCGGCTGATGACAAAGTCGTTCGTGATCGATACGCCATACACGCAGCTCGTGCACTTCCCGCGCTATCTCAAGGGGATGGCGATGCGCGTGGACAAGCTCAAGGGCGACCCCGGCCGCGACAGCCAGCGCACCCAGGAGATGACACCGCTGGTGCAACAGTGGCAGCGCGCCGAGAAACAGCTCCGCACGCAGGGCAGGGGGGCCGAAGATGCCCGATTGGACGAATTCCGATGGATGCTTGAGGAGCTGCGCATCGCGCTGTTCGCGCAGGAGCTGCGCACGCCGGTGCCGATGTCGGTCAAGCGGTTGCAGAAGGTGTGGGAGTCCATGCAGCGCTGACGCGGAGTTCGTGTGGAAAACCACGATTTGTGTCGGAATGCCCGGCGAAAGATAAATTCGCGCAAACGGTCAGCGTAACCCCCGGCTCAAACGTTAGAATGCCCGATTCCTCATGGTTGACGGTCTTATGCTCTCGTTGCGTCGTGTTGTGTCTAGCGTGGTGTCGGTCGGCGCGCTGGCATTGGCAGTGGTGTCCGCCCCCGCGCAAGCGGAGGTTGTGACGATCCTTAATTCGGGTGATGCAACCGTCACCCTGATCGACAAGGACACGCAGAAGGTGCTGGAAACCTTCCCCGTCGGCAAGGAACCGCACCACCTGATTGCCACGCCTGACGACAAGTCGCTGATCGTGGCCAACGCGGTCGGCAACGACCTGGTGTTCCTGGATCCGGTGACCGGCAAGGTGCAGCAGCGCGTACCGAACATCGACGATCCGTACCAGATCGGCTTCTCGCCGGACCAGAAATGGTTCGTGACGACGGGCAACCGGCTCGACCGCGTGGACGTCTACCGCTGGGACGGCCACCAGCTCAAGATCGCCAAGCAATTCCCGCTGCCCAAGACGCCCAGCCATATCGCGTTCACGGCGGACAGCAAGATCGCCTTCATCACCCTGCAGGACAGCGATCAGATCGCCGCGATCGACCTCAATTCGCTGACCGTGCTCTGGACCATGGACGCCGGCTCGGCGCCGGCCGGKATCTGGGTGACGCCGGACCAGAAATACCTGCTGGTGGGCATGACCGGCGCCGACTATGTGGCCGTGATCGACTGGCGCACGCGCACCGTGGTCAAGCAGATCCAGACCGGCAAGGGCGCGCACAATTTCCGCGCGGTGGGCGACAAGCGTCATCTGTTCCTGACCAACCGCGTCTCGGGGTCCATCAGCATCATTGACCAGCAGACGCTGTCCAAAGTTGGCGATATCACCGGCCTGCTGCCGGGGCCTGACGACATGGAGTTGACCGCCGATGGCAAGACACTCTGGGTGACGTTCCGCTGGGCGCGTTCGGTGGGGCTGATCGACGTGGCGAGCCGCAAGCTGGTCAAGACCATCCGCGTGGGCAAGTCGCCACACGGTATCTACTTCCGCACGCGGGCGCCGCTCTACTGAGGCAGGGTTCGACATGGCTCGGCTGCTGATTCGTATTCTTGCCATGCTGGCCGCGATGCTGGCGCTGGCCGGTGCTGCCTCGGCGGCGGACGCCGCCGCCAGTTGCCGTGCCGGTACGCTGTACCTGACCTTCGACACCGGCAGCATGAGCCAGGCGGAACTGATCGCCCGCACGCTGCGCCGGCATCATATCCGCGCCACGTTCTTCCTGGCCAGCGAGCCGACCGTCAATCATGACAACTCGCTGGACCCGACCTGGGCCCCTTACTGGAAAGCGTTGGCCGCCGATGGGCACGTGTTCGGTTCCCATACGTTCGATCACGTCTACCTGCGCGGGGTGCACGGGGACAAGGTGACGATGCGTCCGCAGTTTGGCGCGCAGGGCGGCAAGGACGTCGCGATGACTGCCGACGCCTTCTGCACGGAACTGCGCCGCAGCGCCCAGGCATTCCGGTCGATGACTGGCCAGCCGATGGCGCCGATCTGGCGCGCGCCGGGCGGCCGCACCGCCCCGCAGACGCTGGCCTGGGCCGAGCAATGCGGCTTCAAGCACGTGGGCTGGGCGCCGGCCGGCTTCCTCGGCGACGAACTGTCTTCCGAGAAATTTCCGAACCGGGCTTTGCTGGACCGCGCGCTGCGCGACCTCCGGGATGGCGATATTACGATGGCGCACCTCGGCATCTGGTCGCGCAAGGACCCCTGGGCACCGGGCGTGCTCGAACCGCTGCTGACCGGCCTCGAACAGAAGGGCTTCTGCTTCGCCACGCTGCGCGAGCATCCCCGCTACAAGGATTGGTTCCAGCAGCACGGGGCGGAGGGCCGGCGGTAATGTGGGACGCGTTCACGAACTGGATCAGCCTCTGGGTAGGCCAGGTGGAAGCCACGGTATTCCAGGGCGTGGTGCTGCCGGTGGTCTACCACCTCGGCTTCGGCGGCTATGCCGAGGACGCCTTCACAGGCACCGAATGGTTGCTAGTGGGTGTGGTGCAGATCGCAGTGATGGTGCTGATCCTCGGCCCGTTGGAGAAATTGCGACCCGTGGAGCCGGTGACGGACCGCGCCGCCGTGCGCACGGACATGCTCTATACGATGATCCATCGCCTGGGCCTGTTCCGGCTCGCGATGTTCTTCGTGCTGGCGCCGCTGATGGATGGCCTCGAAGGCCATCTGCGCCTGCTGGGCTGGCAGCGGATCAACGTGGAGGACTGGTGGCCCGGCGTGACGTCGATCCCGCTGGTCAGCTTCTTCGTCTACCTGCTGCTGTTCGATCTGCTCGACTATTGGTATCACCGGTTTTCGCATACCTATCGCTGGTGGTGGAGCCTGCACGCCACGCACCACAGCCAGCGCCAGATGACGCTCTGGAGCGACAATCGCAACCATCTTCTGGACGATATGCTACGTGACGCAGTTTTTGCGACCGTGGCGCTGGCGGTTGGCGTGGAGCCGTCGCAGTACGTGCTGCTGGTGGCGCTTTCGCAACTGCTGCAAAGCCTCCAGCACGCCAACCTGCGACTGCATTTCGGCTGGCTCGGGGAGCGGCTGCTGGTTTCGCCGCGCTTCCATCGCACGCACCACGCGGTGGGGCTCGGCCACGAGCAGCAGGCGGCGGGCAAGCCGGTGCGGCTTGGCGGCTGCAACTACGGCGTGATCTTTCCGTGGTGGGACATGTTGTTCCGCACCGCCCGGTTCGTCGAGGCCTACCATCCGACGGGCATCCGGGACCAGCTTCCGCCGCCCACCGGCCACGGCCGCGACTACGGCGCGGGATTCCTGTCCCAGCAGTGGCTGGGCCTGAAGCGGCTGCTACGGCTCCGCTGACCGGGAATGTCGTCGGCGTGGGATCTTTTCGGCCTGTGCTAGGCTCTGAAGGTTTTCCCGACCGCTTTCCTGCATGAACGATATCTTTCGCTCGTTTGGCCGTGCCCTGATCAGCCAGCTGCATCCGCGCATGCTGATGCTGACGCTGGTGCCATTCGTCCTCGCCACCGTGCTATGGGGCGGCCTGATCTGGTGGGGCTGGGACCCGATCATGGGCGGCGCTCGCGCCATCCTCGAGGGCTCCGTTTTCACGAGCTGGATCTACTCCGCGCTGGACTGGCTCGGTCTGCAGTCGCTGCGCACCGTGGTGGCGCCGCTGTTCGTGCTGACGCTGGCTGTGCCGCTGGTGATCGCGTCGATGCTGATCTTCATCAGCCTGTTCTCGGTGCCGGCCGTGGTGAAGCACCTGGACCGCAGCTATCCGGGGCTGGTCAAGGCGCGCGGCGGCAGCGTCGCCGGCAGCGTGTTCCAGGCGCTMAGCAACACCGTGGTGTTCCTGTTGCTGGTGCTCGTGACGATGCCGTTATGGTTGATTCCGCCGTTCTTCGCGCTGATTCCGCCCGTGCTGTGGGGCTGGCTCACCTACCGCGTGATGACCTACGACGCCCTGGCCGAACACGCCACGGCCGAGGAGCGCAAGACGCTGATGAAGCGCCATCGCACCTCGCTGCTGATKATCGGCGTGGCCGTGGGCCTGCTTGGCTCCGCGCCGACCTTGCTGTGGGTCTGGTCGGCTGTCATCATCTTCCTGTTTCCGGTGGTGCTGGCCGGCACGCTGTGGCTGTACGTGCTGATCTTTATCTTCTCGGCGCTCTGGTTCGGCCATTTCTGCCTCCGGGCATTGGCTGAATTGCGCGCCGAGCGCGACGCCGCGGCACCCCCGCCGCCGCCCGCCACCGACGTGATCGACCTGGCGCCGGGCGACGTGCGCCGCATTGAACAATCTTGAGCGAGGAACACCATGGGTTTCGGTTTGATTGTCATCGGCGATGAGATCCTGTCCGGGCGGCGCGAGGACAAGCACATGCGCCGGACCATCGAACTGCTGGGCGCACGCGGCCTGGCGCTGGACTGGGCCGAGTACGTGGGCGACGAGCGCGAGCGCATCACCGCCACGCTGCGCCGCACGCTGGCCGGGCCGGACGTGGTCTTTTGCACGGGCGGCATCGGCGCCACGCCGGACGACCACACGCGTCAGTGCGCGGCCGCCGCGCTGGGCGTGGAGCTGGCGCTGCACCCCGAGGCGCGCGAGCAGATTGCGCTACGCATCGCCGAGACCGCCAATGGCGACCCGGTCAAGGCTGACCTGAACCTGCCTGATAACCAGCATCGCTTCAAGATGGGCGAGTTTCCAGTCGGAGCGCGCATCATCCCCAACAGTTACAACCGCATTCCGGGCTTCTCGGTGGCCGACCACCATTTCATGCCGGGCTTTCCGGTCATGGCATGGCCGATGATGGAATGGGTGCTCGACCACTATTACACCCACCTGTTCCACCTGGAGGTAGCGCAGTCGCGCGCCTTCTATGTGTTCGAGGCGCCCGAGTCGACCCTGACACCGCTGATGGAGCAGGTGGAGGCCGCATTCGCCGGCATCCGCGTATTCAGCCTGCCATCCGTGGGCGACGTGAGCCGGGGCGACCGCTTCGCGCGGCGCCATATCGATCTTGGGGTGAAGGGACCGGCGGAACAGGTCCTGCCAGCCTATGCGATGCTGATCGAAGGCGTCCGCACCATGGGGTACGAGATCGTCGAGCAGTAGGTGAGGGTGGGGGGCTGTGCCAATCCTGTGCCAACCTTGACACAGGTCGAAAAAGCGCGCGCCGACGCGTGATAGCTTGATGGGCTTTGTTCAGCCTGCGCTGCCTCGTCAGCGCTCACACATGAAACCAGTTCTCCGGGCGTTCGGCCGCGCGTTGCTGTGCGTTCTGCATCCGCGCATGCTGATACATGCCATCTTGCCGCTCATCCTGATCCCGATGTTCTGGGCCGGCATCCTTTGGTGGGCATGGGATCCTGTCACCCAGGCATTCAATAGGTTTCTCGACGCTACCCAGATGTTTGCCTGGCTGAGTGGGACTTCCCCTTGGAGTTGGCTGGCCGGGTTGGGGCCGTACGTGGCGCCGGTGCTTGTCGTGATGGCGCTGTGCCCGTTGATTGTTGTGTCGATGCTGATCTATATCAGCGTATTCTTCGAGTCGACAGTGGCTGGACACGTGGCGCGCGGCTATCCGGGACTTCGCCGTGCCCAGGGCGGTTCGCTAATGGGCGGCCTGCGGGAGTTGATCGTGAGCACTGGGGTGTTCCTGGTGCTCACCATGCTGACGCTGCCGTTGGCGTACCTGCCGGTGATTGGTTTTGTCACACCGTCACTGCTGTCCGGCTKGCTGATGTACCGTGTGATGACCTAYGACGCGCTGGAAGATCACGCCACGGTGGAAGAGCGCAAAACGCTGATGAAGCGCCATCGCACATCGTTGATGGGAATCGGCGTGCTCAGCGGCTTTCTCGGCTGGCTGGCCAACCTCGTCTGGGTCTGGGCAATCGTAATGGTTGTACTGCTACCCCTGGCGCTGTTGTGCGTCATGTGGGTCTATATGATGATTTTGATCTTTGCGGTGCCCTGGTACGGCCACTTTTGCCTACAGGCGCTGGCCGACCTGCGCGCGGAGCGGGCAACCCCGCTCCCACACGCCATGGACGGGCGTTAGCTGATGGCTCCCCTTACGCCCCGTGCCACGGCAGGTTGCGCTTGCACCAGCCTTCCACGGTCTTGCGGTGGTATTCCTCGTCGCGGGGGCCTTCGAAGCCTTCCAGCACATCCATGGCACAGGTGTAGCCGGCCTCAGTGGCCAGACGGGCCGCGTGCTTCGAGCGCGCAGCGCTACGGCACAGGAACAGCACCGGCGCATCGGTCGGCACGCGGGCCTTGAGTTCCTCGACGAAATTCGGGTTCTGCTTGCCGCCGGGATAGCTGTTCCATTCCACATGGGCGAATTGCTCGTCCGGCAGGTTCACGCCACCTACCCAATCCAGTTCTGCCTGCGTGCGCACGTCCACGAGCACGGCCTTCGGGTCGGCCTGCAGCAGGTCATAGGCTTGCTGTGGGTCCAGCGCGCCGAAGTACGCAAGCTGGTTCTGTTGCTGGCGCGCGTGCGCCGCCTGGAGGAGGTCGTCTCGGGTGGTCATCTTMTGTGACGGAGTCAATAAGAGAAGCGGGAGTAAAGCGGGGTTCGCTGTGCCGGGGCAACAGCGTGACCCGGGATCGGGCACGGCGCTGGGATGTCGCCGCGTTCGGCGCTATTCTAGCGTGCAGCCACGGCCATCCCCCGAAAATCCGCCTGCGCGGCGCATGCCCATCTTCGGTGMGTATTCTGGTGCATAGGCACTAAAATAGTGCTTTTCCTTGAATCGCGCACCGAGATGGTGTTTGATGAAGTCGCCGCGGAGCGGTGCGCAAGTGGATCGTTCGCCGCGTCGGCATGTTCAGCTTGGGTTGTATGCAATCCGCGGCCCCCGCCACGGTGCGGCGTGACCGATCACTGCACATTTTTCGGGATGGCGAGGGCAAATGAGGGCGTCGGTTGGCATGCTTTCTGCTAACATTCCTCGTCCCTTTTGGGGCGGTTCCCGCGAGGGTTTTCCGGGGCCGGACCCAACAATGGCTTTCCCAGACTCAGCCCGAATTTCCAGGAGATAGGCATGGCCCACAGCGTTGCAGATGTGATGAAGCTCGTGAAGGAAAACGACGTCAAATTCGTCGATTTCCGTTTCACGGATACCAAAGGCAAGGAGCAACACGTGTCTGTGCCCGTGTCGCACTTCGACGACGACAAGTTCGAGAGCGGCCACGCCTTCGACGGTTCCTCGATCGCCGGCTGGAAGGGTATCGAAGCTTCGGACATGCTGCTGATGCCGGATTCGAACACGGCCCACATCGACCCGTTCTACGAAGAGCCGACGCTGGTGCTGACCTGCGACGTGATCGAGCCGTCGGACGGCAAAGGTTACGACCGCGACCCGCGTTCCATCGCCAAGCGTGCCGAAGCCTACCTGAAGAGCACCGGCCTGGGCGACACCGCCTTCTTCGGTCCGGAACCCGAATTCTTCATTTTCGACGGCGTGACCTGGAACGTCGACATGCAGGGTTGCTCGGTGAAGATTCACTCCGAGGAAGCCCCGTGGTCGTCGGGCAAGGAATTCGAGCACGGCAACAGCGGTCATCGTCCGGGCAAGAAGGGCGGCTACTTCCCGGTTGCCCCGATCGACACGTTCCAGGACATCCGTTCGGAAATGTGCCTGATCCTCGAATCGCTCGGCATTCCCGTTGAAGTCCACCACCACGAAGTGGCTGGCCAGGGCCAGAACGAAATCGGCACGCGTTTCAGCACGCTGGTGCAACGCGCCGACTGGACCCAGCTCCAGAAGTACGTGATCCAGAACGTGGCGCACACCTACGGCAAGACGGCAACGTTCATGCCGAAGCCGGTGGTTGGCGACAACGGCTCGGGCATGCACGTGCACCAGTCCGTGTGGAAGGACGGTCAGAACCTGTTCGCAGGCAACGGCTACGCCGGCCTGTCGGAATTCGCGCTGTACTACATTGGCGGCATCATCAAGCACGCCCGTGCCCTGAACGCGCTGACCAACCCGGGCACGAACTCGTACAAGCGTCTGGTGCCGGGCTTCGAAGCCCCGGTGAAGCTGGCCTACTCGGCCCGCAACCGTTCGGCCTCGATCCGCATTCCGTACGTGGCGAACCCGAAGGGCCGCCGCATCGAAACGCGCTTCCCGGATCCGCTGATGAACCCGTACCTGGGCTTCTCGGCGCTGCTGATGGCCGGCCTGGACGGCGTGATGAACAAGATCCACCCGGGCGAAGCTGCCGACAAGAACCTGTACGACCTGCCGCCGGAAGAGGATGCAAAGATCCCGACCGTCTGCTCGAGCCTCGACCAGGCCCTGGAATATCTCGACAACGACCGTGAGTTCCTGACCCGCGGCKGTGTGTTCTCCAACTCCATGCTCGATGCCTACATCGAACTGAAGATGGAAGAAGTCACGCGTTTCCGCATGACGACGCACCCGATCGAGTTCGAGATGTACTACTCGCTGTAATCGCGTCCGGTTGCCAGGTTGTCACCGGGCAACAGTTGCACCAGGAAGGGGCGGCTTCGGCTGTCCCTTTTTGTTTTGCGAGCGGGTTGATCGCTAGAATGGGGCTCCTTCCCTAACCTTCATGCCGATGTTCATGAACGCGATGTCAAATAAGGTCACGCGCAGCCGCCAAGGCGGACTGTCGCACCAGGGTTCATACCGGATGACGCACCAGATCCGGGTGGGTTTCCCCATTCTGGTGATGGCCATGGCGCTGGGGCTCGGCGCCTGGAGCCGGCCCGCGCCGGCGCAGTCGTCGGATGTCTATATGTGCAAGGGCCCCAACGGCGTGCCCGAGTACCGCAACGGCAATCCGGGCGGCAGCAAGGACTGCAAGAAGCTGAACCTGCCTGACGTGATCACGGTGCCGGGTTCGCGCACTGCCAGCTCGGGCGGTGGCAAGGCGGCGGCGCCTTCGGCGTCCCCGGCGGCTTTCCCGCGCGTGGACAGCGCCACCCAGAAGAACCGCGACAGCGAGCGCCGCGCGGTGCTGGAGCAGGAACTCCAGAGCGAAGAAGCCAAGCTGGCCGGGCTGCGCGCCGAGTACAACAATGGCGAGCCCGAGCGCCAGGGCAACGAGCGCAACTATCAGAAATATCTCGATCGCACGGCACGCCTGCGCGACGACGTCGCACGTAGCGAAGCTAACGCCGCCTCCTTGCGCCGTGAGCTATCGAACCTTAAGGAATAGTGAAATGGCCATGGGTCGCCTGATTCGCGGAGTGTCGCGCAAAGTCACCGGAGCAGACCGCAAGGCGGAAGCCGAGGTCCTGCCGTTGGGCGACGCGGCGTTCCACCCCGGCCTGGACGTGGTGGCCAACCCTGTGCTGCTGGTGCGCCAGCCCGGGCTGCAGGTGGTCTACGCGAATCCGGCCGCCGAGGCCAGCTTCGCGCTGTCCCGCCGGGCGATGGTGGAACTGACGCTGCCGGACTTGTTCGGCCAGATCGACGAGCTGGACAGCATGATCGAGACGGTGATCGCGCGGCAGATCGATGTGCGGCGCYAGGATCTCGTGCTGCGCCCGCCGCTGCAGGAGCCGATGCATGCCCATGTCGTAATCGGGGCGATCGAAGGCCATGCCAATACGGTCCTGGTTGAGATCCTTCTGAACGAGCAGAAGGTACGCAGCGACCGCGAGGAGCGCATCCTCGACCTGACGTCGGCCAACAAGGAACTGATCCGCAACCTGGCCCACGAGATCAAGAATCCGCTCGGGGGCATCCGTGGCGCGGCCCAGTTGCTTGAGTTCGAGCTGCCCGAACGGTCCTTGCGCGAGTACACCCAAGTCATCATCAAGGAGTCGGACCGCCTGCAGACGCTGGTGGACCGGCTGCTGGAGCCGCACCGGCACCCGCACATCGTCTCGGACCTCAATATCCACGAGGTGCTGGAGCGCGTGCGCTCGGTGGTGCTGGCCGAATTCCCGAACGGGCTGGAGATTGTGCGCGACTACGACGCGAGCCTGCCCGACCTGCGCGGCGACATGGAGCAACTGATCCAGGCCGTGCTGAACATCGTGCACAACGCTGCCCAGGCGTTGCACGAGCGCATCGCGCGCGGCGATGCGCAGATCGTATTGCGGACGCGGGTGGCACGGCAGGTGACGATTGCCAAGCGCTTGTTCAAGCTGGCATTGGACTTGCATGTCATCGATAACGGCCCGGGCATCCCCGAGGACATCCGCGAACGCATCTTCTATCCATTGGTATCGGGCAGGGACGGCGGCAGCGGACTCGGTCTCACACTCGCTCAAACCTTCGTGCAGCAGCACGAGGGCTTGATCGAATGCGAGAGCCGGCCGGGCTGTACCGACTTCCGTATCCTGCTGCCGCTGCACTGACCTCCCGCGCCTCTGACCGGCCCGGATGTGCGAGCGGCGCGGGACCTGCCTGAGTGGGACGATGGCGGGACAACGGGAGACCACATGACACCGAGCAGACAAGCGACGCACATGAAGCCGATCTGGATAGTCGACGACGATCAATCAATCCGCTGGGTCCTCGAGAAGGCCCTTGCCCGTGAAAGCCTGCTCTCTCGCAGTTTTACCAATGTTCGCGACGTGCTCGCGGCGCTGGAGGATGACGAGCCGCAGGTCCTGATTTCCGATATCCGCATGCCTGGCGGCTCGGGCCTGGACCTGCTGCAGGCCATAAAGGCGCGGCACCCGGGCCTGCCGGTCATCGTCATGACCGCGTATTCCGACCTGGACAGCGCCGTGGCGGCGTTCCAGGGCGGCGCCTTCGAATACCTGGCCAAGCCGTTCGATGTCGACAAGGCCGTCGAGCTGATCCGGCGCGCGCTCGAAGAGAGCCTGCGCGAGGAGGAAATGGACGATCGGCTAGTCGACGCGCCTGAGATCCTGGGTCAGGCACCGGCGATGCAGGACGTGTTCCGCGCCATCGGCCGCCTGTCGCAGTCGAACGTGACGGTGATGATTACCGGCGAGTCCGGCACCGGCAAGGAACTCGTCGCACGGGCGCTGCACAAGCACAGCCCGCGCGCCAACGGGCCATTTATCGCGCTCAACACGGCGGCGATTCCGAAGGATCTGCTCGAATCCGAACTGTTCGGACATGAGCGCGGCGCGTTCACGGGTGCGCAGACGATGCGGCGTGGCCGCTTCGAGCAGGCCGAGGGCGGCACGCTGTTCCTCGATGAAATCGGCGATATGCCATTCGATCTGCAAACGCGGCTGTTGCGCGTGCTGTCGGACGGCAACTTCTATCGCGTGGGTGGCCACAACCCGTTGCGCGCCAATGTGCGCGTGATTGCGGCCACGCACCAGAACCTCGAGACGCGCGTGAAAGAGGGGCTGTTCCGCGAGGACTTGTTCCACCGCCTGAACGTGATTCGTCTGCGGCTGCCGCCGCTGCGCGAGCGGCCCGAGGACATCACGCTGCTGGCGCGCCACTTCCTGCAGAAGAGCGCCAAGGAGCTTGGCGTGGAACCCAAGCGCATGTCCGACGAGGCGCTGGCCTACGTCAGCACGCTGCCGTTCCCGGGCAACGTGAGACAGCTTGAGAATCTGTGTAACTGGCTGACCGTGATGGCGCCGGCGCAGACCATCGAAGTCAAGGATATGCCACGCGAGATGATCGGCACGCCCCAGTCGGAAAGCACCGGTTCGCCGATGCGCGCGCCGGGCAGCGAGTCGCGCATGACAGGTGGCGACTACGATGCGATCGAGACATCCGACTACGGCATGAACACCGCGGCAGGCGAGGGTGACACGATGGTCGCCACGCGCCCACCGATGACCGCCGCGGCGCCAGGCATGGCGTCCGCACCGGCCTTCGCGGGCAATGCGGTGTCGGCAAGCTGGGAGTCGCTGCTGGCCGGCGAGGCCAAGTCGATGCTGGAAGCGGGCCAGCCCGAGGTGATGGATGTGCTGACGCGGCGCTTCGAAAAAGCTGTGCTCGAAGCCGCGCTGGGCGTCACGCGCGGGCGCCGCGTGGAAGCCGCCACCCGGCTTGGGATTGGACGCAATACGATTACCCGCAAGCTGCAGGAGCTGGGATTCGATTGATGTCCAGGGGTTGAGACGATTCTCTGCTCTCCCGCTGCGGGGGAGCAGAGAACAAGAATCGTCTCAGCCGTTGCTACGTACCGCCAGCAGTCGCTCCGCCATCTCGGCGAAGCCTTCACCGCCGGCCGCCTCCGTGACGTAGGCGGGCGCCACCGGCAACTGATCCAGAATCTCCCGCACGTTCGCCACGCCCACCGACAACGGGAAGTGGCCGAACATCGCCGCGTCATTGGCCGAGTCGCCGATGAACAGCCATTCGTCGCGCGCGGCGTCGATGTCATCCCCCAGCAACTCCTGCACGCAAAGCCGGCTCATCGACAGCTTGTCATGGTCGCCGAACCAGCCGTTAACGTGGATCGAGCTGACCGTCGCCGTCATGCCGGCCTCGCGCATCATCGCGGCAATGCGGTCCACCGCCGGCTGGGGCAGGGGTGCCACGTCCTCGGCATGGTCGATGGCAAGGTCGGCCGCATGCCATGCCTGGTCCGATGCCAGCGCGCAGCCAGGCACCTCGCGCACGATCCGCTCGCCCAGCGCGTGGATCTTCTCAAGATTCCCGGCGCGCGTCGGCGCATCGTCGAGGAAGCGTGTGATCAGCTTGTTGTCGCGCAAATGTGAGAAGAAGGCGCCATTTTCGCCGATGATGGCATCTACCGGCCAGAGTCTGACGAGGATCTCCGCCCAGGCGATGCAGCGTCCTGTGACGGGTACGACATGCAGCCCAGCCCGGGCCAGCCGGTCCAGTGCGAGATAGGTGGGGGCAGGCAGCCGGCCATCGGTCGTCAGGGTGCCGTCGATGTCGGTCAGGATGCCGCGCACGCGCCGGAGGGCGGCGTCCGGCAAGGTGGCGAAGGGTTTCATCGTGCTCATGGGCGAGGATTGTACGCAAACGTCCGCCGGTGCGGCGCGCCCGGTTGTGTGACATCAATGTGTCGTCAAAATGCAGCAATATTCTCACCGCAAGGCGGGTTTGCCCGGTTTGCGGCGAGGTGCGACGGGCGTAACATCCCGCTGTCACAAAAAATGCATACAGTCGGGCGCTTTTTCTTGTTTCTTGCCCGATTTGCCCGACTGATAACAGCCTCAGGAGAGAAGTCCATGTCCTTTCCACGCACCGCCCTAAAATTCGCTGCCGTCGCCGCCCTGGCCATGGCCGGCACCGCCCACGCCGCGGTCGAGATCCAGTGGTGGCACGCCATGCAGGGCGCGCTGAACGACAAGGTCAACGAGATCGCCAACAAGTTCAACGCGAGCCAGACCGACTACAAGATCGTGCCTGTTAACAAGGGCAACTACGACGAAACCATGGCGGCCGGCATTGCCGCCTTCCGCGCGGGCGGCGCTCCGGCGATCCTGCAGGTGTTCGAAGTGGGCACGGCCACGATGATGAGTGCCAAAGGCGCGATCAAGCCGGTCTCCACGGTGATGAAGGATGCGGGCGAGAAGTTCGACCAGAAGGCCTACATCCCCGCCGTGGCCGGTTACTACACCTCGTCGAAGGGCGAGATGCTGTCGTTCCCGTTCAACAGCTCGACCACCGTCTTCTATTACAACAAGGACGCCTTCAAGAAGGCGGGCCTCTCCGAGCCKCCCAAGACCTGGCCCGAAGTGATGCAATATTCGGCCAAGCTGAAGGCATCGGGCACGAACTGCGCCTATACCACCGACTGGCAGGGCTGGGTGCACCTGGAAAGCTTCTCGGCCTGGCATAACACGCTGTTCGCGACCAAGAACAACGGCTTCGGCGGCACCGACGCCCGCCTGGTCTTCAACAGCCCGCTGCACGTGAAGCACATCACCAATCTCCAGGAGATGGTGAAGAAGGGCTACTTCAGCTACGGCGGCCGCAAGGCAGAGTCGCAAGCCAAGTTCTTCAACGGCGAGTGCGCGATGTTCACGGGCTCGTCGGCATCGCTGGCCAACATTCGCAAGAACGCCAAGTTCCAGTTCGGCGTGTCGCAGTTGCCGTACTACCCGGACGTGCAGGGCGCCCCGCAGAACACGATCATCGGCGGCGCGTCGCTGTGGGTGATGGGTGGCAAGAAGGCCGAGGAATACAAGGGCGTAGCCAAGTTCTTCACGTTCCTGTCGCAGCCTGAGATCCAGTCGGACTGGCACCAGGCCACCGGCTACCTGCCGGTGACGATGGCCGCCTACGATCTGACCAGGAAATCGGGTTACTACGACAAGAACCCGGGCGCCGATGTGTCCGTGCAGCAAATGGTCGTGAAGACCACGGACAAGTCGCGCGGTGTGCGCCTGGGCAACCTGGTGCAGATCCGTACCGTGGTGGACGAGGAACTGGAAGCCGTCTGGGCCGGCAAGAAGGAGCCGAAGGCTGCGCTGGACACGGCGGTGGCGCGCGGCAACGACCTGCTGGAGCGCTTCCAGAAGACTGCGAAAGAGTAAGTCAGGGGCGTCGCGCGGCCTGGCCGGTATGACCGGTCCGGGCTGAGGGCGCCAGACGTGCGGCAAGTGGGCGGCGGCGAAACCGTCGCCCGCTTGCGTTATGAAAAGGTTTGACGATGGAAAAACGCGTCGTTTTCCGGTCGCCGTGGCTGCCGTATCTGCTGGTGTTGCCGCAGATCGCCATCACGATGATCTTCTTTTTCTGGCCGGCCGGCCAGGCGCTGTGGCAGTCGCTGCTCCAGCAGGATGCCTTCGGCATCAATCTCGAATTCGTAGGGCTCGACAACTTCAGGACGCTGTGGGCAGACCCGCAGTATGTGGAGTCGTTCGAGGTCACGGCCATCTTCGCCATTGGTGTGACGGTGGTCGGCCTGTCGGTGGCGCTGCTGCTTGCCTACTTCGCCGACCGCGTGGTGCGCGTGGCCACGGGCTACAAGACCCTGCTGATCTGGCCGTATGCCGTGGCCCCGGCCGTGGCGGGCGTGCTCTGGATGTTCATGTTCAACCCGACGCTGGGCGTGGTGTCGTACGCGCTGCGCAAGGGCGGCGTGGACTGGAACTTCCTGCTCAATGGCAATCAGGCGCTGACGCTGGTGGTGCTGGCCGCCGCGTGGAAGCAGATCAGCTACAACTTCCTGTTCTTCCTGGCCGGGTTGCAGAGCATTCCACGCTCGCTKATCGAGGCGGCCGCCATCGATGGCGCCGGACCGTGGCGGCGCTTCTGGTCCATCATATTTCCGCTACTTTCGCCGACCACGTTCTTCCTGCTGGTCATCAACGTGGTCTACGCATTCTTCGATACCTTCGCCATCATCGATGCCGTGACGCATGGCGGCCCGTTCAATTCGACGAACACGCTTGTGTACAAGGTGTTCCACGACGGCTTCCGCGGCATGGACATCGGCGGCTCGGCCGCGCAGTCCGTGGTGCTGATGGTGATCGTGATTGCGCTGACCGTGGTGCAGTTCCGGTTCGTGGAACGCAAGGTCCAGTACTGACACGAAAGGCGCTCAAAAATGGTAGAACGTCGTCCAATTCTTGATGTCATCACCCACGTGGTGCTGATCCTCGGCATCATCGTCGTGGCGTTTCCGGTGTACCTGACCTTCGTGGCGTCCACGCTGACGGCCGAACAGGTGCTCGATTCGCCCATGACGCTGATCCCCGGCAGCCACATGGTTGAGAACTTTCGCACCGTGCTGTTCAAGGGCGTGGGGGAGGCCGCCTCGCCGGTCGCCACCATGATGAAGAACAGCCTGATCATGGCGCTGGGCATCGCGCTCGGGAAGATCGCGATCTCGATCATCTCGGCCTTCGCCATCGTTTATTTCCGATTTCCGCTGCGCAAGACCTTCTTCTGGCTCATCTTCATCACGCTGATGCTGCCTGTGGAAGTGCGGATCCTGCCGACCTACAAGGTGGTGTCGGACCTCGGCCTGCTGGACAGCTACTTCGGCCTGACCATTCCGATCATCGCATCGGCCACGGCCACGTTCCTGTTCCGCCAGTTCTTCCTGACCATTCCCGATGAACTGGCCGAGGCCGCGCGCATCGATGGCGCCGGTCCGCTGCGCTTCTTCTGGGACGTGGTGCTGCCGCTCTCGCGCACCAGCATCGCGGCGCTGTTCGTAATCCAGTTCATCTATGGCTGGAATCAGTACCTGTGGCCGCTGCTGATTACTACGCAAAAATCGATGACGCCGGTGGTGGTTGGCGTGACGCAGATGATTTCGCGCTCGGGCGATGCCGCGACGGACTGGAATCTCGTGATGGCCACTGTGATGCTGGCGATGATCCCGCCTGCCGTGGTGGTGGTGCTGATGCAGAGGTGGTTCGTCAAGGGCCTGGTCGAAACAGAAAAGTAAGCGAAACAAGCGGATTACGAGAAAGCCATGGCAAAACTGTCACTTCGCAACGTTCAGAAAACCTACGCCGGCGGCACGCAGGTCGTGCACGGCATCGACATGGAAATCGCCGACGGCGAGTTCATCGTCATCGTCGGCCCCTCGGGCTGCGGCAAGTCCACGCTGCTGCGCATGGTCGCCGGGCTGGAAACCGTTACCGGCGGCGAGATCCATATTGGCGACAAGGTAGTCAACGACTTCGAGCCGGCCGAGCGCGACATCGCGATGGTGTTCCAGAACTACGCGCTCTACCCGCACATGACCGTGTACGACAACATGGCCTACGGCCTGCGGATTCGCGGCATGTCCAAGGCCGAGATCGACCAGCGCGTGAAGCACGCGGCGGGCATCCTGGAGCTGGGCGCGCTGCTCGAACGCAAGCCGCGCGCGCTCTCGGGCGGTCAGCGCCAGCGCGTGGCGATGGGGCGCGCCATCGTGCGCGAGCCGGCCGTGTTCCTGTTCGACGAGCCGCTGTCCAACCTCGATGCCAAGCTGCGCGTGCAGATGCGGCTCGAGCTGAAGGACCTGCATCGCCGCCTGGGCACCACCAGCCTGTACGTCACCCATGATCAGGTCGAGGCCATGACGCTGGCCGACCGCATGATGGTGCTGAACGGAGGCCGGGTGGAGCAGATCGGTACGCCGCTCGAGGTCTACTCGCGTCCGGCCAGCACCTTCGTGGCCGGCTTTATCGGCTCGCCGCCGATGAACCTCGTGCCCGTGGTGCGTACCAACGCCGCCCAGGGCGAGGCGCAGATGCGCGTGGTGCCGAAGG
This sequence comes from Cupriavidus sp. 05T42, assembly GCF_056396345.1. NCBI lineage: Bacteria > Pseudomonadati > Pseudomonadota > Betaproteobacteria > Burkholderiales > Burkholderiaceae > Cupriavidus > Cupriavidus sp. 05T42. The sequence goes on from NZ_JBFTLH010000006.1 coordinate 282,846, forward strand.
CGAATGGTGCCGGCGAAGGGCAGGGTGCGCCGGCCACGCTCGGCCATCTGCCGATGGGCCTGCACCTGCCCGAGCAGGCGTTGATGGGGCTGCGCCCCGAGCATATCGAGCCGTGCGCGGCCCACGACGCCATCGCGCATGTCGATGTGCGCGTGGTCGAGGCGCTCGGCGCCGATTCATTCGCCTATGGTTCGCTGGGCGGCCAGTTGATCGTGGTCCGGCTGGACAGCCACATGCCAGTGCGTGCCGGTGACCGTCTGCCGATCACGGCTTCGGCTGATCATCTGCACTTCTTCGACGCGACGTCGGGCAAGCGTATCGAGGCACTGGCATGAGTGCGTCAATCGTCACGTTTCCTGTGGTCGATGCAGCCAACTGGCCGTATCCGCGCCATATCGCGCACCGGGGTGCCGGCAAGCTCGCACCCGAGAACACGCTGGCCGCGTTCCGGCATGGGGCGTCGTTCGGCTACCGGATGTTCGAGTTCGACGTGAAGTTGTCGGCCGACGGCAAGCCGGTGCTGATGCACGATGCCACGCTGGACCGCACCACGTCCGGCAAGGGCCGCGTCGACGCTATGACGCTGGGCGAACTGGCCGCGCTGGACGCCGGAAGCTGGCATAGCCCGGCCTATGCCGGCGAACCGGTGCCGACCCTGGCGACGATCGCCCGCTACACGCGCGCCAATGGCTTCCACGTCAATATCGAGATCAAGCCGGTGCCTGGCACGGAATGGCGGACCGGCGCAGCAGTGGCGATTGATGCGCTTTCGCTCTGGCAGGGCGCCGACGTGCCGCCGCTGCTTTCGTCGTTTTCCGAGGAGGCGCTCGACGCCGCCCGCCAGGTGGCGCCCGGCCTGCCGCGCGCGCTACTGCTCGACAAGCTGCCCGCCGACTGGCCCGAACGCCTGCGCCGGCTGGGCTGCGTAGCCTTGGACGCCAACCATCGCGAGCTGGACGCGGCCGTCATCGCCCGCGCCCATGCGGACGGTTTTCAAGTGTTGTGCTACACGGTGAACGACGCGTCCCGGGCCGCCGAGCTATTGTCTTGGGGGCTGGACGGACTGATCACGGACGCGGTCGATCGGATCGAGCCGGCCGCCTGATGGCGTAGCACCGATGTGTGGCGGCAACGGTCATGATTTTGCATCACGAAAAGTCCCCACTGTCGTTGGGCAAACGTGCTATGCTTTTGCGAGTGAAGACTAAGGTCCTTCCCCGCACAACTTGCCCTTTCGGGCTGTCGGTGAGACCCCAGACAGACGGCACCTTCGCGGTGCCGTTCGTTCAAGGTAGCGCTGTCTGGCTCCCAAGAGTTGTTTGCAATCCGCTAACCGGTCAAGCCGTGTCGCGGAAGGTTGATGAACCCGCTTAACTCCGGCATTCCCGGAGAATAGTGAGCGCCCCATGATGCAGCAGTATCAGAGCAATTCGTACCTCTTCGGCGGCAACGCCCCCTATGTGGAAGAGCTGTACGAGGCCTATCTCCAGAATCCCAGCTCGGTTCCCGACAACTGGCGCGCGTATTTCGACGCGATGCAGAATGTCCCGGCTGTGGATGGGTCCAACTCCCGCGATATCCCCCACGCACCGATCGTTGCCTCGTTCGCCGAGCGCGCCAAGCAGGGCCCCATCAAGACCATCGTTGCCTCGGCCGATTCCGACATGGGCCGCAAGCGCGTTGCTGCGACCCAGCTGATCGCTGCCTACCGCAACATCGGTACCCACTGGGCCGACCTCGATCCGCTGAAGCGCCAGGAGCGTCCGCCCCTGCCTGATCTGGATCCGGCGTTCTACGGTTTCTCCGAGGCCGACCTCGACATCGTCTTCAATGCCAGCAACACGTATTTCGGCAAGGAATCGATGAGCCTGCGCGAGTTGCTCAACAACCTCCGTGAGACCTACTGCGGCACCATCGGCGCCGAGTTCATGTACGTGAGCGACCAGGCGCAGAAGCGCTGGTGGCAGGAGCGCCTGGAAACCACGCGTTCCAAGCCCGTGTTCACGCTGGAAAAGAAGAAGCACATCCTGGACCGCCTGACCGCGTCCGAGGGCCTTGAGCGCTTCCTCCACACGAAGTACGTCGGCCAGAAGCGCTTCTCGCTCGAAGGCGGCGAGAGCTTTATCGCCGCGATGGACGAGCTGATCCAGCACTCCGGTTCGAAGGGTGTGCAGGAAATCGTGATCGGCATGGCCCACCGTGGCCGTCTGAACGTGCTGGTCAATACGCTGGGCAAGATGCCGGCCGACCTGTTCGCCGAATTCGAAGGCAAGCACGTCGATGACCTGCCCGCCGGCGACGTCAAGTACCACAAGGGCTTCTCGAGCGATGTCTCGACCGAAGGCGGCCCGGTTCACCTGTCGCTCGCGTTCAACCCGTCGCACCTGGAAATCGTCAACCCGGTGGTCGAGGGTTCGTCGAAGGCCCGCCAGGAACGCCGTGGCGAAGCCGGCCACAAGGAAGTGCTGCCGGTGCAGGTGCACGGCGACGCCGCCTTCGCTGGCCAGGGCGTGGTCATGGAGACGCTGAACCTGGCGCAGACCCGCGGCTACGGCACGGGCGGCACCATGCACATCGTCATCAACAACCAGATCGGCTTCACGACGTCTGACCCGCGCGACGCGCGTTCCACGCTGTACTGCACGGACGTGGTCAAGATGATCGAGGCTCCGGTGCTGCACGTGAACGGCGACGATCCCGAAGCCGTGGTGTACGCCATGCAACTGGCCACCGACTTCCGCATGGAATTCAAGAAGGATGTCGTGGTTGACATCATCTGCTTCCGGAAGCTGGGCCACAACGAGCAGGACACGCCGGCTGTAACGCAGCCGCTGATGTACAAGAAGATCTCGCAACACCCGGGCACGCGCAAGCTGTACGCCGACAAGCTGGCCGCGCAGAACCTGGTGCCCGCCGACTTTGGCGACCAGCTGGTCAAGGAATACCGTGCCGCGATGGACGCGGGCAAGCACACGGTGGACCCGGTCCTGTCGAACTTCAAGAACAAGTTCGCCGTGGACTGGATGCCGTTCCTGAACCGCAAGTGGACCGACGCAGCCGACACCGCCGTGCCGGTGACCGAGCTGAAGCGCCTGGCCGAGCGGATCACGACCATCCCCGAGCACCTGAAGCTGCACCCGCTGGTGGAAAAGGTCATCAAGGACCGCGCCAACATGGGCCGTGGCGACCAGCCTCTGGACTGGGGCATGGGCGAGCACCTGGCGTTCGCATCGCTGGTGGCCTCGGGCTACCCGGTGCGTATCACCGGCCAGGATGCTGGCCGTGGCACCTTCACGCACCGTCACTCGGTACTGCACGACCAGGGTCGCGAGCGCTGGGATGCCGGCAGCTACGTGCCGCTGCAGAACGTGTCCGAGAATCAGGCCCCGTTCACCGTGATCGACTCGGTGCTGTCCGAAGAAGCCGTGCTCGGCTTCGAATACGGCTACTCGACTGCGGAACCGAATGCGCTGGTGATCTGGGAAGCCCAGTTCGGCGACTTCGTGAATGGCGCCCAGGTGGTGATCGACCAGTTCATCTCGTCGGGTGAAGTGAAGTGGGGCCGCGCCTCGGGCCTGACGATGATGCTGCCGCACGGCTATGAGGGCCAGGGTCCGGAACACAGCTCGGCCCGTATCGAGCGTTTCCTGCAGCTCTGCGCAGACCACAACATTCAGGTTGTGCAGCCGACCACGCCGGCACAGATCTTCCACCTGCTGCGTCGCCAGATGATCCGGCTGTTCCGCAAGCCGCTGGTGATCATGACGCCGAAGTCGCTGCTGCGTAACAAGGATGCGGTGTCGCCGCTGTCCGACCTGGCCAAGGGTCACTTCGAGACGGTCATCCCCGATCACGAAGAACTGAACGCCAGCAAGGTCAAGCGCGTGATCATGTGCTCGGGCAAGGTCTACTACGACCTGGTCAACACCCGCAAGGAGCGTGGTGCCACCGACACGGCGATCATCCGCCTGGAACAGCTGTACCCGTTCCCGCACAAGGCTGTGGCCGCCGAGCTCAAGAAGTACCCGGGCGTGACCGAAATCCTGTGGTGCCAGGACGAGCCGCAGAACCAGGGTGCCTGGTTCTTCGTGCAGCACTACATCATGGAAAACATGACGGAAGGCCAGAAGCTCGGTTATGCCGGTCGTCCTGCCTCGGCTTCGCCGGCGGTGGGCTACTACGCAAAGCACAACGAGCAACAGAAGGCGCTGCTGGACGCTGCGTTCTCCAAGCTCAAGGGCTTTGTGCTGACCAAGTAATAAGACGGCCGGCCCGGCGCGCAGTGGTGCGCGCCGGGCTTCGGCCTGTTTGAACATACACGCATACATCGAGGAAAATTTCTCACCATGGCTATTGTTGACGTCAAGGTTCCGCAACTGTCTGAATCGGTCGCCGAAGCGACCATGCTGAACTGGAAGAAGAAGCCGGGCGAAGCTGTTGCCCAGGACGAGATCCTGATCGAGATCGAGACCGACAAGGTCGTGCTGGAAGTGCCGGCGCCCGCCGCCGGCGTGCTGTCGCAGATCATCAAGAACGACGGCGATACCGTCGTGGCCGATGAACTGATCGCCAAGATTGATACCGAAGCCACCGCTGGCGCCGCCGCTCCGGCTGCCGCCGCCCCGGCTCCGGCCGCTGCACCTGCCGCCGCCGCCCCGGCTCCCGCTGCCGCCACCGGCGCCAGCGGCATCGCCATGCCGTCGGCTGCCAAGCTGATGGCCGAAGGCGGCCTGTCCGCCGGTCAGGTTGCCGGCACTGGCAAGGATGGCCGCATCACCAAGGGTGACGTGCTGGCCGCCGGCTCGGCGCCCGCACCGGCCGCCAAGGCCGCCCCGGCACCGGCTCCGGCCAAGCCGGCCCTGCAGCAAGTGTCCGCCCAGGTGGACTTCGCCGCGCTGGGCGACCGCCCGGAAGAGCGCGTGCCGATGAGCCGCCTGCGCGCCCGTATCGCCGAGCGCCTGGTGCAGTCGCAGTCCACCAACGCCATCCTCACTACGTTCAACGAAGTGAACATGAAGCCGGTGATGGACCTGCGCAACAAGTACAAGGACCGCTTMGAGAAGGAGCACGGCGTGAAGCTGGGCTTCATGTCGTTCTTCGTCAAGGCTGCCGTGCACGCCCTGAAGAAGTACCCGATCATCAACGCCTCGGTGGATGGCAACGATATCGTCTACCACGGCTACTTCGACATCGGTATCGCGGTGGGTTCGCCGCGTGGCCTGGTGGTGCCGATCCTGCGCAACGCCGACCAGATGAGCCTGGCCGACATCGAGAAGAAGATCGCCGAGTTCGGCGCCAAGGCCCGTGACGGCAAGCTGTCGCTGGAAGAACTGACGGGCGGCACGTTCTCGATCTCGAACGGCGGTACGTTCGGTTCGATGCTGTCGACGCCGATTATCAACCCGCCGCAATCGGCCATCCTGGGCGTGCACGCCACCAAGGATCGTGCCGTGGTGGAAGACGGCCAGATCGTGATTCGCCCGATGAACTACCTGGCCATGTCCTACGACCACCGGATCATCGATGGTCGCGAGGCTGTGCTGGGCCTGGTGGCGATGAAGGAAGCGCTGGAAGATCCGGCCCGCCTGCTGCTGGACCTGTAAGCGTCCGTCTCCTCCCTCTGAATTGAAGGACACCCGCTCCCCGCCGCCCGTTGAATCGGGCGCGTGGGAGCAGGCCGTCCAGAAGGAAACTCCATGAGCAAACAATTCGACGTGCTGGTGATCGGCGCCGGCCCCGGCGGCTATATCGCCGCCATCCGCGCAGCCCAGCTGGGCCTGAACGTGGCCTGCTGCGAAGGCAACGCCTATGACGACCCCAAGGGCGAGCCGCGCCTGGGCGGCACCTGCCTGAACGTGGGCTGCATCCCCTCCAAGGCATTGCTGGCTTCCTCGGAAGAGTTCGAGAACGCCTCGCACCACCTAGCCGACCACGGCATCACCGTGGGTGACGTCAAGGTGGACGTGCCCAAGATGCTCAAGCGCAAGGACGACATCGTCGGCAAGATGACCAAGGGCATCGAGTTCCTGTTCCGCAAGAACAAGGTGACGCTGCTCAAGGGCTACGGCAAGTTCGCCGGCAAGGCTGCCGAAGGCTTCCAGGTGGAAGTGGCCGGTGAGGTCGTGACCGCGAAGCAGGTCATTATCGCTACCGGTTCGAAGGCCCGTCACCTGCCGGGCATCACCGTGGACAACAACCTCGTCAGCGATAACGAGGGCGCGCTGAAGTTCCCGACCGTGCCGAAGAAACTGGGCGTGATTGGCGCCGGCGTGATCGGCCTGGAACTGGGCTCGGTGTGGCGCCGCCTGGGTGCCGAAGTGACCGTGCTGGAAGCGCTGCCTGCGTTCCTGGGCGCTGCCGATGAAGGCGTGGCCAAGGAAGCGCAGAAGCTGCTGACCAAGCAGGGCCTGCAGTTCAGCCTCGGCGTGAAGGTCAACGAGGTCAAGACCGGCAAGGACAGCGTCACCGTCAGCTATGACGACAAGGACGGCAAGGCCCAGACGCTGGAAGTGGATCGCCTGATCGTGTCCGTCGGCCGCGTGCCGAACACCGACAACCTGAACCTGGAAGCGGTGGGCCTGGGCGCGGACGCGCGCGGCTTCATCGAGGTGGACGACCACTGCCAGACCAAGGTGCCKGGCCTGTGGGCCATCGGCGACGTGGTGCGTGGTCCGATGCTCGCCCATAAGGCGGAAGACGAAGGCGTGGCCGTGGCCGAGCGCATCGTCGGCCAGAAGCCGCACATCGACTTCAACACGGTTCCTTGGGTGATCTACACCTTCCCGGAAATCGCGTGGGTCGGCAAGACCGAGCAGCAGCTGAAGGCCGAAGGCCGCCAGTACAAATCGGGCCAGTTCCCGTTCATGGCCAACGGCCGTGCGCTGGGCATGGGCGCCTCGGACGGCTTCGTCAAGATGCTGGCCGATGCCAAGACCGACGAGATCCTGGGCGTGCACATCGTGGCCGCCAACGCGTCGGACCTGATCGCCGAAGCCGTCGTGGCGATGGAGTTCAAGGCCGCCAGCGAGGATATCGGTCGCGTCTGCCATCCGCACCCGTCGATGTCCGAAGTCATGCGCGAAGCCGCGCTGGCCGTGGACAAGCGCCAGCTCAACATGTAAGGCTGATGCCTGCCATTGCGTGAGCACCGGCGCGCCGCAACCAGCGGCGCGCCGTTTTCACTTGCAGCGCCCGCGCATCTTGCGCCGGACGCCCCCAGCGTGAACCCAGCATGAACGTCACCGAGTTTTACGAGAAAGAACTGCAACAGCGCGGCTACCAGTCGGACGAGGCGCAACTGCGCGCCGTGGCACGGCTGCAGCAGTGCTACGACGAATGGGTGGCCTACAAGAACCGGCGCAACAACGCGCTGAAGAAGCTTCTGGTGCACCCCGATGTGCCCAAGGGCGTCTACCTGTGGGGTGGAGTGGGGCGCGGCAAGTCGTTCCTGATGGACAGCTTCTACTCTTGCGTGCCCGTGGTGCGGAAGACGCGGCTCCATTTCCACGAGTTCATGCGCGAAGTGCATCGCCAGTTGGAGGAATTGCGAGGTCGGCCCGACCCCCTCGACGAACTGGCCAAGCGCATCGCGCGCAAATACCGGCTGATCTGCTTCGACGAATTCCACGTCAGCGACGTGGCGGACGCCATGATGCTGCACCGCCTGCTGGACCAGATGTTCGCGAATGGCGTGCAATTCGTGATGACGTCGAACTATCGCCCGGACCTGCTGTACCCGGACGGCTTGCACCGCGAACGCGTGCTGCCCGCGATCGACCTCCTCCAGGAGAAGCTCGACGTGCTCAACGTGGACGCGGGTATCGACTACCGCAAGCGCGCCCTGGAGCAGGTCGAGGCGTACCACACGCCGCTGAACCGCGAGGCCAGCGCGGCGCTGCGCGATGCCTTCGTGGGTATCGCCGGCACGGCCGACGAATCGCCGATCCTCCATATCGAGCACCGTGAACTCAAGGCGCTGCGTAAGGCGAACGGTGTGGTCTGGTTCGACTTCGCCACGCTCTGCGGCGGCCCGCGCTCGCAAAACGACTATCTGGAGCTGGCGTCGCAGTTCCATACGGTGATCCTGTCGGATGTGCCGAAGATGACGCCGCGGATGTCGTCGGAGGCGCGCCGCTTCACCTGGCTGATCGACGTGTTCTACGACCACAAGGTCAAGCTGCTGATGTCCGCCGAGGTGCCTGCCGACGAGTTGTATACCGAAGGGCAGATGGCTGGCGAGTTCCATCGCACGGTGTCGCGGATCATCGAAATGCAGTCACGGGAGTACCTGGAGTCCGAGCGACGGACCATGGATACCTCGCTGACCTGAGCGGGCTGGAAGCTGTTGTCGGACTGGTACGAATCCGACCTATTTGATCTGCATCAAGGCGTATGGTGTGCGTGCTACCTACTATCCGTGGGTATTAAAAGCGCGCCATGCCGTCCCCGTCCCTACCTACCCCATCGCTCGCACCAGCCGGCGGCCCCCTTGGGGTGCTGCCAGCGACAACGACGACCTTGCCGCCCCCATCCGCCGCCCGGCGCGCGATTCCCGCGACGCCTGCGGCCCCCACGATGGCGGGCGCTTCGCCATCCCCATCGACTTCCACGCACGTAGACGGCCATTGCTTTCACTGCGGCCAGCCGCTGACGTCACCGGAGCCGGTATTCATTGCCGATGTCGAAGGCAGCGCGCGCAGTTTCTGCTGCGGCGGCTGCCAGACGCTGGCGCAGATGCTCCACGCGGCCGGTTTCGGCCATCTGTATGGCGATACCTCTCGCTTCGCGCGTCCTATCGACGACGCCGCGCGCCGGGAAGCCGAGCCGGTCTGGGCTGCCTACGACACGCCCGAGCTGCGCCAGCAGTTCGTCCGCCCGCTAGGCGATGACAAGGCTGAGGTCACTCTGGCGCCGGAAGGTATCCGCTGCGCTGCCTGCGCGTGGCTGATCGAGCAGCGCCTGGGCCAGCTGCCGGGTGTGGAACTGGCGGTGGCCAACGTGGCAACGCGCCGCGTGGTGGTGCGCTGGCGGGAATCGCAACAAACCGTGTCAGCCTTGCTCGGCGCCCTAGCGGACATCGGCTATATGGCGTGGCCATTCGAGGCGTCCCGCAGCGACCGCCAGGACCGCCGCGAACGGCGCGGGCTGCTGATGCGGATGGCCGTGGCGATGCTCGGCATGATGCAGGTCATGATGTACGCGTGGCCGATCTACACCCATGAAGCCACGATCGATGCTGGCCAGTTGCAACTGATGCGCTGGGCCAGCTTCGCGCTGACGCTTCCGGTCGTCTTTTATTCTGCCTCCCCGATTTTCACCGGCGCCTGGCGCAGCCTGCGCCAGCGCGCGATGGGCATGGACGTGCCCGTGGCCATCGGCGTGGCCGCCGGCTTTCTGGCCAGCGCAGCCGCCACGGTGCGCGGCGTGGGTGAGGTCTACTTCGATTCCGTGACGATGTTCGTGGCCTTCCTGCTGCTGGCCCGCTATCTGGAACTGCGCGTGCGTCAGGCGTCCCGAAGCGGCGCCGAGATGCTCGCGCGTCAGCTTCCGGCCACCTGCGAGCGCCTGACGGAGGGCGGCACCGCCGAGCGCGTGCCGGTGGCCCGCCTCGGCGCGGGCGACCGTATCCGGGTCAAGGCCGGTGAAATCATGCCCGTGGACGGCGTGGTGCTGGCTGGCATCAGCGAACTCGACGAATCGATGCTGACCGGCGAGGCACGACCGGTGCGGCGGGGTATCGGCGATGCGGTACTCGCCGGGTGTTTCAACACGGCCAGCCCGCTCGAGGTGCGCGTCGGGCGCATCGGCGCCAATACGCGGCTGGCCGAGATCGTGGCGGTGCTGGACCGTGCCCTTGCGGAAAAGCCACGACTGGCGATGCTGGCCGACCGCGTCGCAGGCTGGTTTGTCGGCGCGCTGCTTGGGATGGCGGCGGTCACCGGTATCGTCTGGGCCGTCTGGATCGATCCGTCGCGCGCGTTGTTGGTGACGGTGGCGGTGCTCGTGGTGAGCTGTCCCTGCGCGCTGTCGCTGGCTACGCCTGCGGCGCTGGCGGCCGCCGGTGCGGCACTGTCGCGGCGCGGGGTGCTGCTGACGCGGTCTCACGCCATCGAAACCCTCGCGCGCGTCACCGACATCGTGCTCGACAAGACCGGCACGCTGACCGAGGGGCGCTTCGCGGTGGTACTGACCGAAGCCACAGGCCGCCTCGAAGCGGACATCTGCCTGGCGATTGCCGCGGCGATGGAGCAGGGCGGCGAGCATCCGATAGCCCGGGCGTTCCTCGATGCCCGCGCACCATCGACCGGGCGGGAGCAGCCCTCGGTGGACGATCTGTGCAATGTGCCGGGGCAGGGAGTCGAAGCCTGTGTCGACGGGCGGCGCGTGCGGCTTGGCCGGCGCGACTTCGCGGCGGCGTTGGCGCTGGAGGCGGGCGTCTGGGTCGGCGATGACGCKGCCATCGGCGCCTCTGGCAACGCCCATCGCKGCGCTACCGAGGTCTGGTTGGGCGCTGCCGAGGGCCTGCTGGCACGGTTTTTCCTGTCCGATATTGCACGCCCGCAGACGCCGGCGCTGATCGACGCGCTCGACCTGCTTGGCATTCGTACTCATCTGATTTCTGGCGACAACGTCGAAGCGGTGCGCTGGTGGGCCGACCATTTCGGCATGGAAACCGCCCATGGCGCCGTGACGCCCGAAGGCAAACGCGCCTATGTGGCCGCGCTGCAAGAGCAGGGCGCTGTGGTGCTGGCCGTGGGCGACGGCATCAATGACGCGCCGGTGCTGGCCCAGGCACAGGTCTCCATCGCAATCGGGAGCGGCGCACCGCTGGCCCAGGCAGGCGCCGACGCGGTCCTCACGCATGGCGGCGTGGCCGAGATTGCCAACACCATCGCCGCCGCGCGCCGTACGCGCCGCGTGGTGCGGCAGAACCTCGGCTGGGCCTTCTTCTACAACATTGTGGCCATTCCGCTGGCCGCCACAGGGCTGGTCACGGCCTGGATGGCAGGCATCGGCATGTCCGTGTCGTCGCTGCTTGTGGTGGCCAATGCCTGGCGCCTGCTGCGTGCACCGAACAAGGAGCGCTGACCATGGAAACCCTTTACCTGCTCGTGCCAATGAGCCTGGTGCTCGTGGCGCTGATAGCTGGCGCGCTCTGGTGGGCGCTCAACGCGGGCCAGTACGACGACCTCGACCGACCCGGCGAAGCCATCCTGCTCGATAACGACAAGCCATGAATTGCAAGCTTTTTACGAGGCCGAGTGGCGCGCGGCAGCAACAGTTCCCTTCGTTGAATAGCGACTTGACCGGGATCAACGCGCGGGCGGCGGCGACTTTCTAAAGTCACACCAACACTAGGGTTAAACGATCTTTACTTCTGTATTTGGGGGTCTGAATGGATGTCTCTACCGCGTCTCCACGCGTCGACACCTTTAACTACGGCGTCGTACGGCAGTTTGCCGTGATGACCGTGGTTTGGGGGATCGTCGGCATGGCCGTCGGCGTTCTGCTGGCGGCGCAACTGATCTGGCCAGATCTCAATTTCAATACCCCGTGGCTGTCCTTCGGGCGCCTGCGTCCGCTGCACACCAACGCGGTGATCTTCGCCTTCGGCGGCAGCGCGCTGTTCGCCACGTCGTACTACGTGGTGCAGCGCACCTGCCAGGCGCGCCTGTTCTGCGGGCCGCTGGCAGCGTTCACGTTCTGGGGCTGGCAGATCGTCATCGTGGCGGCTGCCATCACGCTACCGCTCGGCATCACGACTTCCAAGGAATATGCGGAACTCGAATGGCCAATCGACATCCTGATTACGCTGGTCTGGGTCGCCTACGCGGTGGTGTTCTTCGGCACCATCATCAAGCGCAAGACGCGCCATATCTACGTGGCCAACTGGTTCTTCGGCGCGTACATCCTGACCATCGCCATCCTGCATATCGTGAACAACATCGAGATGCCGGCGTCGATGTGGAAGTCGTATTCCGCCTATGCGGGCGTGCAGGACGCGATGATCCAGTGGTGGTACGGCCATAACGCCGTGGGCTTCTTCCTGACCACCAGCTTCCTCGGGATGATGTACTACTTCATCCCGAAGCAGGCCGGACGGCCGATCTACTCGTACCGGCTCTCCATCGTCCACTTCTGGGCGCTGAACTTCACCTATATGTGGGCCGGCCCCCACCATCTGCAATACACCGCGCTGCCGGACTGGGCGCAGTCGCTCGGCATGGCGTTTTCGCTGATCCTGCTCGCGCCGTCCTGGGGCGGGATGATCAACGGGATCATGACCATGTCCGGCGCCTGGCACAAGCTTCGCACGGACCCGATCCTCAAGTTCATGGTGGTTGCGCTGTCGTTCTACGGCATGGCCACGTTTGAAGGATCGATGATGTCCATCAAGACCGTGAATGCGCTGTCGCACTACACGGACTGGACGATCGGCCATGTCCACTCGGGCGCGCTCGGCTGGGTCGCGATGATCTCGATCGGCTCGCTGTACTACCTGATTCCACGGCTGTTCGGGCAAAAGGAGATGTTCAGCGTCAAGCTGATCGAGTGGCACTTCTGGATCGCGACGATCGGCGTGGTGCTCTACATCGCCTCGATGTGGATCGCCGGCGTGATGGAAGGGCTGATGTGGCGCGCCACGCAGCCGGACGGCACGCTGACCTACGCGTTCGTCGAAGCGGTCAAGGCGAAGTATCCGTTCTACCTGATCCGCCTGCTCGGTGGCCTGTGTTTCCTGACCGGCATGCTGGTCATGGCCTACAACGTGGTGCGCACGATCGCCGGCAAGACGGCCACGKACGCGCCGATCCCGGCCAGCCTGCCGGCTTCCGCCCAGGCTCCCGCACACTGACCGCCGAGGATTGCTGAGATGTCACAAAAACAAGGATTCTTCACCCACGAAACACTGGAAAAGAACGTTGGCTGGCTGATCATCGCCACGATCATCGTGGTGAGCATTGCGGGTCTGGTGCAGATCGTGCCGCTGTTCTTCCAGCATTCCACGACCAAGCCCGACGCGGGCATCGTGCCCTACACGCCGCTGCGCCTGATGGGCCGCGATATCTATATCCGCGAAGGCTGCGTCGGCTGCCATTCGCAGCAGGTGCGCACGCTGCAGGCCGAGACGGAGCGCTATGGCCATTTCTCGACGGCCGGCGAGTCGGTGTATGACCATCCGTTCCTGTGGGGTTCCAAGCGTACCGGTCCAGACCTCGCCCGCGTGGGCGGCCGGTATTCGGATGACTGGCAGCGCATCCACCTGCGCAATCCGCGCGATGTGGTGCCGGAATCGGTGATGCCGTCGTATCCGTGGCTCGAGAAGACCGCGCTGCCGACGGGCGATATCCAGGGCCGGATGCGCGCCCTGAAGCGGTTGGGTGTGCCGTACACCGAGGAGCAAATCGCCCATGCCCCTGAGGAACTCGCCGGCAAKACCGAAGAGGACGCGATGGTGGCCTACCTGCAAGGCCTCGGCCTGAACCGCCGCAACGTGCGCCTGGACGCCGCCACGGCGGCCGCGGCACCGAAGGAGTAACCGCCATGGCCATCCTGACCTCCGCTGCCACCGTGCTGTCGATGCTGGCCTTCCTCGCCATCTGCTGGTGGGCCTGGTCGTCGCGGCGCCAGGCCGCCAACGAGGAGTCAGCCATGCTGCCCTTCGCGTTGCCCGACGAGACCACGATAACGACAAGCCGGAACCCACAGTCATGAGCGATTTCTTTTCCGATTACTGGAGTTACTACATTACGGCCATCTCGCTGGTCGGCATCGCGTGGTGCGTGTGGCTGCTGTTCTCGCAGCGCCGGGCGCCAAAAAGCCAGGGTGCGACCGAGGATACCGGCCATGTCTGGGATGGTGACCTGCGCGAGTTGAACAACCCGCTGCCGCGCTGGTGGATGTGGATGTTCCTGCTGGCCTGCATCTTCAGCGTGTGCTACCTGGTGCTGTATCCGGGCCTGGGTTCCTACGCCGGCGTGCTGGGGTTCTCCTCGCAGGGCGAACTGGCGGCGCATCGACAGGCTGCCGAGAAGATGCAGAACGAGATCTACGGGAAGTACATGTCGATGGACGTGACGAAGGTCGCCGCCGATCCCGACGCCCGTGAAATTGGCCAGCGCCTGTTCCTGAACTACTGCGCGCAGTGCCATGGCTCCGACGCGCGCGGCAGCCGCGGCTTTCCGAACCTGGCCGACAACGACTGGCTCTATGGCGGCGACCCCGAAACGATCCGTCAGACGATCACCAAGGGTCGCAACGGCATGATGCCGCCGTTTGCGGGCGTCATCGACGCCAAGCTCGCCGGGGACACGGCCCAGTATGTGCGCTCGCTGTCGGGCCTGGCGTCTGACCCGATCCGCGCGTCGCGGGGCGAGGGCACCTTCAAGACCACGTGTGCGGCCTGCCATGGGGCCAGCGGCAAGGGCAACCAGGCGCTCGGCGCGCCGAACCTGTCGGACAGCGTCTGGCTCTACGGCAGTTCGGAAAATGCCATCGTCGAGGCGATCCAGAAGGGTCATAACGGGCACATGCCCGCGCATGAGGAAATCCTGACGCCCGAGCGCATCCGCATGCTGACCGCCTACGTGTGGGGTCTCTCCAATACAGGAGCGGCCGGACAATGATCAACAGCCCCCGGGCAGGGCGGCCAGCCGCCTGCCGGGGCGCGAGGAACACAAGATGAACGCGCCCCCCAATGCTGCACAGCCCGTAGCGGACGACCCCGCTACGTCGGAGCCCTCACGGCCCGACGACAGCCCGCCATGGCGCCCGGCTGCCACGCCGCGATCCGGGCAATCTGCCCAATCGGCTGAATCTTCGGAAGAAACACTCTACGAGGTCCGGCGCAAGATCTATCCGCGCTCGGTCACGGGCGCCTTCTCGAGCTGGCGCGTCTGGCTCGTCATCCTCACCCAGCTGGTCTACTACGGCGCCCCGTGGCTGCAATGGAACGACCGCCAGGCGGTGCTGTTTGACCTCGGCGCGCGCAAGTTCTATATCTTCGGCCTCGTGCTGTGGCCGCAGGACGTGATCTACCTCGCGGTCCTGCTTGTCATCTCGGCGCTCGCCCTGTTCCTGTTCACCGCCATCGCGGGCCGGCTGTTCTGTGGCTACGCGTGTCCACAGACCGTCTACACAGAAATCTTCATGTGGATCGAGCGACGCGTGGAAGGCGATCGCATCGCCCGCATCCGGCTGGACGGCGACCCGTGGAGCCTGCGCAAGCTGCGGCTCAAGGCGACCAAGCACACGCTCTGGGTGGTGATCGCCCTGTGGACCGGCTTCACGTTCGTCGGCTATTTCTCGCCGATCCGCGAGCTGGGCGGGCAGGTGATCGACCTCTCGCTGGGGCCGTGGCAGTCGTTCTGGATGCTGTTCTATGCCTTCGCCACCTGGGGCAACGCCGGCTTCATGCGCGAGCAGGTGTGCAAGTACATGTGCCCATATGCGCGTTTCCAGAGCGTGATGGTCGACCGCGATACCTTCGTGGTGACCTATGACGTAGGCCGTGGCGAGCCGCGCGGCAGCCGCTCGCGCAAGACGGACCGGCACACCGCCGGCATTGGCGATTGCGTCAATTGCAGCATCTGCGTGCAGGTCTGCCCGACCGGGATCGACATCCGTGACGGATTGCAATACGAGTGTATTGGCTGCGGTGCCTGCATCGACGCCTGTAACCAGGTCATGGACAAGATGGCCTATCCGCGTGGCCTGATCCGCTACACCTCTGAGAACGCGATGCGCAAGGGCCTGTCGGCAGTCGCCGCGCGCAAGCGCTTGTTCCGCACGCGGACGATTGTCTACGCGGTGATCTGGTCGGCGCTGGTGGGGGGCTTCATCGGGTCGCTGGCGATGCGCACGCCGCTCAAGGTCGATGTCATCCGCGACCGTGGCGCGTTGGGCCGCGAGGTCGAAGGTCGCTGGATCGAGAACGTGTACCGGCTGCAACTGATCAATACGACCGAGACGCCGATGCGCGTCCGGGTACAGGCGACGAGCGCGGAGCTGCAAGGGTTGACCATCGAGTATGACAAGTCGGCAGAAACGCTGGCGCCTACGTCGAACCGGCTGTTGCCGGTGCGGATCCGTATCCCGATCGACCACGCGCCGCAGGGCACGCACAAGATCCGTATCACGGTCACGGGGGAGGGTATGGACGACGCACGCGGACGCGCGCAGATCCAGGAAGCGACCAGTTTCATCGTGCCGCGCGGCCTGTAGGACAGGTCATTCAGGAAATATTCGACGCAAGGAGTAGGCAATGACAGCGCAACAAGTCAAGCCGTGGTGGAAGGAACCGTGGCCGTGGCTGCTGATGAGCGGACCGCTGCTGGCGATGATCGGCTGTGGTGTGACGATCTGGCTCGCCAATACCCACGCCGACGTGCCGGTGCGCGATGCCGCGCGGCATGGGCTGGTGGTGGAGAAGCTGGATGGGTCCGCCGTGCGTGCCGACGCCCATGTCAATGACACGGCGAGGCGGCCATGAGACTACGCTGGCTGATGTGGGTGATGTGGCCAGCGTTCCTGATGGGCGGCGTGGCCACGGCAACGGTGTTCTCGATTGTCGATCCCAGTGACCTGAGCTTCTTCGGTCATCCGGTCGACGCGTCGCGTGAGGCGATCTATACCGTGGGATTCCTGCTGGCGTGGCTGTTCTGCGCCTTGTCGAGCGGCCTGACGCTCTACACCATGCCAACGCCGCTCAGCGATACCGATGAACTCGAGTAGCGAGTGCACCGGCGCCGGCGAGCCGGCCTTAGCAGGAGCGGTTGTAGATCTGCTTGATGCCGGCCATGTCGATGAGCTTGACGTGGCGCTGGCGGATCTGGATCAGGCCCGCCTCGGCAAAACGAGAGAACAGGCGGCTGACGGTTTCGAGTTTCAGGCCAAGATAACTGCCGATCTCCTCGCGACTCATGCGCAATACGAACTCGCTCGACGAGTAGCCACGCGCCGACAGGCGATCGGAAAGATTGACGAGGAACGCGGCAAGCCGCTCCTCGGCCCGCATCGAACCCAACGTCATCAGCATCACCTGGTCCTGCGAAATCTCCTTGCTCATCAAGCGCAGGAACTGGGTTTGCAGCGAGGGCAGGTCAGACGAGAGCGCCTGCAAGTCGTTGAAGCGTACGACGCAGACTTCGGCATCCTCGAGGGCCGTGGCATCGGAAGCATGCTGCATTTCGCCGAGGCCATCCATACCGACCATCTCGCCGGGCAGATGGAAGCCGGTGATCTGCGAGCGGCCGTCTTCGAGCGTCACGTGCGTCTTGAGCGTGCCGAAACGCACGGCATAGACGGCGGTGAGCGGATCGCCCATGCGGTAAAGCGTTTCGCCCTTGTGCACGCGCACGCGTTCCTGCACGAGCGTGTCCATCTTCAGGAGGTCCTGGTGCGACATGCCTACCGGCAGACAAAGCTGGCCCATCCCGCACGTAGAGCAGCGGGGCGAGATCTCGGTGACGGGTATGGAGGTAAGCAATTGAGGGCTCTTGGTGATGCGCATTGCAGCGAGGGCGCGACAGATCAATTTTACCGCGTGAAGTGACGCGGAAGCGAGGGACCGTTGCCATTTGGTGTGCTTTTCAGCGTTTTTATCGTTGCGTTGTTTGGTGGCGTCCACTGTGCTGCGATGTGTGGCGGCATTGCGATGGCGGCCGAGCAGCGCGCGGCGGTGCGCGTGCCGGTGACGATCCATCGCTCGCCGCGCGGCTGGCTCGTGGAATTGCTGGCGATGCACGCCGGCCGCCTGACCACCTACGMGTTGCTGGGGGCGGTGGTGGGTGCCGTCGGCGCCACCGTATGGAAGCAGGACTATCTGCCTGTGCAGCGATGGCTCTATGGCGCAGGCGGAGCGATGCTGGTGATGTCGGGCTTCTGGCTGTTGCGTGGGCGCACCATGCGTGCGACGCGCCTGGAGGCGTTCGCGGTGCGCATGGCCCAAGGGGTGGTGGGTCGCATGGGCGCGCTCGGTATCAGGCTGCCTGCCGGCCTGGCCCGGCATGCGCCGCTGCTGCGGCGCTTCGGTCTGGGACTCGCCTGGGGGATCGTGCCGTGCGGGATGGTCTATGGGGCACTCGCAATGGCGTTGCTGGCCGGCAATGCGGCGTCGGGCGCGCTGGTCCTGTTCGCCTTTGGGTTGGGAACGCTGCCAAACCTACTGGTGATTTCGGGGTTGTCGGGCTATGTGCGCCATGTGTCGCGCCGGCCGGCGGTCCGGACCGTGGCGGGCGTGCTGATCATCGGCTTCGGCATCGTGGGCGTGGCGCGGGCGGTCTGGCTCCCGGAGACGCTGGCTGCGCATGGGTTCTGCGTGGTGTTCTAGGACGATTCCGGGCGGCGGACAGGCCGCCCCGGTTCGTGCCATTCGCCACGCCGGGCGGCGGGCGGGTTGCGGAGGGGGGCGGGAATGCCATACAATCGCGAGAACCACGGTATCGCGCCACGTAATTCCCTGGCGTCGCCGGGCCGGCATCCCTGATCTGGGATGCGTGTCCATGGGTCCGAGGCAGCATTGGCTTGCCGGATCCGTCCCCACAGTGCATCCGGTTCAAAAGATCTGGTTTAAAAGGCCGGTCGGCCTTGTGGAGTGGTGGTGCAGGCGCAGGACGAAGCTTGTCCGGGCCGATATCCGTTTTTTCTTGCCGCCTTGGCAATCTGATTGTCCTGGCGAATGTCCGCTCCAAGGGGAAGGGTTCCGCCTGCGAGGGTAAAGGCGAGAGCGCGACGCAAGAGGTTCGACTCCCGGCGAAGCCAGCCGGATGCGGACGATCTCCTGCCGGAACGACCCGGCAAATCGATGCAAAAGAACGAAGTGCACCGCTTGGCTGCMTGGGCTGCGACAGGCTGCGAGTTGGCTGCGCAATGAGATGGCGGTGGCATCGGTACCGCTGTATCCGAAATCTCCAGTGCTCCGGGATTCGTCCGGGAGCAGGTGCAAAGACAGGCTGCACACAATCACATGAATACCCAAGAGGCGAAGATCGTCCTCGAGACCGCGCTGATTTGTGCGCAGGAGCCCCTGCGCGTCAACGATCTCCGCCGTCTTTTCGCCGACGATGTCGGCGCCGACACCATCCGCGCCCTGTTGGACGAATTGCGACAGGACTGGCAGCAACGCGGTGTGGAACTCGTGGCCCTGGCCAGCGGTTGGCGTTTCCAGAGCCGGCCCGAGATGCGCGAGTTCCTCGACCGGCTCAACCCGGAAAAGCCGCCCAAGTATTCGCGCGCGGTGATGGAGACGCTGGCCATCATCGCCTATCGCCAGCCCGTGACGCGCGGCGATATCGAGGAAATTCGCGGCGTGACGGTCAGCACCGACGTGGTCAAGAAGCTCKAGGACCGCAGCTGGATCGAGGTGATCGGGCATCGCGACGTACCGGGCCGTCCCGCGCTCTATGCCACGACCAAGGCGTTTCTGGACGATCTGGGGCTGCGCACGCTGGATGAGCTGCCGCCGCTCGAGGATGCCCAGGCCCAGGTCCAGGCAGCCCTGCTGGACCAGCAGGCGATAGATTTTGAAGAAGTTGCCACGGCCAACCCGCCGGCTGGCGATGAAGAGACCTTTGCCGAGCCCCAGGCCGCCGAGACCGCTACCGATGCGGTGGAAGCGGAAGTCGTGGCCGCGGCGGAGAGCGACCATGCGGAGCCGGTGGAGACGGAAGCCCACGGCGCCGATACCGAACAGAACGACACGCCGCACCCGCAAGACAACAGCGTTGCGCAGTGGTCCGCCGATGGCGGGCATGACGACGACGCGCCGCTGGCCCACGCCAACGGTTTCCACGTGGACACAGCTGCTTCCTCCCCGGAAGCGGCCGACGATTCGGTCCGGGACGGCAACGCGCCGCATCCTGCTGAGGACGACGAACGCGTGTCCAACTGAATAACACGCAACATCGATAGTGAATACTTTGTCTGATTCCGCTGAGCAAGACGTCCGGCAACCGGACGCGCCGGGCGATACCGGCGCTGCGCCCGACGCGGGCAATGGCACCGACGGCGCGCCGCGCCGCAAGGGCCTGCGCCGTGGCCTGCGCAATCTGGTGGCGTCGCGCCGCCAGTCCGCACAGGACCGCGAGGGTGGCCGTGCCGAGGGCGATGCCGCCGCACCGGCGCAAGCCGACGCGCCGCAGCCCGACGCCGCCGCACCGGCCGGTCGCGAGCCGCGCGCCCGTGGCCGCCGCAAGCCGGCAGCCGATCGTGATGCCCGTGACGTCCGCGAACCGCGCGCCGAGGCGAGTGACGCCGACGGCCAGCCTGCGCAGCCACAGGGTGCCGGCGTGCGCAAGCGCCGCCAGCAGCCCCAGCGCAAGGCTGCGCTGGTCGATGGCGACAACAAGCCGGCAGCCCAGCAGCCGGGCCGGCGCGACAAGCGCGGCCAAGGCGGTCAGGGTGGCCAAGGCGGCCAGGGTCAGCGCAAGGGGCAGGCGGGCGCCGCAGGCGGCAAGCCTTCGGAAAAATTCGAGCAGCGCGCCGGTGACAAGCCGGCTCGCGGCGCGAAGGCCGGCAAGCCTGCTGGCGGTGCCGAGGACGTCTTCAAATTCGTGATCTCGGAACAATTCGATCAGGAAGAGATGGCGCTGCCGCGCACCAAGGCCAAGCCGGTGCGCGAACTGTCCGCCGACGATGACGCGCCCAAGCTGCACAAGGTGCTGGCCGAAGGCGGCCTCGGCTCACGCCGCGAAATGGAACAGCTGATCCTCGAGGGTCGTGTCTCGGTTAACGGTCTGCCGGCCCACATCGGCCAGCGGATCTTGCCGACCGACCAGGTGCGCGTGAACGGCAAGCTGATCCATCGCAAGGTGTCGAGCAAGCCACCGCGCGTGCTGCTGTATCACAAGCCGTCCGGCGAAATCGTGAGCCAGAGCGATCCGGAAGGCCGTCCGACCGTGTTCGACAGCCTGCCGCGCATCAAGGCCGGCAAGTGGGTGGCGGTGGGTCGTCTCGACTTCAATACCGAAGGCTTGCTGATCTTCACGACCTCGGGCGATATCGCCAACCGCTTCATGCACCCGCGCTACGGCGTGGAGCGCGAATACGCGGTGCGCACGCTGGGCGAGCTGGCCGAGGCCGACCGCCAGGCGCTGCTGCACGGTATCCAATTGGACGATGGCGAAGCGAACTTCCTGCGCATCGCTGATGGCGGTGGCGAAGGCGTGAACCAGTGGTATCACGTGGCGCTGACCGAAGGCCGTAATCGCGAGGTGCGCCGCATGTTCGAGGCCGTTGGCCTGACCGTGTCGCGCCTGATCCGTACGCGCTACGGCCAGTTCCTGCTGCCGCGCGGCCTCAAGCGTGGCCGCTGGCAAGAGCTGGACCCGACCGACGTGCGCGCGCTGATGGCCAATATCGGCCTGAAAGCGCCGGCGAAGGGCGAGCAGGGCGGCAAGGGTGCCACCAAGGTGGGCGGCCGCAAGGCGCGTACCGAGGCGGCCATTGCGGGCATGCCGATGCACACCGGCATGGACGGCCTGCCGCGCTACGAAAAGGGAGGCGCGCGCGGTAACGGCGGCGGTGCCGGCCGTGGTGGCCAGCCCGATCCGATGCAGACCTCGATGGGTTACATCCCGACCGGCCCGGCGCCGCTGACGTCGCATACCACCAAGTTCAGTGGTGGCGCGGCCGGCGGCCTGCGTGGCGGCGGTGCCGGTGGGCGCGGTGGCAATCGCGGCGGCCTTGGCGGCGGTGGTGGCCTGGGMGGCGGAGGCATGGGTGGCCAGCGCGGCCAGCAGCGTCGCGGCGGTGGTGGCGAGGCCAACGGCAATGTGATGCCGAAGGCAGCCAAGGGCGGCGGCAATGCCAGCGGCCCGCGTCGTCCGCGCGGTCGTGGCGGCAACCAGGGGGGTGGCGGTCACCGCTAACCCAGGCAGGCGGCATGCCGGCCGGGGCTCGCCCTGGCCGCACGCTGCCCGCGGATCCTGTCCGGCTTTTGCCTTTTGGACATAATCCGCGTATAATCCAAGTCTATTCAAAAGTGTCATCCTTAGCGAGGGTGGGCGAATGATGGGCATTGCGCCCATTTTTTTTTGGTTCGCCCGTTTTGTGCTTGTGGCCGCGACTGCGCCACGCCGGCGCCGGGGATGACGGGGCAGGCAAGGCAGCGGTTCGTTCCAGAACCTCGTTTCAGGACCTAGTTTCAGAACGGAAGTCGTTGTCCGGTGTCTGCCATGGTGTTGAAGGCCACTATTCGGGAATACAGTGCATCTGGCAGATTTGATCGAAACCACCCTTAACGGCATGGGCTACGAGTTGGTTGAGCTTGAGCGTGCCCCCGTCGGACTGCTGCGTGTCTATATCGATCAGCCTGAAACCGGCATCGTCATTGAGGATTGCGAGAAAGTAAGCCGCCAGCTTACCCATGTGCTTACGGTCGAAAATGTCGACTACGAGCGCCTCGAGGTGTCCTCGCCCGGTCTGGACCGGCCGCTGAAGAAGCTGGCCGATTACGTCCGTTTTGCCGGCGTCGAGGCCAGAATCACGCTGCGCCTCCCGGTGAATGGCCAGAAGAATTTCGTCGGCATCATCCAGGCACCCACTGGCGATGACGGAGCCGAGAAAATCGGCCTGGAATTCGAAGGACGCGACGGCCCGGCACTGCTGGAATTCGCCATATCCGACGTCGACAAGGCACGGCTCGTGCCAGTGATCGACTTCAAGGGAAATCAAAGAAAAGGGAACAAGCAATGAGCCGCGAAGTTCTGTTGCTCGTCGATGCGCTTGCGCGTGAAAAGAACGTCGACAAGGATGTGGTATTCGGTGCGCTCGAAGCAGCACTCGCTTCGGCCACCAAGAAACGCTTCGAGGAAGACGTGGATATCCGCGTCGCCATCGACCGCGAATCCGGTGAGCACGAAACGTTCCGCCGCTGGCTTGTCGTCCCCGACGAGCAGGGCCTGCAGGAGCCGGACAAGCAGATCCTGCTGTTCGAAGCCCGCGATCAGGATCCGGAGATCGAGCTCGAGGAGTTTGTCGAAGAGCAGATCGAGTCCGTGGAATTCGGCCGGATTGGCGCCCAGGCGGCCAAGCAGGTGATTTTGCAGCGGATCCGCGACGCCGAGCGCGAGCAGATCCTGAACGATTACCTGGATCGTGGCGAAAAGGTCATGACCGGCACGGTCAAGCGTGCCGACAAGAAGGGTCTGATCGTGGAGTCCGGCCGCGTGGAAGCGCTGCTGGCCCGCGACCAGATCATTCCGAAGGAAAATCTCCGTACCGGTGACCGCGTACGGGCGTATATCCTCAATGTGGATCGCGCCGCGCGCGGCCCGCAGATCGAACTGTCGCGTACGGCACCCGAGTTCCTGATCAAGCTGTTCGAGAACGAAGTGCCGGAGATGGAACAGGGCCTGCTCGAGATCAAGGCGGCCGCCCGCGACCCCGGCGTGCGCGCCAAGATCGCCGTGGTGGCCCATGACAAGCGCATCGACCCGATCGGCACTTGCGTGGGCGTGCGCGGTACCCGCGTGACGGCTGTGCGCAACGAGATCGGCGGCGAGGCCGTGGATATCGTGCTGTGGTCGGAAGACCCGGCGCAGTTCGTGATCGGCGCACTGGCGCCGGCGCAGGTGCAGTCCATCGTCGTGGACGAGGAAAAGCATTGCATGGATGTGGTGGTGGACGAGGAAAACCTCGCCGTCGCCATCGGCCGCAGCGGCCAGAACGTACGCCTGGCGTCCGAACTGACCGGCTGGCAGATCAACATCATGACGCAGGAAGAATCGGCGCAGAAGCAGGCCGAGGAAAGCGAAGTGGTACGCAAGCTGTTCATGGCCAAGCTGGACGTGGACGAGGAAGTGGCGGACATCCTGATCGAGGAAGGGTTCTCCACGCTGGAAGAAGTTGCCTACGTGCCCATCAGTGAAATGATGGAAATTGAGGCCTTCGATGAGGACACCGTCACTGAGCTGCGCAACCGCGCACGCGATGCGCTGCTGACGATGGAACTGGCCCGGGAAGAAAAGGTGGAAGAGGTGTCGCAGGATCTGCGCTCGCTCGACGGCCTGACCCCCGAGCTGATCGGCAAGCTGGCCGAAGGCAATATCCACACGCGTGACGACCTGGCCGAACTGGCTGTGGACGAACTGGTCGAGCTGGCCKGCGTGGCGGATGAGGAAGCCAAGGCGCTGATCATGAAAGCACGGGAACATTGGTTTAACTGAGGGACACGTACGGGGCCAGGGGCCCCGGCGCTTTCCGCATACGATTTGTCCCGACGTAGAAACCGAGCATTGAAAGGGTTTGAATGGCAAGCACAACAGTTGCCCAACTGGCCGCAGAACTGAGCCGCAGCGCAGCTGCCCTGCTGGAACAATTGCAGGCAGCTGGGGTGGGCAAAGCGACGCCGGAAGACATCATCACCGAATCGGACAAGACCCGACTCCTTGATTATCTCAAGCGGTCGCACGGTCAGGCCGACGACAGCGCACGCAAAAAGATCACGCTGACCAAGCGCGAAACGTCCGAAATCCGTCAGGCCGATTCCACCGGCAAGACCCGTACCGTTCAGGTCGAGGTGCGCAAGAAGCGCGTCCTGATCAAGCGTGACGAGGTCGCCGGGGATGCACACGCCGATGGCGTGGACGCCGCGGAAGCGGCCGAGGCCGCCGCCGAACAGGCACGCCGCGAGGAAGAGGAAAGCCGTCAGCAGGCCGAGGCGCTCGCGCGCCAGGAAGCCGAACTGAAGGCACGCCAGGAAGCCGCCGAGCGCGAGGAAGCCGAGCGCCGTGCGCGCCAGGAAGCCCTCGAGGCCGAGCAGCGCCGCCAGACCGAACTTCTCGCCCGCAAGGCCGAGGAAGAGGCCGTGGCTGCCCAGGCGGTGAACAACGCCGTCGAGGACGCTGCCGTGCGCAAGAAGGCCGAGGACGACCAGGCCCGCGTGGCCGCCGAGCGCGTGCAGGTGCAGAAGGATGCGGATGACGCGAAGGCAGCGGCCGACAAGGCCCGTGCCGAGCAGGACGCCGCCCGCCGCCGCCGCGAGGCTGCCGAGGCCGAGGCCCGTGCGATCCAGCAGATGCTGAACGCCCCGGCCCGCGTGCTGAAGGCGCCGTCGGAACGCAAGGCCGAGGAAAAGAAGGCCGAGCAGACCGGTACGCTGCACAAGCCGGTGAAGCCGCCTGGCACGACGACCGAAGCCAAGAAGGACGACAAGAAACCGGCCACGACCACCACGGCCACGACCACCGTCGACAAGAAGACCGGCAAGCCGGTCAAGACCGGTACGTGGCAGGACGATAGCTCGCGCAAGAAGGGCAGCGGCCTGAAGACGCGCGGCGATACGTCGGGCGGTGTGGGTGGCTGGCGCGGTGGCCCGCGTGGCCGCGGCGGCAAGCAGCATGCCGACGATCGCAGCAACTTCCAGGCGCCGACCGAGCCGGTGGTGCGTGAAGTGCACGTGCCGGAAACCATCTCGGTGGCCGATCTGGCGCACAAGATGGCCGTGAAGGCGTCCGAGGTCATCAAGCAGATGATGAAGCTCGGCCAGATGGTCACGATCAACCAGGTGCTGGACCAGGAAACCGCCATGATCGTGGTGGAAGAAATGGGCCACAAGGCGTTCGCCGCCAAGCTGGACGATCCGGAAGCACTGCTGGTGGTGGATGGCGAAGACCATACCGACGCCGAACTGCTGCCGCGTCCGCCGGTGGTGACCGTGATGGGTCACGTCGACCACGGCAAGACCTCGCTGCTCGATTACATCCGCCGCACCAAGGTTGCCGCGGGCGAAGCCGGGGGCATTACGCAGCACATTGGCGCGTACCACGTCGAAACCGAACGTGGCGTGATCACCTTCCTGGACACCCCGGGTCACGAGGCCTTCACGGCCATGCGTGCCCGTGGCGCCAAGGCCACCGACATCGTGATCCTGGTGGTTGCGGCGGACGACGGCGTGATGCCGCAGACCAAGGAAGCGATTGCGCACGCCAAGGCTGCCGGCGTGCCCATCGTGGTGGCGATCAACAAGATCGACAAGCCCGAAGCCAACCCGGACCGCGTGAAGCAGGAACTGGTGGCCGAGCAGGTGTTGCCGGAAGAGTACGGCGGCGATTCGCCGTTCGTGCCGGTGTCCGCCAAGACCGGCCTGGGCATCGACGACCTGCTCGAGCAGGTGCTGCTGCAAGCCGAAGTGCTGGAGTTGACGGCACCGGTGGACGCCCCGGCCAAGGGTCTGGTGGTGGAAGCCCAGCTCGACAAGGGCAAGKGCCCGATCGCGACGATCCTGGTCAGCAGCGGCACGCTCAAGCGTGGCGACGTGGTGCTCGCAGGCAGTGCCTACGGCCGCGTGCGCGCCATGCTGGACGAAAACGGCAAGCCGACGAAGGAAGCTGGTCCGTCGATCCCGGTGGAAATCCAGGGTCTGTCGGAAGTGCCGGCCGCCGGCGAGGAAGTGCTGGTGCTCCCGGACGAGCGCAAGGCGCGTGAAATCGCCCTGTTCCGTCAGGGCAAGTTCCGCGACGTGAAGCTCGCCAAGCAGCAGGCCGCCAAGCTGGAAACGATGCTGGAGCAGATGAGCGAAGGCGAAGTGCAATCGCTGCCGCTGATCGTGAAGGCCGACGTGCAGGGTTCGCAGGAAGCACTGGTGCAGTCGCTGCAGAAGCTGTCGACCGAGGAAGTGCGCGTGCAGATCGTGCACGGCGGCGTGGGCGGCATCTCGGAGTCGGACGTCAACCTGGCTGTGGCCTCGAAGGCAGTCATCATCGGCTTCAACGTGCGGGCTGATTCCGGCGCGCGCAAGCTGGCCGAGCACAACGGCATCGACATCCGCTACTACAACATCATTTACGATGCGGTAGACGAGATCAAGGCGGCGATGTCCGGCATGCTGGCGCCGGAGAAGCGCGAGACCACGATCGGCCAGGTGGAAGTCCGCCAGGTCTTCCGTGTGCCGAAGATTGGCGCCGTGGCCGGCTGTATGGTCACCGACGGCATGGTCAAGCGCAACTCGCTGGTGCGCGTGCTGCGCAACAACGTGGTGGTGCACACCGGCGAACTGGACTCGCTCAAGCGGTTCAAGGACGACGTCAAGGAAGTCAAGCAAGGCTTCGAGTGCGGTTTGTCGATCAAGAACTTCAACGACGTTCAGGAAGGCGACCAACTCGAGGTGTACGAAATCACCGAAGTGGCGCGTACGCTGTAAGGCGATACGCAAGACGGCAGGCTCCGGCCTGCCGTTTTCACTTTGGGCACAAGACAGGTTTGAATGGCCAAGAAAGGCAATATCTCTTCCCGCAATCTGCGGCTTTCCGACCAGATCCAGAAGGAACTGGCCGAGATGATCCAGCGCGAACTGCGCGACCCGCGCCTGGGCCTGGTCACGCTGCAATCGGTGGCGCTGACGCCCGATTACGCGCACGCCAAGGTCTACTTCACGGTGCTGGGCGCCGAGCCTGAGGTGGCCGCCGGTATCCTGCGCGAGAAGGCCGGTTACCTGCACTCGCTGCTATTCAAGCGCCTGCACATCCACACCGTGCCGACGCTGCATTTCCATCACGACACCTCGGTGGAACATGCCATCGAAATGTCGAAGCTGATCAACGAAGCCAATTCGACGCGCGCCAAGGACGACGAGTAAGTCCGTCGCGCCGTTCCGCCTTTGTGACGCGCGCCGGACCCGCTCCGGCGCCGCGCTTCTCTCCCCGCCGCAATGACCGATTCCTCCGCAACCCGTCCGCCCCGGCTGCCGCGCCGCGACGTGCATGGCGTGCTGCTGCTCGACAAGCCACTGGGCCTGTCGTCCAACGACGCGCTGGTGCGCGCCAAGCGCATGCTGCGCGCCAACAAGGCTGGCCACACGGGCACGCTGGACCCGCTCGCCACCGGCCTGTTGCCGCTGTGTTTCGGCGAGGCGACCAAGTTCTCCCAGGATCTACTCGAGGCCGACAAGACCTATGAGGCCGTGGTGCGGCTCGGCGTGACGACGACCACCGGCGATGCCGAGGGCGAAGTCGTTGCCGAACGCCCGGTCACCTGCGACCGCGCCGCGCTGGATCTGGCGGTATTACGATTTACGGGCCCAATCGAACAGGTGCCGCCGATGTATTCGGCCCTGAAGAAGGACGGCAAGCCGCTATATGAATACGCGCGCGCCGGCCAGACCATCGAACGCGCGGCGCGGGCGGTGACGATCCATGCGATCGAACTGCTCGACGTGGCCCTCGACGCCAGTCCGCCGCAATTCACGATGCGCGTGCGCTGCAGCAAGGGCACCTACATCCGCACGCTGGGCGAGGACATTGGCGAAGCGCTCGGTTGCGGCGGCCACCTGACCGCCTTGCGCCGCACGGCCGTGGGCGACCTCACGCTCGATGGCGCGGTCACGCTGGAACAAATCGACCAGCAATCCGACGATATTCGCCCGACCATGCTCGCGCCCGTGGACGCCTTGCTGCAACGCTGCGTGCTCGTGCAGCTCGACGACGCCGCGATGGCGCGATTCCTCCAGGGCCAGCGCATCGCACGGCGCGACCTGCCCGAGGGCACCGCGCTGGAAGAGGAAACCCTGGCGCGCGTGTACGGCGGCGAGCCGTCCCGCCTGCTGGGCGTGGCCCGGATGCGAGAGGGCGCACTGCGCCCGGAGCGGCTCGTAAAGATCTGAAATCTGGCCGGGCAGCGGCCAGCCAGTCCCCGACGGACGTGTTGTATATTCACGCGTGATGCCATAGGCATCGGCGCGGCCAGCGGGCAGGGCCGCAATAAAAACAACCACTTACGGGGCTGACGATGTCTTTCCGATCCTTCGGTGCCGCGCTGCGCGCGCCGCATGCTGGTCTGTCGTCGGCCCGGTCGTGGCTGGCGATTCTCTTTCTGTGTGGTGGGGCGTTGCTGTCGGGATGTGTCACCGATGAAGACGACGGGAAAGTCCAGGCACCGGCGGGGCTGAGCTACGCCATGACATCGGCGATCCACGTAGCCGGCCAGCCCATCGTGCCGAATCGACCCAGCGTCAGTGGCGACCCCGTGACGCGCTATTCCGTGGCACCGGTCTTGCCGGCCGGGCTGACGATCGACGCGGCCAGTGGGGTGATTGCCGGTACGCCCGCCTCGGTCAGCGCCGCCACTGTATACGTAGTGACCGCCGAGAACGCCGGCGGCAGCGCTACCGCCCGGGTGCAAATCGAGGTGCGCAATACCGGGGCGGCGCCTTCGGGGCTGACTTACCGGGAATCGGCCGTCATCTACACCGTCGGCACAGCCATCACGGCCAATACGGCCACCAGCACCGGCGGCCCCATTTCCACATTCCGCATCGCGCCCGCACTGCCGGCCGGGATGGMATTCAATACCCAGACGGGCGCCATCACTGGCACGCCGACCGTCGTGTCGGCCGAGTCGAGCTATACCGTCACGGGCAACAACGGGGCGGGCGAGACCACCGCCACGCTGCGTATCGCCGTGCAGGCGGGCGTCGTGGCACCGGCCAGCCTGGCGTTCAGCACGCCCACGGCCCGCTACGTCGTGGCGGAAGCCATCGTACCCAATACCCCTGTGGTGACTGGCGGCGCGGTCATCGCCTATACGGTCAGCCCGCCCTTGCCGGTGGGCCTGAGCATGAACACGCAAACCGGCGTGATCTCCGGCACGCCAGCGGTCGTGCAGTCGCAGGCGGTCTACACGGTCACGGCCCGCAATGCTGGAGGCAGCACGCAGGGGCAGGTGCAGATCTCGATTGTGGCGCGAGGCAGCTAGGCTTCGGCTACGCCCCCGGCCCCTGACCGAGCGGCCCCGGGCCGAGGCTCCCATGACCTATCCTTGACCCACCAGCCACGAATCAGCGGTGGGAGCCATGCGTTGCCTGATTTTTTGCGCGGTGCAGTGCCTGCTGGCCGTGACGTGGACGCTCTACGCGGCCTTCCTGCCGCAACTCGCCGCGCAGGTCGGCATTGGCAAGGCGCAGGTCGCGTGGATCTTGTTGATGGATCAGGCGATCTTCGTCATCGCCGACAGTGCCATGGGCATCGCCGCCGACCGCATGGCCAACGCCATGCACCGTCTGGGCGTCTGGATCCTGGCGATTTCGGTCGTCTCCGGCGTCGCTTTCGTGCTGCTGCCGGCCGCCACGTCGCCGGCGCTGCTGGTGGGCCTGACCGCGCTCTGGGCCGCCAGCTCGTCCGCGCTGCGCGCACCGCCGATGGTCATCATCGCGCGTCGTCTTGAACGCTCCGCCACGCCGCTTCTGATTGCATGGTCGATACTGGGCATCGGGCTGGCCGGGGCGCTGGCCCCGATGCTGACGGCGGCGCTGCGCCAGTCGTCGCCCGTAGTGCCGTTCGTGCTGGCGAGCGCCGGCCTCGTGGTGGMAGTGGTCGCACTGCGCTGGATCGAGTTGCCGCCGCGCGAAGCTCTCCCGCCCCGCCGCGCCCCGCCCGCGCCGATGCCGGCGCTCTGGCTGTTCTTCGCCGCGACGTGGCTGCTGGCGTTCGGCTTCCAGATCCACATCGCGATCAATTCCGGTCCCGCCTATCTCCGCTTTGCGCCCGCCACAGAGCTGGTGCGCTACATGCCGGCCTTCTGGGTGGGCTTCGTCCTTGGGGTGTTGCTGCCGCAGGCGCCTTTGCTGAAGCGCGTGCCGGCCGCCGTGCTGCTGCTGGCTGCAGCCCTGCTGGGGGCGCTCACGCTGGTCGGTTTCGCCACGGCCTCCACGCTCCCCGGCGTGTTGCTCGCGCAGGGCGTTGCGGGCGTGTTGTGGGCGATGGTCTTCGGCACGGTGGTCAATGCGGCGACCGATGCCGGCCATGTGGGGCGGGAAGGGCGCTTCGTCGGGCTGGTGTTCTCGCTCGCGGCGCTGGCGGCGTTGGCGCGCATCGCCATGCTGGCCGCCGGTGCCGCCGCGCCGCTGGCGGGCTGGTTGCCCTGGCTGCCGGTGTTCGCCTGGGGCTGCGCCGCMGTGTTGCTGGCCGCGTTTGCMTGGCAGGGCGGCACGCGGATGGTGCCGCCCGTTGGCGCCGCGTCGCCGCCGGAGCGGCGATAGCGGCGGGTGCGCTTTGTGACGCGCTCAGTGCGCGCCGGCCGCCTCGGCGCCGCCGCCGCCCTGGCTGCGCTTGGTCAGCCAGACAAAGCCGATCAGCACGAAGAACAGCACGCCCGAGATCCAGAAGATGTCGTTGGCGCCCAGCATCGACGCCTGGAGCGAGATGTTCCGCTCCATCAGTCCGATGGCCTGCGTCTGCGTCATGCCCATCTGCATCAGATGGTTCAACTGCTCGGTGTAGGTGGCGCTGTAGGGGTTGATCTGCTCCACCAGTTGCGCGTGATGGAGCGCCKAGCGGTTTTCCCAGATCGTGGTCGAGATCGACGCCCCGATTGCCCCGAACGTAATCCGCACGAAGTTCGACAAGCCGGAGGCCGCCGGAATCTTCTCAGGCGGCTGGCCGGACAGGATGATCGACGTCAGCGGAATGAAGAACAGCGCCATCGCCGCGCCCTGGATCAGCGTGGGAATCATCAGCGTGCGCGTATCCACCCCGGTGGTGAAGCCGGCCCGCATGAAACTGACGATGCCGAACGTGATGAACGCGCCCGTCGCCACCCAGCGCGCGTCCACCTTGGGCAGGATGCGCCCGATKATCGGCGACAGGATGATCGCGAAAATGCCCACCGGCGCCATGACGATGCCCGCGTCCGTGGCGGTGTAGCCGACGATGGTCTGCAGCCACAGCGGCAGGATCACCAGGTTGCCGAAGAACAGCCCGTACGCGACCGAGATCGCCACCACGCCGGCGGCGAAGTTGCGCCCCTTGAACAGATGGATGTCCACCACCGGATGTTTCTCGTAGTTTTCCCAGATCAGAAAGAACAGGAAGCCCACCACGGCAATCACGGTCAGCGCCACGATCACGTTGGAATGGAACCAGTCGAGTTCCTTGCCCTTGTCGAGCATCAGCTGCATCGAGCCGACCCAGATCACCAGCAGCGCCAGCCCGATGCGGTCGATCGGCAGCGTCTTGGTGGGCGTTTCCCGCTCGCGATAGATCGCCCAGGTGGCGTAGGCGGCACCCAGACCAACCGGGATATTGATATAGAAGATCCACGGCCAGGTCATGTTGTCCGAGATCCAGCCGCCCAGCAGCGGCCCCATGATCGGCGCGACCAGCGTGGTCATGCCCCACAGCGCCAGCGCCATCGAACTCTTGGCTGGTGGATAGCTGGCCAGCAGCAGCGACTGGGAGAGCGGGATCATCGGCCCGGCCACAGCACCCTGGAGGATCCGGGCGGCCAGCAGCGTCTCAAGGTTCGGCGCCACGCCGCATAGCCACGATGAGACCACGAACAGCAGGATCGACAGCACGAACAGCCGCACCGCGCCGAAGCGCGTGGTCAGCCAGCCGGTCAGCGGCACCGAGATGGCGTTGGCCACCGCGAACGAGGTGATGACCCAGGTGCCCTGGTTGGGCGAGACGCCGAGATCGCCCGAGATGGCCGGAATCGACACATTGGCAATCGACGAGTCGAGCACGTTCATGAACGTGGCCAGCGACAGCGCGATCGTGCCGATCACGAGCTTGCCGCCGGTCAGCGGCGGTGGCGTGGCGGAGGGCGCCTTGGCCGGTGCCGGCGAAGCGCCCGCGCCCGGCGTGGCGGTGGTGGAATTAGCCATGAGCGGTCAGCCGTGCGGAATCAGGGAGTCAGACAATTACGTATTGGCCGGCTTGGCCACGGGAGCCGCGGCGCCCGCCTTGCCGGTCACGGCCGGTGCCGCCTGCGGCGCGGCCGAGGTGCGGCCGCCGTTGTTCAGCGAGATGATCTTGGCGATCAGTTCGTCGGCGTCCTGCGCCACCTTGTCGTAGACATCGGTCTGGAGCGGCTTGGCGGCGGAGGCGCTGAGCATCGCGCCGCCTTCTTCCTTGCGCACGTCGACGGTGACGTTCATCGACAGGCCCACGCGCAGCGGATGGTCCTTCAACTGCTGCGGATCCAGCGCGATACGCACCGGCAGGCGCTGCACCACCTTGATCCAGTTGCCCGTGGCGTTCTGTGCCGGCAGCAGCGAGAACGCGGAGCCCGTGCCGGCCGAGAAGCCCGCCACGTGACCCGTGTACTTGACCTTCGAGCCATAGACATCGGCCTCCAGCTCCACCGGCTGGCCGATCCGCATATGCGTGATCTGCACTTCCTTGAAGTTGGCATCCACCCACACTTGGTCTAGCGGCACCACGGCCATCAGCGGCGTGCCGGGGCTCACGCGCTGGCCCACCTGGACCGAGCGCTTGGCCACGTAGCCGGTGACCGGCGCGGGCATCGTCGAGCGGGCGAAGGCGAGGTAGGCCGAACGCAGGTTCGCGGCAGCGCGCTGCACATTGGGATGTTTCTCAACCGTAGTCTGGTCGGTCAGCACCTTGTTCGAAGCGAGTTGCTCCTGCGCGGCCAGCAGCGCCGATTCGGCGGCCTTCAGGCCGGTCTGCGCATGAGAAATTTCTTCGTTCGACACGGCACCCGAGCCGGCGATGGCCTGGCGGCGGCGCAGGTCGTCGCGCGCCTTGGCTACGTCGGCCTGGCGCATCGCCACGTTGGCGGACAGCGAGCCGTTGTTCACGTAGAGCGTGCGCACCTCGCGCACGGCCTGGGCGAGCTGGGCCTCGGCCTGTTCC
This sequence comes from Cupriavidus sp. 05T42, assembly GCF_056396345.1. Taxonomy (NCBI): domain Bacteria; kingdom Pseudomonadati; phylum Pseudomonadota; class Betaproteobacteria; order Burkholderiales; family Burkholderiaceae; genus Cupriavidus; species Cupriavidus sp. 05T42. The sequence goes on from NZ_JBFTLH010000006.1 coordinate 316,436, forward strand.
ATGGCCACCTGGGAGTCGGCGCGGTCGAGCTGGATCAGCGGCTGGCCGGCGGTAACGAGCTGCGTGTCGTCGGCAGTGATGGAGATCACCGTGCCACCCACCAGCGGCGTCACCTGCACCACATTGCCGGCGACGTAGGCATCGTCGGTATTCTCGAAATGGCGCGCGTAGACGCCCCAGTACAGGCCATAGCCAAGCCCGGCCACAACGACGGCGGCGGTCAGCGCCACCAGCAGGCGGCGGCGCTTGCCATTGTTGTCGGCGGCGGGGGTCGGGGTTTGCGGCGCGGCAGATTGCGGAGTGTTGCTCATGATGTCTGTCTTTTGCGTAGTCTTTGACGGATTGTCTGGTGTCGGCGGGCGAGCGCCCGGTCAGCCTTGGGCGGCGTGCGGCGCTTGCGCGGTATCCGGCGTCTCGCCCTGGTAGCCGCCGCCTAGGGCCTTCATCAGCCCCATCTGCAAATCGAGCCGCCGCGCCTGGAGGTCGGTGGCCAGCCGGCGCTGCTGGAGCACATTGCTCTCGGCGTTGAGCACGGTCAGCTGCGTGCCGAGACCGGCCTTGTAGCGCGTGGTGGCCAGCGCGTAGGCGTGCTCGGCCAGGTCCAGCGCCTCGCGCTGGGTCTTGATCTGGGTGTCCACGCTGCGAATGCTGGTCACGGTGTCGGCGGTTTCGCGCAGCGCGTCGACCAGCGTCTGGTTGTAGTTCGCCACGGCGATGTCGTATTGCGCGTTCTTGCCCTTGAGGTTGGCGCGCAGCCGGCCGCCTTCGAATACCGGCAGCCGCACCGAAGGACCGATGCCGAAGGTGCGGCTGATGCCCATCAGCAGGTTCGACGGATCGAGCGAGGCCACGCCGGCGAACGCGGTCAGCGTCACGTCGGGCAGGAACTCCTTCTTTGCCACGCTGATGTCCTTCGACGCCGCCTCCACGCGCCAGCGCGCCGCCACCACATCCGGGCGACGGCCGATGAGGCCGATGGTCAGGTCATCGGGCAGCAGCGGCGTGGCGTTGGCGAGCAGGGTGGGGCGGGCGATCTGCAGGCCGCGATCCGGGCCCTTGCCCAGCAGCGCGGCGATCTGGTTGCGGGCGAGGGCGATTTCCTCTTCCACGCGTTGGAGGTCGGTCTGCGCGGCGGCCACGGTGCCGCGTGCCTGCGTGGTCTCGACCTGGGTATCGAGCCCGGCGGCCAGACGCTGGCGCGAGAGGTCGGTCAGGTCGCGACGCTGGGCGATGGCGCGCTCGGCCACATCGCGCTGCGCATACAGCGCGGCCAGCCGGTTGTAGTTGCGGGCGATGGAGGTGGTCAGGATCAGGCGCGCGGCCTGACTCTCGGCCTCCATGGCGCGGTCGTCGGAGAGCGCAGCTTCCAGCGCATCGCGGTTCTTGCCCCAGAAGTCGAGGTCCCACGACAGGCCCATCTGCAGCCGCGACTGGTTCTGCCAGGAGCCGGCCAGCGGCGTGCCTTCGAACAGGTCGGTTTCGGAAAACCGCTGGCGCACGATGCTGCCTTCGAAGTCCACGCTCGGATACAGCGCGCCGCGCGTGGCTTCGGCCAGTGCACGCGATGCCGCCACGCGGCCAATCGCGGCCTGCAGGCTCGGATTGTCCTTGACGGCCTCGTCGGCCAGCGCGCGGAGTTGCGCATCGTGGAACTGGTCGACCCAGTCCTGCGACGGCCACTGGCCGTGATCGTTGGTAAAGGTCTGCGGCGACGCCAGCGCCTGCGGCTCGGCCAGGTTTTGGGTGCTGTGCGAGTCACCCAACGCCGCGCAGCCGGCCAGCACGGCCGCGGCCATGACCGTGAGGGCCAGGGCGCCCAGACGGCGCGATGCGGAGGAGATAACGGGTTGCATATCGATCTGACTTCTTATTTAGCCTGTCGCCAGGATGGTGGCGCCGGGTGATGAGAAAACGTGCAAAGGGCGGGGCAGGGGTGCGCTAGCCGCCATCGCGCTCAGTCCAGCAGGTGCCGACGGCCTGCCCGCCACCGTTGTCGATGACCCGATGCAGCATGCCGCGCAGTACGTCGATTTCCGCCTGGCTGAAGCCGACGAAATGGCGCCGCATCACGTTGCAGTAGACGGCAGGCAGTTGGGCGGCGATGGCCGTGCCCTCGGGCGTCAGCGACAGGTCCACCACGCGGCGGTCGTCGTCGCGGCGCGTGCGCACGATAAGTCCCCGTTTCTCAAGCCGGCTCAACATGCGGGTGATCGATCCGGCATCGGTGTTCAGGCTGCGGCCGATGTCGGTGACGGTACTGGCGCCACCCATCGACAACATGATTAGGCAGCTCGCCTGGGCGTGCGTGATGTCCAGGCCATTCACTTCCTGCTCGATGCCGAGCGTTAGCAGGTTCTTGGCCCGGGCCAGCAGGTAACCAACGCTGGAGCCAAGCTCGTAGACGGCCGGATCGAAAAGATCCGGCTCGGCAGGCCCTGCGCCGGAAGTGGTCGTAAAAGTGGTGTTAGATTCACTCATTGTTTGTCGCCGCAATCTTTGCTGTGACAAATATATGCATGTGACGCACGATCCGCAAGAACGGAAATTCGTCATTGCAGAAACCGCAACGACGCCTAACATAGAAGGTCGATCCGCAGCAGAGCGTTTTGCGCCGCAGCATGCTAGAATGTCGGGTTAATTTTTCGAACGCTCCGCGTCAAGGGGACGCCGCAATGACCCGCGCCATCCGTAACATCGCCATCATCGCCCACGTCGATCATGGCAAGACCACCCTGGTCGACCAGCTCCTGCGCCAGGCAGGTACCTTCCGTGAAAACCAGCAAATGGTTGAACGCGTGATGGACTCGAACGACCTGGAAAAGGAACGCGGGATCACGATCCTCGCGAAGAACTGTGCCGTCGAGTACAACGGCACGCACATCAACATCGTGGACACCCCGGGCCACGCCGACTTCGGCGGTGAAGTGGAGCGCGTGCTGTCGATGGTCGACGGCGTGCTGCTGCTCGTCGATGCCGTGGAAGGCCCGATGCCGCAAACGCGTTTCGTGACGCGCAAGGCACTCGCGCTCGGCCTGAAGCCGATCGTCGTGATCAACAAGATCGACCGTCCGGGCGCACGCCCTGACTGGGTGATCAACCAGACCTTCGACCTGTTCGACAAGCTCGGCGCCAACGACGAGCAGCTCGACTTCCCGGTGATCTTCGCCTCGGGGCTGAACGGCTATGCCGGTCTGACCGAAGACGTGCGCGATGGTGACATGAAGCCGCTGTTCGAGACCGTGCTGACCAAGGTGCCGGTTCGTAACGACGACCCGGACGGTCCGCTGCAGATGCAGATCATCTCGCTCGACTACTCGAGCTACGTCGGCAAGATCGGCGTGGGCCGCATTTCGCGTGGCCGCGCCAAGTCGCTGCAGGACGTGGTGGTCAAGTTCGGCCCGGAAGGCAACCCGATCAAGGGTCGTATCAACCAGGTGCTGAAGTTCCGTGGCCTGGAGCGCGAAATCGTGCCCGAGGCGGAAGCCGGCGACATCGTGCTGATCAACGGTATTGAGGAACTGGGTATCGGCTGCACCGTGTGCGCGCCGGACGCCCAGGACGCCCTGCCGATGCTGAAGGTGGACGAGCCCACCCTGACCATGAACTTCTGCGTGAACACGTCGCCGCTGGCCGGCCGTGAAGGCAAGTTCGTGACCAGCCGCCAGTTGCGCGAACGCCTGGACCGCGAACTGAAGTCGAACGTGGCCCTGCGCGTGGCCGAGACCGGCGACGACACGATTTTCGAAGTGTCGGGCCGTGGCGAACTGCACTTGACCATCCTGCTGGAAAACATGCGCCGCGAAGGCTACGAGCTGGCCGTGTCGCGCCCGCGCGTGGTGTTCAAGGAAATCGATGGCGTGAAGCATGAGCCGTACGAACTGCTGACCGTGGATGTGGAAGACGGCCACCAGGGCAGCGTCATGGAAGAGCTGGGCCGCCGCAAGGGCGAACTGCTCGACATGGCATCGGACGGCAAGGGCCGTACCCGCCTGGAGTACCGTATTCCGGCGCGTGGCCTGATCGGCTTCCAGGGCGAGTTCCTGACGCTGACGCGCGGCACGGGCCTGATCAGCCACATTTTCGACGACTATGCACCGGTGCGCGAAGGCGGCCTGGGCGAGCGTCACAATGGCGTGCTGATCTCGCAGGACGACGGCGACGCCGTGGCGTACGCACTGTGGAAGCTGCAGGATCGCGGCCGCATGTTCGTGAAGCCGGGCGATGCGCTGTACGAAGGCATGATCATCGGCATCCATAGCCGGGACAACGACCTCGTCGTGAACCCGATCAAGGGCAAGCAGCTGACCAACGTGCGCGCCTCGGGTACTGACGAAGCCGTGCGCCTGGTGCCGCCGATCCAGATGTCGCTTGAATACGCGGTGGAATTCATCGCCGATGACGAACTCGTGGAAATCACCCCCAAGAGCATTCGTCTGCGCAAGCGCCACCTGAAGGAGCACGAGCGTAAGCGTGCTTCGCGCGACACCGTGTAACACCGGTTTGCCCCATGAAAAAACCGCGCCCTCGAGCGCGGTTTTTTCATGGTTCAACGTGTTTGGGGCTGCGCCACTCGGGCGGCTTCCAGAAGTAGCGCGGGTCTCGGGCGTGCCAGGCGTCGCGGAACATGTCACGCCATTCGTGGAGGGTGAGTGTCAGCGGGTTGTGCGTGCGTATCTGCCGCGTGATGCCGTATTCGGGCGCGGCCTCCTCGGGCACGAAGCTGCCGAACAGGCGATCCCAGAGGGTCAGCACGCCCGCGTAGTTACGGTCGATGTACTGCGGATTCCTCGCATGGTGGACCCGATGCACCGACGGCGTGTTGAGAACCATCTCAACGAGCGGCCAGCGCCGGCCCAGCCGCGTATGGACGAAGAACTGGAACGCGAGGTTCAGGCCGACGGCCAGGATCACCCAATCTGGCGTAAATCCGATGAACGCGAGCGGAATCCAGAACAGCCACATGCCCGAGATCGGATAGGTCAGGCTCTGCCGGAACGCCGTCGAGAAATTCATGCCTTCCGATGAGTGGTGCGCCACGTGCGACGCCCACAGCCAGCGCACCCGATGGCTGGCCCGGTGGAACCAGTAATAAAGAAAATCCTGTAGTAACAGCAGCAGCGCGAACGACCACCAGGTCTCCGGCACCGCGCGCAGACCGTGCGCGTAGCACCACGTGTAGACCGTGCGGATCAGCAGCCAGAGGAAGAAGGCGTCCGACGCCTGATGCATCAGCGCGAGGCTGGCGTTGGATAGCGTGTCCCGCCAGCTATAGACGGCGGGGTCGCGGCGGGCCCAGTACCAGGCCTCCCAGCCGATAGTCAGCAGGAAGACCGGCGCGAAGGCCATCAGGATCAGGCCGGGATCGAAGCCGGCGGATTGCGGGGGCGTGACGTGCATGGCGCAAGTGTGCACATTCTCAAGGTTTTTGCGTGGAGGGCTTCCTCCATACGCACCATGTGCTMGATCGTGCGCGCGCGCGTCGTCTATCGCACATCATCACAAATCTGCAACACAGACTATCCCTCGCGATGCATCAAGGTTCGTGCGGGCGCGCCGTCATTGCGTGAGCGGCCAGAKAGGAGTGGCCGCTTTTCACGTTACGGAGAGTMGCCCCCATGTTTCGCAACACTACGATCGGAGCCCGGCTGTGGCTCCTCACGATTGTCACGAATTTGTTGCTGCTGATTGTCGGTGGCGTTGGTTGGCTGGGCATGTCGCGCAGCAACGACGCCACGCGTCAGGTCTATCAACAGCAGCTTGCCGCCGCGACGTATCTGGCCGAAGCGCGCTCCAACCAGTTGCTGGTGCGCGTGCTGCTGGACCAGGCCGCGTTCGCCACCGATCCGGCCGACGCCAAGGCGCGCGCCGCCACGGCACAGGACTTCGCGCGCCAGTCGGACGCGGCCTGGAAATCGTATCTTGAGATTCCTCGCAATGAGGAGCAGACGCGCGCCACCGAGGCCGTGTCGGCCCGTCGCCAGGCGCTGTTCACGCAGGGCGTGGCGCCAATGATTGCCGCGCTCCATGCCGGTAACCGCGACGCGATGATGACGGCGGTCATGGACACGATTCCCAAGCTCGACATCCAGTTCACGGCCGTCAACACGGAACTGGCCCGTCTACAGGTGGCGAGCGCCAAGGCCGTGTACGAAAGTTCTCAAGATCGTTACGGTCGGCTGCTGACGCTCTCGCTCGTCGTGCTGGCCGTGGGTCTGGTGTTCAGCACCGTGGTGGCCTGGCGCCTGCGGGTCTCCATTGTCCGGCCGCTCGACGTGGCCATCGCCCGCTTCGCCCGCATTGCCGACGGGGATCTCGGCACCGCGCATCGGGAGGACGCCGGCGTAATGGTCGACGAGCACGCCAGGAATGAGACGAGTCGCATGCTGGGGATGCTCGGCCGCATGCAGGCGCGGTTGCGCGAGATGGTGGGCGAGGTGCGCGGCGGCGCCGACTCGATCGCCGCTGCCAGCGCGCAGATCGCCAGCGGCAACGCCAACCTGTCGCAGCGCACCGAGCAGCAGGCCGCGTCGCTGGAGGAGACCGCATCGAGCATGGAGCAGCTGACCAGCACCGTACGCCACAACGCCGATAGCGCGCGCGACGCCACCTCGCTGGCGACTAACGCCCAGACGCTTGCCGAGCGCGGCAGCGCGGCGGTTTCGCGCGTGGTGGACACCATGCGCGCCATCGACGCCGGCGCCAACAAGATCGTCGACATCATCGAGGTGATCGAGAAAATCGCGTTCCAGACCAACATCCTGGCGCTCAATGCCGCCGTGGAAGCCGCCCGGGCGGGGGAGCACGGGCGCGGCTTTGCCGTCGTAGCGGGCGATGTTCGAGATTTGTCTCAACGCTGCGCGGCGGCGTCGAAGGAGATCCGGGGGCTGATCGGCGCGTCGGTGTCCAGCGTGCGCGAGGGCACCTCCCTCGTGGACGGGGCGGGCAGGGCGATGCAGGACATCGTGGACGAAGTACGACGCGTGAGCGACATCATCGGCGGCATCAGCGCGGCATCGGACGAGCAGTCGCGCGGCATCGAACAGGTGAACGTGGCGGTGTCCCATATGGACGGCATGACGCAGCAGAACGCGGCGCTGGTCGAGGAAGCGGCTGCCGCGGCGGCGTCGCTCCAGGACCAGGCCCAGCGGCTGACGGGTCTCATGGCCGCCTTCCGGCTGGCCTGAGCCGAGTCCGTTGAGACGATTCTGAAAATCGCAAAGTGGCCCGGCATCGTCATGTGGCTGGCGTAAAATCGCTGGCAACAAGAAAGGAGCAGAGACACATGACGGAGTTTGGATCGACGCAGGCAGTGGTGGAAGTGACGACCGAGGAGCGTGGCGGGGTGGCGTATCTGACGCTGAACCGCCCGCAGGCGCTGAACGCGCTGTCGCTGGAGATGATTCGCGCGATCACGGACGCGCTGACGCGCTGGGAGGCCGATCCGGCGGTGCACGCGGTGGTGGTGGCGGGCGCAGGCGGCAAGGCGTTCTGCGCTGGCGGAGACATCCGCTGGTTCCACAAGGCATGGCACGCGCAGGACCCGCTGCTCGACCAGTTCTTCGTCGAGGAATACGCGCTCAACCACTTGATTCACCGCTACACGAAGCCCTATATCGCGCTGATGGACGGCGTGGTCATGGGCGGTGGAATGGGCATTTCGCAAGGTGCCCGCCTGCGCATCGTCACGGATCGCACGAAGATGGCGATGCCCGAGACCAATATCGGCCTGTTCCCAGACGTGGGCGGCGGCTGGTTCCTCGCCCGCACGCCGGGCCGGCTGGGCGAATACCTGGGCTTGACCGGCACGGTCATCCACGCCGCCGATGCGCTGTACGCGCGTCTGGCGGATGCCTACCTGCCCGCCAATGCGCTGGCCGAGATGGTAGCGGCGCTGCAGGCGGCCCGGTTCAGCAGCCCCGAGTCGGTGGTGGCACATATCGCCAGGTTCACGGACCAGCACGCAGCGGCCTGCCAGCCGGCCGACAGCACCCTCGCGCGGCTGTCGGACCAGATCGACACCGCGTTCGCGGGCGCGACGGTGCCGGCCATCCTCGCCACCATCAGCGATGCCGAAGGCGATTGGGCCGCCCAGACCGCCGCGATGCTGCGCAGCCGTTCGCCGCTGATGCTATGCGTGACGCTCGAGCAGATTCGCCGTGCGCGGTCGATGGCGCTGGACGACGAGCTGCGCATGGAACTGGACATGATGTACCACGTGTTCCGCATTGGCGAGAAGGTGGAAGGCATCCGCGCGCTCGCCGTGGACAAGGACCATCAGCCCAAATGGCAGCCGGTGCGGCTTGACGACGTGACCACGGCACGTGTGCGATCATTCTTCGATAGCCCGTGGCGGCGCGAGGAACATCCGCTGGCCGGTCTGGGTCGATAGACTGAATCGATAGACAACTCGGGCAGGGCAACATGCCCCGCCCGGATTTTCGCTGCATCCGTTGCAATCCGTTGTACTTCAACCGTCAACAGTGAAAGGAACCCGTGATGAGCAATCCTCGTGATGTCGCCGTAGTGGTGGGAAGCCTGCGCAAGGAATCCCTGAACCTGAAGCTGGCCAAAGCGCTGGCAGCGCTGGCGCCGCCGCAGCTGAAACTGGATATCGTGGATATCCGGCAGCTGCAGATGTACAACCAGGACGACGACGACAATCCACCGGCCGAGTGGGTGGCGTTCCGCGACCGCATCCGCCGCGCAGATGCGGTGCTGTTCATCACGCCCGAGTACAACCGCTCGGTGCCCGGCGTCCTCAAGAACGCCATCGACGTCGGCTCGCGCCCCTATGGGCAGAGCGCCTGGGACGGCAAGCCGGGCGGCGTGATCAGCGCATCGCCGGGTGCCATTGGTGGCTTCGGCGCCAATCACCACCTGCGCCAGTCGCTGGTATTCCTCAATATCCCGGTCTTGCAGCAGCCCGAAGCCTATATCAGCGGCGCAGACAAGCTGTTCGACGCGCAGGGCGGGATTGCGAACGAATCGACACGCGGCTTCCTGAGCAAGTACCTGACGACGTTTGCCAGTTGGATCGACAAGAACGCCGCTCGCTGATCCAGGTGGGGAAGGTAGGGTCAGCCCAGTCCTACAGTGCGAAGCGGGGCGGCCCCGACATCGCCGGCAGGTGCCTGTTTCTATAGTGGAGTCAAGCCCACTACAGATATTCAGGAGGAAAACCATGCCGTACATCGTCGCGTGGCTACTCGGCGTCCCGGCCTTCGTGCTGGTTCTGATCTGGCTGTTCATGCATTGATGCCCCCGCATCACGAGCAAGAGCCAAACGGCGCTTTCGGGCGCCGTTTTCTTTGACGCAGCACCCCGCCGAGTGCAGCCGGCGCATCCCTACCACGCCCTGCAACGCACGCCCAGCTCACGTATACTGCGGGTCTCCCAATAGCCGGGTTCGTCCCAGGCTACATCCGCTATCCCACGACCCGCATGACCGTAAATCCCCGCCGCATCTCGGTGGCCCCGATGATGGATTGGACTGATCGCCATTGCCGCACGTTTCACCGCGCGTTGAGCCGGGACACCTGGCTCTATACCGAAATGGTGACGACGGGCGCGCTTCTTCATGGCGATGTGGCGCGCCACCTCGATTTCGACGCCGCCGAGCAGCCCGTAGCGCTTCAACTGGGCGGCAGCGAGCCTGCCGACCTCGCCCAGGCGGCAAAACTCGGCGAACAATGGGGTTACAAGGAAATCAACCTCAACTGCGGCTGCCCGTCGGAGCGCGTGCAGCGTGGCGCGTTTGGCGCCTGCCTGATGGCGGAGCCGACTCTGGTGGCGGATTGCGTGAAAGCGATGCGCGATGCGGTGTCCATTCCGGTGACGGTCAAGCACCGGATCGGTATCGACACGATTGAGCATTACGATTTTGTCCGCGATTTTGTTGGCACGATCGCTGATGCGGGATGCGAGACGTTTATCGTCCATGCGCGCAACGCGATATTGAAGGGCCTGAGCCCAAAAGAAAATCGCGAAATCCCGCGGCTCCGTTATGAGGTCGCTTATCAGCTAAAACGCGAGTTTCCGAAACTCGAGATTCTGATCAATGGTGGCATCGTGACCTACGACGAGATCGCCGAGCATCTGCAACACGTGGATGGCGTCATGATTGGCCGCGAGGCGTATCACCAACCGTATTTCCTGTCGGAAATGGATACGCGCTTCTATGGCGCGACCACGCCTATTTCTGCGCGGCAGGAAGTGGAGTTGGCGATGCAGGACTACATCGGCGCTTTGGTGGAGCAAGGCGGTTACATGGGCGCCGTCACGCGGCACATGCTGGGCTTGCATCGGGGCATTCACGGTGGCCGGGGTTGGCGGCGTGTGCTGTCAGATGCACGTCGCATGCACTCCGCGCGTAGCCGTATCGCCGTGGACGCGCTCTTCGAAGAAGCGCGTAGCCACCTGCGTCCGGACCTGCTTGAGGCAGCCTGAGCGCCCGCCGGAATCGAAGGAAAACTCTAATTTCGAACGATCGTTCTATGCAGGGTGCCCGGACGGGTGCGTGCAGCGGTGTATTGGGCAGTCGGTGGCGTCGAATCCCGCACCAGCAAAGGGATTCCCCTAATTCGCCGCTTAGCGGGCACCTTCTTACACTGTGCTTGCCCTCGAATACAGGGCTTTCTTCAACTGATTATTGGGCCCGCCGTGTGCGGGCTCTTTTTTTGTCCGCCGTACCTTGGGTTTGCCCGAATAGTGCTCACGATCCGGGCCGACTACATTGATCCTGCCTTCAGGGCATTGAGATCGCTAATTTAAGAGTCCGCTACGGCGGGCTCTTTTTTTTCGTCCTCACATTCTGCGCGTCCCCAAAAAAAGCAGGCGACTCTTGGTTACCAAGGCCGCCTGACGGGAATGTCGAGGGGGGTCAATGTCCCTCGCGAAAGAGTATCTATCAGCACCCATTGCGCCAGAACCCTGCGTTCGTGGGGCTCGCCGCGTTTTTCGTGCGGTAGCCGATAGACATTTTGACTTGGCGAAACGGCGTTCGATGTCCCACGCTATAGGCATCTGGATTTCTGAAAGTAGGTAAGCGGCGTTTTCGTCATGTTACGATGCCATCAATGCCGCGGCAGTCGGCATGTGGCCTGTGAATCCTGTGCAACCAGGGTTTCGGTGGGGGAAAAGCAAGTGGGCTGGCCGGTAGTCGGCGTCGCAGCGCGTGCACGAGCATGGGCCGGCGCGACGGATCGGAAGCGAGCCTTGGGGGATAGCACATGGTGGATAGGGAAGAGCCATTTGGCGAGGTCTTCGAGGACTTCCGCCTGATCTGGGTGGCCGAGCGTCTGCAGGACGGCAAATGGACTGCGCGGTACTGCTGGCACGCCGGCACCTCGGTGGAAGCGGGTAAAGCATTGCAGCGCGATGTGCTCAATGGCAAGTCCCGGCGACTGCTCGGCTTGTTCTCGAGCGAGGCCGAGACTGTTGCCGCAATCAAGGAGGCGGTGCTGCTCGAAGCGAAGTGGCATGGCAGTCGATAAGGCAGGCGAGGCCGGTTGAAATTTTTTGTGCGGAATACTAGCCATCCTCTGAAGATCCTTGTAGAATCTTGTTTTTCGTTGAACGGCAACGCCGGTTAGCGGAAGCGTCAGCGGCAAGCTGGCAAAACCTCTACGGTGGCTGTAGCTCAGTTGGTAGAGTCCAGGATTGTGATTCCTGTCGTCGTGGGTTCGAGTCCCATCAGCCACCCCAAATTGCTTAACAAAACGGCCACTTACTCAAGTGGCCGTTTGCTTTTCTGCGCGCCGTTGCTACCCGCTCAGCGAGCACTCCCGTCCTGATTCCCCTCCGAGAAATAGTAGAGATGGGTGTTGTCCGGCGCTTCGGCGTGGCGACGAAATTTTTCGCTGTCCGATTCGGCGCTGGCCTTGGCCAGTTCCGCGGCTTGTCGATAGGGCATCGGCTCCTTGTCCTTCTCGACCTCCAGCAACCGCGTCTGCTCATTCACGCGCACGCTGAACCGGCCCAGGTTGTAGAACAGGTACATGGCGTAGAGATTGTCGAAGTCGCGATAGGCCCCTTGCTCCCTGCGGAAATCGAGCGACAGGACGGAGGGGAAGCGGTTGGGCAGGTCCTTGAATGCCACCTTCTCCTCTTCGCGAGGTTCCACATAGGTGGAGCTGCCGTACTTCTTGTACAGCACTACGTCCATACCGTATCCGCGCTTGCCCCATTCCTTGATCAGCTTCATCGCCATCTCCGTGGGAATATTCGCGGTCGCGGCGGCCACCACGCGTCGCCCGGATAGGACTTTGGGGCTCTTTATCGTCAAATCCTTGTAGCCGGCGCCGTACTTGAAGGCGGCGCCGATGGTCTTGGCGCAGTTCAGGCGCAAATAATCGTATTGGATTGTACCGCTGTGATATTCGGTGTCCGTTGCCCGCCGATGGTAGTCGTCGTTGATGCGGCGGAAGTAATCGACCAGCGACTGTTTTTCCTGCGTGGGCACGCCGTAGACCCGCACACCGATCACCGACCGCTTGTAAATCTCGCCATAGTCGAGGCCAAACATCGTCGTTTCCGCGATGGAGGAGGCCGTCTTGAACAGATATTCCTTCTTTGGGATGCCCGCCATCAGATTGGCGGTGTAAAAATCATTCTCGTGCTTGGGCGTGCGGTCGGCGTAGAAATTTGCCGAGTAGACAATGTCGTCGCCGAGCGTGTCGTCACGGACGCCCAGGGCGATATGGCCAGCCGATCCGCCCTTCGATGTCCCAAAGCTGATCAGTAGCTCCAGGTCGTAGGGCTCTTCGCGAAGTAGGTCGGTAATCTGATCGATATTGGCGGGCTCGGGGCCACCCTTGCTACCGAACTCAGCAGCAACCCCCGGCCCCGAAATCAGTGCGGCGATGACCAGGAGCCATGCCGCCAGGCTTGTCCTCATTGCGTCCCTTATATCGTCAGCCAGTGTCCGTCGATCCTTCACCCAAAGAATAATCGTTGATCGGCCCATGTGCCGGAAAACCGTCGGGGGCGTGGATGCACTGGGCTTTGTTCCCGGATCATGTGCGACAGCCCACATAGTGACAAGTTTTCGAGAATGATTTTCGCTACGCTTCACGGCGGGCCAAATGGTCTAATCCATATCATCTAGGCAAATCACCTATACGAAGCGCGAGGTCATGCCGTGGCGGAGCGAATTCGATTCAACCCTGATGTAGCACTGGCGGCATTTTCCAGTGTGATTCCGATGCCGACCTTGGCTGCCATTAACGCGGCTATCGATCGATCCTTCGGCGAACAGCCCGAGCGTGCCGAGCCATTCGCAATGGCTGAGTTACTACGTCGCAATGAAGCCTTCCGCAAGCTCGAGGAGACGGCGTGCGCCGAGACTCGGGCCATGGCCACCACGCTCCTGAAGAAGTCGCTGCGTTGGGAAGCGTTCCACGTGATTCGTTGTGCCAGCACGTCTACGCGCAACGAGAGCCATTGCCGCCACTACGATTCGCATCTGCTGACGCTGCTGATTCCGCTGAAGCTCGCCCCCGATGGCGTTTGCAACGGTGATCTGCTGGTTTATCACCCGCCACGGCTGGCGGTATCCACTGTGGCCAATGTTTTTTGCAAGCTTCGTCATGGCATTCAGCGCAATCTGCCGTTTCCCATCAGAAAATGGATGACGCTACGGGATCTGCGCCGTGGCCGCTGCAACCGCGTGCCGGTGGAGCCGGGCAGCGTCTATGTCTTCAACGGCTTTGTGCTCCAGCATGCCAACCTTGATGTGGAAGTTGGCGAGCGCCGGTCGTTGCTGATTCACTACTACGACCCTGGCTACTCGGCGGGTCTGAGCGGGACCGTGCGGGGCGTGCGTATGCTGTGGGACCGTCTGCGCAAGAACATGACTGGCATGTATCCTGGTACCTGATCCAGCCGGGGAGGGCGAAAAAAAACCGGCACTCGGCGGGGTCGACAAGTTCCGGTTTCGCGCATCGGCGCCAATGCGCCGGTACTACGGATGCGCGCCATCGAGTGTAAAGCACCTCTCACGATGAATTAAACGTTCTCTTAATTTCACGTGGTGGGCTCGCAACTGCACTATTTACAATGATTTGGGCGACGCGGCTCCGCCGCTAGCGGTTCATGCGTCCAGTTTGTCGGGCATATCCGCAAGTTCCAGCATCCGGCAGATTGCAGCCATGCTGCCGACCATCGTACGACGCTGGGCGCCCTGGTAGACGCGCACGCCCTTGGTTTGGCGGAACGGCACGGGCTTGACCGGGCGGCGGGAAGCGGTGTGGTTGACTGGCAGCATGGCGGCACCTCGAAGTTTGCGACAGCAGGAGTCCACGCCCGTCGTCCGGAGAGAACGGGGCGGCGTTGGCAATGCAAAACTGGGGACCAGGACAGGCGGCCGCCCGTCCGGTCTCGGAAGTCAGAAGCCCGAGGAGCGGATTAGCCCGACGGCGATGCCTTCCAGCGAAAATTCCTCACGGCCGGCCTGCACCACGATATTCTCGAAATCCGGGTTTTCGGCGATCAGCTCGATCATGTCGCCGCGCCGCTTCAGGCGTTTGACGGTCACATCGTCGCCGATCCGCGCGACGACGATCTTGCCGTTGGCGGCTTCGCTGGCTTTCCTGACGGCGAGCAGGTCGCCGTCGAGGATGCCGGCATCGCGCATGCTCAGGCCCCGCACGCGCAGCAGGTAATCAGGTCGATCATCAAATACCGAGGCGTCTACCTGGTACTGACGGTCGATGTGCTCTGCGGCAAGGATCGGGCTGCCTGCGGCCACGCGGCCCACGAGCGGCAGCGTCAGCTGCATCACGCCGGCCATCGGCAGCGAGAACTGGTCCGTCATCTCCGAATCGCTACGTGCCACCTTGAGGCGGATGCCGCGCGACGCGCCTGGCGTCAGCTCGATCACGCCCTTGCGGGCCAGCGCTMGCAGGTGTTCCTCGGCAGAGTTGGGCGAGGAGAAACCGAATTCGGACGCGATCTCGGCACGGGTCGGCGGAATGCCGGTGTGCCGGATCGTGTTGCGGATCAGGTCGAAGATCTGCTGTTGCCGGGGTGTCAGGGTCGCCATGGGTCGCCGGTCTCTCGTGGTGCCGAAGCACTGTATGTTTAAACAGTATGCTGTGATTTTATACAGTATCGAGTGAAGTGCAAGCACAATTTGCAGTGGCGATGTGGGGCATGCGCGACACCCGGCGGACTCCAGTGCGCCCGGCGACACGGGTTTGCGAGAGCGGCGGTCCTCGGCGTGCCACCAGTTACAATCGCCTGCACCACCCGCTCACTCGCTCGATTTTCTCGCTATATGTCTACGTCATTGCCCCGCATCGTCGTGCTCGCCACCGGCGGCACCATCGCAGGCTCGTCCGCCAGCCCCGCCAGCAGTGCGCAGTACCGCGCGGCCACCGTGCCGGTCTCGTCGCTGATCCAGGCCGTGCCTGCGCTGGGCGAGGTGGCCCGTGTGGAGACGGAGCAGGTGGCCCAGATCKACAGCAAGGACATGGCCTTCAGCCTGTGGGCGACGCTTGCCGCACGGGTGGCGCATTGGGTCGCGCAGCCCGATGTGGTGGGCGTGGTGATTACCCACGGCACGGACACGCTTGAAGAAACGGCGATGTTCCTGCACCTGACGCAGCGGAGCGCGGTGCCGGTGGTGCTGACCGCGGCAATGCGCCCGTCCACGTCGCTCTCGGCCGATGGTCCGCTGAATCTGCTCGACGCAGTGCGCGTGGCGGCAAGCCCGGATGCGCGCGGGCAGGGCGTGCTCGTGGTCCTGAACCAGGAAATTCATGCGGCCCGCGATGTCGCCAAGGTCCATACCTCGGCGGTCAATGCGTTCACGTCGCCGGCGGGCGGGCCAATTGGTTTCGTGCAGGATGCCTACGTGCGCTTTGCACGCGCGTGCGCCCCCAGCGACGCGCCAGCGCTGCCCGTGCCTACGGCGTGGCCGCTTGTCGAAATCGTGGCGAGCTATGCCCAGCCGGGCAGGGTGGCCGTGGATGCGATGGTCTCGGCCGGCGTAAAGGGGTTCGTGGTGGCGGCCACCGGCAATGGCTCGGTCCATGAGACGCTGGGCGACGCGCTGGCCGATGCAGCTGCGCGAGGCGTGGCCGTGGTGCGAAGCTCCCGCACGGGCGCCGGCCATGTGGCGGGGCCGGCACGCCCGCGCCTGGCCTCGGGCGAATTCGCCTCCGCCGGCAATCTCAATCCGTACAAGGCGCGCGTGCTGCTACTGCTGGCGCTGGCGGCGGATGCGTCGCTTGGCACCGATCCGGCTCGCCTGCAGGCCGTTTTCCGACAATACTGAGAGATTCCCAGCGTCCTGCCGGGATGCCGGCTTGCGTGCTGGCCCGKAACCGGGCTATACTCGCGGGCTATTCAACCTTGCTACACCGGACATGGCGCCCGGGTGGCTACATCCAAAAGGAGCGTCAATGCGTCATTACGAAATCGTATTTATCGTCCATCCGGACCAAAGCGAACAAGTGCCGGCGATGATCGAGCGTTACAAGCAGCTCGTCACGTCGCAAAACGGCCAGGTTCACCGCGTGGAAGACTGGGGCCGCCGTCAGATGGCCTACATGATCCAGAAGCTGGCCAAGGCTCACTACGTTTGCCTGAACATCGAATGCGGCAAGGAAACCCTGGCCGAACTCGAGCACGCCTTCAAGTTCAATGACGCCGTGCTGCGTCACCTGATCGTGCAGACCAAGAAGGCCGAGACCGCTCCTTCGCCGATGATGAAGGAAGTGCAGCGCGAAGAAGCCCGCAAGGCCGCGCAAACGACCACGGAAGGCCAGGCTGCCTGAATGCAGTCTGCGGTGCCGGTCGTGGCAGGCGAAATCCGCCACGGCAGGCCAGGTAGCGAGAGCGGGGGAGCACAGCGGTGAACCAGTTAAGGCTGACCGCCACCCTCGCGGAGCGCGATGCGCTGCGCTACACCCCGGCCGGTGTACCCGTCGTCAACTGCATCCTGCAGCATGCCGGCGAGGTCATGGAGGCGGAAACGCCCCGGCAGGTGGAATTCGCCATCGCGGCGATGGGGATAGGTCCCGTCGGCCAGCGTCTGGAGCGGTTACCGCTCGGCACGCTGCTCGACTGCGAAGGATTCCTCACCCGCAGGCACCGCAACAGCAAGGCACTCGTCTTTCACATCACTGGATGTAAAGCATTCGTAAAGGATTGAATCATGGCATTCGTCAAACGTGACAACAAGAACAAGAAGCGCTTCCAGCAACAGAACCCGCTGTTCAAGCGCAAGCGCTTCTGCCGCTTCACCGTGGCTGGCGTGKAACAGATCRACTACAAGGATCTGGACACCCTGAAGGACTTCATCGGCGATAACGGCAAGATCACGCCGGCTCGTCTGACCGGTACCAAGGCTCACTATCAGCGTCAGCTGGATACGGCCATCAAGCGCGCCCGCTTCCTGGCGCTGATGCCGTACACCGACCTGCACAAGAACTGATAGTCCCAGGACCGCAAGGAGAAATACACGATGCAAGTCATTCTGCTGGAAAAAGTCATCAACCTGGGCAACCTGGGCGACATCGTTCGCGTGAAGGACGGTTACGCTCGTAACTTCCTGATCCCGTCGAAGAAGGCGCGTCGCGCCACGCAAACCGCGATCGCCGAGTTCGAAGTGAAGCGCGCCGAGCTGGAAAAGGCCGCTGCCGCTAAGCTGGCCGCCGCTCAAGGCGAAGGCGAGAAGCTGAACGGCCTGACCGTCCAGATCACCCAGAAGTCGGGTGTGGACGGCCGACTGTTCGGTTCGGTGACCAACGCCGACATCGCCGAAGCCCTGGAAACCCAAGGCTTCAAGGTCGAGAAGGCCCAAGTGCGTCTGCCGAACGGCCCGCTGAAGATCGTTGGCGACCACCCGGTCAACGTTGCGCTGCACACCGACGTGGTGGTGGACGTGACCGTGTCCGTCCTGGGCGAGCACGTCTAAGCAGCACCGTATCGATGCGCCGGCCCCGGCCGGTGCGTCCGATGCACAAGAAGGCAGGAGCTGCGCTCCTGCCTTTTTTATTGCCGCCGCGCCCTTGGGCCGGGTCCGGCGCCGCTATAATCCCACCCCATGAATGCGCCTGCCGCCGATCCCCAACTAGACAGTCTCAAGGTTCCCCCGCACTCCATCGAGGCCGAGCAATCGGTACTCGGCGGTCTGCTGCTGGATAACGCCGCCTGGGACCGTATTGCCGACTTCCTCTCCGAATCGGACTTCTACCGCTTCGATCACCGCCTCATCTTCCAGAGCATTGCCCGCCTGATCTCCGCCACCAAGCCGGCGGACGTGATCACGGTGTATGAAATGCTCCAGGTGGCCGGCAAGGCCGAGGAGGTGGGTGGGCTGGCCTACCTGAACTCCCTGGCGCAGAACACGCCGAGCGCGGCCAATATCCGCCGCTATGCGGAAATCGTGCGCGAGCGCTCGGTGCTGCGCAAGCTGGTCACCGTGGCGGACGACATTGCCTCGGCCGCCTTTGCGCCGAAGGGCCGCGAGGTCCGTGAGCTGCTTGATGAAGCAGAATCCAAGGTTTTTGCGATTGCCGAAGAGGGCTCGCGGGGGCAGAAGGGCTTCCAGGAAATCCAGCCGCTGCTGACGCAGGTGGTGGAGCGGATCGACGAGCTGTATCACCGTGATTCCGCCACCGACGTGACCGGCGTGCCCACTGGCTTTATCGACCTGGACAAGATGACCAGCGGCATGCAGGCCGGCGACCTGATCATCGTGGCAGGCCGTCCGTCGATGGGTAAGACGGCATTTTCGCTGAACATCGGCGAACATGTGGCCGTGGAGCAGGGTCTGCCCGTGGCTGTGTTCTCGATGGAAATGGCCGGTGTGCAGCTGGCCATGCGTATGTTGGGCTCGGTAGGCCGGCTCGACCAGCACCGGTTGCGTACCGGCCGCCTGCTGGACGAGGACTGGCCGCGCCTGACCCATGCCATCCAGCGCATGAACGACGCACAATTGTTTATCGACGAAACGCCAGCACTGAACCCGATGGAGCTGCGGGCGCGTTCGCGCCGCCTCGCGCGCCAGTGCGGGCAGCTTGGCCTGATCATCATCGATTACCTCCAGCTGATGTCCGGCTCGGGCAGCGGCGAGAACCGCGCGACCGAGATTTCGGAGATCTCCCGGTCGCTGAAGGGCCTCGCCAAGGAACTCAACTGCCCGGTGATCGCGCTGTCGCAGCTGAACCGAAGCCTGGAACAGCGTCCGAACAAGCGTCCGGTGATGTCCGATCTACGTGAATCGGGCGCCATCGAACAGGATGCCGATGTGATCCTGTTCATTTATCGCGACGAAGTCTACAACCCGGACTCGCAGGACAAAGGGACATCGGAAATCATCATCGGTAAGCAGCGTAACGGCCCGATCGGCACCGTTCGGCTCACGTTCCTGGGTCAATTCACGAAGTTCGACAACTTCAGCGGTGGGCCGGCGTTCTTTGACAACGACACCTGATCCCACACGGCAACCCCTGAGCGGGCCGTAACCCTGTAAAATATTGCGCTTTGATGACAGCCGCCCAGCGCGGCTGTCGTGCAATCTGCGCCGGCGTGTGCCGGGCTCCCCTTTGCAACACAACCTGACGCGCCAGCGCGCGCGCCACAAGGACATTTCATGTTCGGCCGATTCATGCCCACCGAGGGCAAGTTCTTCGAATACTTCAACCAGCACGCCGATTGCGCGGTGACCGCCGCCCACGAGCTGGAAGCCCTCGTCAACGACCTGCCCAACGCTGAAGCCCATGCCCGGCGCGTGCAGGCCACCGAGAAGAAGGCTGACCGCATCACGCACGACACGATCGACCTGCTGCACAAGACCTTCATMACGCCGCTGGACCGCGACGAGATCCACAAGCTCATCACGACCATGGACGACATCCTGGACCTGATGGAAGACGTGGCCGAGACGATCTCGCTCTACGACGTGACCAGCCTGACGGACGAAGCCCGCCGCCTGGCCACCATCTGCGTGCAGTGCTGCGATCAGGTGAAGATTGCCGTGGGGCTGCTCGAAGACATGGGTAATGCCAGCACGATCCTGAAGACCGCACAGCAGATCGACCAGCTCGAGTCCGAGGCAGACCGCGTGATGCGCTCGGCCATGTCGAAGCTGTTCCGGGAAGAGACCGACGTGAAGCGCCTGATCAAGTTGAAGGCGATTTACGAGCAGTTGGAGACCATTACCGACAAGTGCGAGGACGTGGCCAACATCATCGAAGGCATCGTCCTGGAAAACGCCTGAGGCGCGCACTCGCATGCAAACCATTCAAATGAGCTTGTGGGTGATCGGCCTGCTGGTCGTGCTCGCGTTGCTGTTCGACTTCATGAACGGCTTCCACGATGCGGCCAACTCGATCGCCACGGTGGTGTCCACGGGTGTGCTGAAGCCGCACCATGCCGTGGCGATGGCCGCCATGTGCAACGTGGTCGCGATCTTCGTGTTCCACCTGAAGGTGGCCGCCACCGTCGGCACGGGCACGATTGACGTCAACATCGTCGATCACTACGTTATCTTCGGCGCGCTGGTCGGCGCCATCGCGTGGAACGTMATCACGTGGTTCTACGGGATTCCGTCGTCGTCGTCGCACGCGCTGATCGGCGGACTGGTCGGCGCAGCGGTGGCCAAGGCCGGCACCGGCGCGCTGGTTGGTAACGGCCTGATCAAGACCGTGGCCTTCATCCTGATTTCGCCGCTGCTMGGCTTCGTGCTGGGATCGATAATGATGGTGGTGGTGGGCTGGACGTTCTTCMGCACGCCGCCGTCGCGCGTGGACCGCTGGTTCCGCCGTCTGCAACTGGTGTCGGCGTCGCTCTATAGCCTCGGCCACGGCGGCAATGACGCGCAGAAGACCATCGGCATTATCTGGATGCTGCTGATCGCGAGCGGCCATATCGCCACGGGGGCCTCGGGCCCGCCGACCTGGGTGATCGTGAGCTGCTACGTGGCCATCGGCATGGGCACGCTGTTCGGCGGCTGGCGTATTGTCCGCACCATGGGCCAGAAGATCACCAAGCTGAAGCCGGTTGGCGGTTTCTGTGCTGAGACGGGCGGGGCGATTACGCTGTTCATCGCCTCGGCGCTTGGTGTGCCAGTGTCGACCACGCACACGATTACCGGTGCCATCGTTGGCGTGGGTTCGGCGCAGAAGATGTCCGCCGTGCGCTGGGGCGTGGCGGGCAACATCGTCTGGGCGTGGGTGCTGACCATTCCGGCGTCGGCGTTCATGGCCGCCATCGCATGGTGGATTGGCCGGCAGATCCTCTGACGGGATCGTGCAGAAACAAGAAAGCCAGGCATCGTGAACTGACCCMCAGAAGTTGGACGGTTGATGGCTAGGCCGGAAAGGGCTGAGTCCTGTATTGCACRGGACTCAGCCCTTTTAGTTTGAGCTTGATGCGGTCATGATTGTAGTAGTGAATGTATTGGCGCAGTCCATCCTGCAGTTGCTCGATGCTGGTGAACTTGTTCAGGTAGAAGAATTCGGACTTTAGGATGCCGAAGAAGCTCTCCATGGC